>NZ_CP005188.1:0-62500 GCF_001563285.1 Sphingobium sp. MI1205
TTATCCACAGGCTCCACACAGAGATATGCGTCATGTCGCGTATCCACCTGCATCTGCTGTCGGACTCCACCGGCGAAACCCTGGAGAACATCGCCAAGGCGGCCATTGGCGCATTTGAGAATGTCGAGGCAGTAAGGCATTTCTGGCCCATGGTCAGGTCCGATCTTCATCTGGACCGGATCATGGAGGAGATTGCCGCCAATCCGGGACTAGTGCTGTTCACCCTGTCCAATCACCAGTTGCGCCGGCGGCTGGAAACCCGGTGCCGGGCGTTGGGCCTGCCCCATGTCGCGGCGCTGGACAGCGTGACGGACGCGCTGTCCAACATATTGGGGCAGGAAACCCGCAACCGGCCGGGCCGCAAACATATATTGGACGAAGCCTATTTCGCCCGGATCGAGGCGATCCAGTTCACCATCGCCCATGATGACGGCGTGGGTCATGAAAATTGGGAGGAAGCCGACATCGTCCTGGCGGGCGTGTCGCGTGCGTCCAAGACGCCGACGTCCATCTATCTTGCCAATCGCGGGTACAAGACGGCGAACATCCCGCTGGTCGTGCAGTCCCCTCCGCCGCGCAGCCTGTTTGCATTGAAGCATCCGATGGTGGTTGGCCTGACGGTCAGTCCCGAACGGTTGGTGCAGGTCCGCCGAAACCGCCTGCTCTCGCTCAACCAGGCGCCGGAGACCAGCTATGTCAATCCGGACAAGGTGCAGGAGGAGCTGGCCTTTGCCCGGCGCATGTTCGCCGACAATGGCTGGCCGGTGATCGACATGACCCGGCGGTCGATCGAGGAAGCGGCGGCGGCCATCATCAACCTGTTCAACGACCGCGTTCTGGCGGAAGGGAGTGACGCATGATCGTGCTGGCATCGCAAAGCGCGAGCCGCCGTGCGCTGCTGGGCGCGGCGGGCGTGCCGTTCGAGGCGCTGTCGCCGGGCGTGGACGAGGAAGCGGCCAAGGAAGCGTTGCGGGCCGACGGGCTGGACGCGCGGGCGCTGGCCGATGCGCTGGCGGAGTTGAAGGCGCTGCGGGTATCGCGGCGCGTGCCGGGCGGGCTGGTGCTGGGCTGTGACCAGACGCTGAGCCTGGACGATGGGTCGATGGTCGACAAGGCGGTGGATCGGGAGGATGCCGCGCGTATCCTGCGCTTGCTGTCGGGCCGGGTGCATCATCTGCACAGCGCGGCGGTGATTGTGCTGAACGGCGAGCCGATCTGGCGGCATGTCGAACGGGTGCGGATGACGGTGCGGCCGCTGTCGGACGCGTTTATCGACGCCTATCTCGATCAGGATTGGGACCAATGCCAATGGTGCGTCGGATGCTATCGGATCGAGGGGCCGGGCGCGCAGTTGTTCGCGAAGGTCGAGGGTAGCCAGTTTGCGATTCAGGGGCTTCCGTTGCTGCCGCTGCTTGACTTTCTGCGTATCCGGGGCGTTCTGCCAGCATGACCGACAAGCTCCCCTATGCCCCCATCCCCTATGCCGAAGTGATCGGCGATCCGATCGCGCACAGCAAATCGCCGCTGATCCATAATTTCTGGCTCGATTGCCTGGGTATCGAGGCCGAATATCGCAAGACGCATGTGACGAGCGAGGGATTGTCCGCCTATTTCCTTGAGCGGCGCGCTGATCCCGACTGGCTGGGATGCAACGTCACCATACCGCACAAGATCGCGGTGATGGACTATACCGACGATCCGGGCGGCGTGCGCGAGCGGATCGGGGCGATGAACACGATCGCCAGCGAAACCGGCGGGCCATTGATCGGGACCAATACCGATGCGGGCGGTTTCCTGCAGCCGCTGCTGCGCGACAAGTGGAAGGGCGAGAGTGCCGTGCTGGTCGGCGCGGGCGGTGCTGCGCGCGCCATACTCTTTGCCCTTACCAGCCTGGGCGTTCCGGATATCACGGTCATGGTGCGCGACCCGGCCAAGGGGCAGGCGCTGCTCGACCGGGCGAAGGTGAAGGGGCGCGTCATCGGGATGGCAGACCCCCTTCCCGCCGCAGACCTGCTGGTCAACACCAGTTCGCTGGGCATGGTGGGTCAGCCGGTGCTGGACATTGATCTTGCGCCGCTGGCCCAGAATGCGACGGTCTATGACATCGTCTATGCGCCGCTGGAGACCGGATTGCTCAAGGCTGCGGGGGCGCGAGGTTTGAAGGCGCTGGACGGGCTGGAGATGCTGATCGGGCAGGCTGCGCTGGCCTTCGACATATTCTTTGACGCGGAGGCGCCGCGCGACCGGGACGAGGAATTGCGGGCCTTGCTGCTGGCGGCGTGAAGCGATGAAGATCTATGGCCTGACCGGTTCGATCGGCATGGGGAAGTCCGCCGTAGCCGCCATGTTGCAGCGGGAGGGCGTTCCCGTGTTTGACGCGGACGCCGCCGTGCATCGGTTGCAAGGGCCGGGCGGCAGGCTGTTGCCCGCGATCGAGGCGCGCTTTCCGGGCACGACCGGACCCAGGGGCGTCGATCGCCCGAAACTGGGCGCGGCGGTGTTTGCCCACCCGCAGGAGTTGAAGGCGCTGGAGGCGATCGTCCATCCCGCCGTCTGGGAAGAACGGATCGCGTTCCTGCGCCGCCACCGGTCCCGCGCCTTTGTCGTGCTCGATATCCCGCTGCTCTATGAAAAGCATGGCGAGCGCATGCTGGACGGGGTCATCGTCGTGACCGCGCCTGCCTGGAAACAGCGCAAGCGGGTGCTGAGGCGAGAGGGCATGACTCCGGCCAAATTCCGCAGAATCCTGCGCTTGCAGACGCCGGATGCTGAAAAGCGGCGGCGGGCTGACTATATCATCAATAGCGGGACCACTTTCGCCAATACGCGGGCCCAGGTAAGACGCTTGGTCGCTTGCCTTGGCGCGAAGACAGGCCGATAAGAACAAGTCCGGCAGAGTCGGTTGAAGAGGGCAATGCGCGAGATTATTTTCGATACCGAAACAACAGGGTTCGACCCCGCGTCTGGCGACCGGCTGGTGGAGATCGGTTGCATTGAACTTTTCAACCGAGTGCCCACGGGGCGGACATTCCACGCTTACTATAATCCCCAGCGCGCCATGCCCTCCGCCGCCGAGGCGATTCACGGGCTGTCCGACATATTCCTCAAGGACAAACCGCTTTTTTCGGCAGGGGTCGAGGAACTGCTCGACTTTCTGGAGGACAGCCATCTGGTCGCGCATAATGCGCGGTTCGATTTCGGCTTCCTCAACCACGAACTGAAGCTGTGCGGCCGGTCCGAAGTGTCGATGGAACGGATGATCGACACGGTGACGATCGCGCGCCAGCTGCATCCGGGCGCCAAACACAGCCTGGACGCGCTGTGCAGCCGCTATGGCATCGACCGCAGCCACCGCATCAAGCATGGGGCGCTGCTCGACGCCGAACTGCTGGCCCAGCTTTACATCGAACTGACCGGCGGCCGTCAGATCGGCCTTGGTCTTGCACGAGAGGAGGAGAATGACGCCATTCGGGCGGAACTTGCGGCTGGTATCGCGGTTCGCCCTGTTCGTCCCGCGCGGCTTTTCACTGCCAGCGCGGCAGAGCTGGAACGGCATGCAGCGTTCGTCGCGACGCTGGAAAAGCCGCTCTGGCTGGAAGAGGCCTGAAGGCGGGGACGATGTCCTGCCCTTCATGCTTCACGCCAACCGGACTGCTTCCCGCAGCCCGGCAAGAACAAGGAGAAGGCATATGGATATTCGTGTTTCCGGACATCAGGTCGATACGGGCGACGCGCTCAAGGAGCATGTGTGGGCCCGGCTGGAGGCGATGGCCGAGAAATATTTCGCTCGCACGATTTCCGCCCAGGTCACATTCCGGCCTGCGCCCCATGGGGCTTTCCATTGCGATATCGTCTGTCATGTCATGACCGGCCTGATCCTGAAGGGAGCGGGCGAGGCGCAGGAAGCGCATCCCGCCTTCGACCAGGCGGCGGAAAAGATCGAGCGGCAGTTGCGACGCTACATGCGCCGCCTGAAGGACCGCCATTCGCAGGCAGCGGCTGCAGAGGCACAGCGCGCCAATGGCTATGACCTCAACGGGATGGATGGGGCGGGCTACACCATCTTCGCGTCGTCGCCGGAGGAGGAGGAACCGGCCGATGCGCCCCTGATCGTCGCTGAAACGCGGGTCGATATTCCCGAAGCCAGCGTGTCGGACGCGGTGATGATGCTGGACCTGCGCAACACCAATGCGCTGCTGTTCCTGAATGCCGGGACATCCGCGTACAATATGGTCTATCGCCGTCATGACGGGACGATCGGCTGGGTGGAACCACGCGGCTGACAGGGTACTGACACAGGCTACGGCCCCAGGGTGCCAGTTGACCTAGAGCAGCAGGCAGCCTATGGGGCCGGGCTTTATTCCCCGGCGACGCGCGATTTTTTGGGGCATGGCGCGCCTCGGCTGTTCCAGGTTGGTCATGGTTCATTTCAACGATATTGTTGCGCCCGGCGCGCTCGCAACGGGCCTTTCAGTCAATGGCAAGAAGCCTCTTTTCCAGAAGATCGCCCAACTGGCTGCGGCTGCTTATCGCCTCGACGCGGACGTGGTGTCGGAAGCGCTGTTCGAACGGGAACGGCTGGGTTCGACCGGATTTGGCGGCGGGGTTGCCATACCCCATGCCAAGATACCCGGCCTGGAACGGATGAGCGGAGTCGTGGTCCTGCTAGATCCGCCGATCATGTTCGATGCAGTGGACGAAGCGCCGGTGGATATCGTCTTCGGGCTGTTGTCGCCGGTCGATAGCGGTGCGGAGCATCTCAAGACATTGGCCCGCGTGTCCCGCTATCTGCGCGATGACGCTAATGTCGCCCGGTTGCGGGGCGCAAATTCGACCGAGGCGCTGCATGCGCTGCTGGCCGGTGGCGAATCGCGTGACGCAGCCTGAGACGCCGTCTTCGCCCAGCGGCGAGGCGGCGCATTTCCGGGCGCTCGAAAACCTGTACCGGTCTGCGCCGATCAACCGGCTTTTCCGTTCCGAGTTGACGATTCCCGAGGCGGGCCGTTCGATCATCGAATTCGATGTGGGGGAGGAACAGTTCCATGCCGCTGGTGCGGTGCATGGAACCGTTTATTTCAAGATGATGGACGACGCTGCCTTTTATGCGGCGAACAGCCTGGTGAGTGACCGGTTTTTGCTGACCACGGCCTTCAATTTGCTGTTCACGCGACCGATCGGCCCCGGCCGAATCCGCGCCGAGGGCCGGTGGATCAGCGGCAAGCGGCGGGTATTCGTCGCCGAAGCAAGCCTGATCGACATGGAAGGCGAAGAGGTTGGCCGGGGCACCGGCACTTTCATGCGATCACAATTCCCCCTGTCTTCCCTGCCCGGTTATGCCGGTTGACCGGCTGACCAGCGCGATGCTGGTCGGCGTCCTGATCCGGCGGACTGCAGCAGCCGGGGGCTTTGCCACGGTGCTGGCGAAAGGCGATGAAATCAGCGGGGTCATATTGATCGAAGCGGCCGAGAGAGGCGAGCGAAAGGGCCTGTATGAGCGGGTTTCGACCCTCTCTGGCGGCTATGAGCTGCTGCGCTGCGGACCATCGCCAGAGGAGGGGGCGGAGTCGCTGGCGCAATATATTGCGCGCAGACGACGATCGGACCCCGATCTGTGGATAGTCGAACTCGATATCGTGGATGCGGAACGGTTCGCCGCTGAAACGATCTGTTAATCTGTCCTAAAGATTGACTCTGTGTTCGCGCGCGGGCACTGGCCCCCCCACGCTTAACGCGCAGGTTGCCAAATTCGCCCGTGGGGGGCGGGGGAGGTAAACACGCAGACGGGGGGCGGCCAGACGTCGTTTGTGAATTTGGGGTTTTTTAACCCGACGTCCCCGGCCAAGAACCGCACGTTTTTGAGTTATAATGAGTCTTCGTTTGAAGGCCGCGATCACAGCGGCATTTGCTCTGTCCGCCACTGCGGCGGTTACTGCGGCCGATATGTCGAGCGCCAGCGAGGCTGCTCCTTCGGTCGTTACCCTTTCGGGTAATCAAGAGCCTGACCAGGTTCCGGCGGTCGCCAAGCCCGCTGTTGTTTTCGCCGCTCCGCGCGAAGTCGCGCAGCCGCTGGTTTCTTCCGACAGCGCCGATGTACGTGCTGATAATCTTTCCGCCCTTGTTAGCGCCCATGGTGATGCTGAAACGCTCGAAGGCGATATGCGGTGCCTTGCCGGTGCGGTTTATTTCGAATCGAAGGGTGAGAGCCTGGAGGGCCAGCTTGCCGTCGCCCGCGTCATCATCAATCGTGCGAAGTCGGGGCGTTTCGCCAACAGCCTTTGCGGCGTGGTCTATCAGCCGGGTCAGTTCAGCTTCGTGCGTGGGGGCAGCATGCCAACGATTCGCATGGGCAGCGAAAGCTGGCGCCGCGCGGTGGCAATCGCGCAGATCGCCATGAAGGACGCCTGGGACAGCCAAGCCGAAGGCGCTTTGTTCTTCCACGCTCGCCGCGTTTCGCCCAGCTGGGGCAAGCGCCAGCTCGCCGCGATCGACAATCATATCTTCTATCGCTGATCCTCGGGTCGCACCTATCAGGACAGCGGGCCGGTTCAGATAATCCTGAACCGGCCTTTTCTTTTGTTCCCCACCTGTTCTATCATGGGGGATGATGCACAGTTCCTCTCCATCCGCCGCGGAAGGCTGTTCGCCCCTGACCGATGGCACTGCGCTGGCGGTGGCTCGTGGCACGTTGCGGCTGTTCTTTCGCCATGACATGAGCGGCATATTGGAAGTGCCGCTGCCAAATGGCCGCCGGGCCGACATCATGGCGCTCGACAGTGCGGGGCGCATCACGATTGTCGAGATCAAGTGCAGTCGCGCGGACCTGCTCGGCGACATGAAATGGCCGGACTATCTGGACTATTGCGACCGCTTCTTCTGGGCCGTTCCATCGGGATTCGACCTGTCGCTGTTCGACAGCGAAGCGTTATGGCCAGCGCGGACGGGGTTGATCGTCGCCGACCAATATGATGCCGAATTGCTGCGTCCGGCACCGGTCGAACCGCTGGCGGCGGCGCGGCGCAAGGCGGAGACCCTGCGCTTTGCCCGGCGCGCGGCGCGGCGGCTGACGGCGCTGGCCGACCCGGATCATGCAGCTGAACTGGGCTGGTGACGGCGCGCTGATCCAGCGCCCCGCCCCACGCCAGTGCGTTTTCTAGAAAACCGGGCCTTGCACCGGACCTGAGGGAGCGGGCTTGCTTTTCGCTGCGGTCACGGCTTCGACCAGACCGGGCGTGCGGGATTCCCGTTGCGCATAGTCGCGCGCGGACATGCCGGCGATGGTGTCGCGCTTGTCGGCATTGGCGCCTTGCCCGATCAGCAGGCGCGTCAGGCCTACGTCACGCAGCTGCACCGCGCGGATCAGCGGCGTTTCGCCACTGCCGTTCGCCTTGTCGATCTGCGCACCGCCAGCCAGCAACGTGCGCACCCCATCCTCGAACCGCGCCTGCACGGCATTCATGAGGGGGGTGTTGCCCCGGTTGTCCGCCAGGTCGGGATTTGCGCCCTTGGCCAGGAGGAAGGACAGCCATGTATTGTCGCGGCGGGCGATGACGATGTGCAGGGCGGTTTCCCCGCTGGTGACATCCCGGCTGTTGATGACGGTCGATCCGGGCTTCTGGACGAGGTCGGTGACCTTTTGCCCATCGGCGTCCTTCACCGCCTTCAGGAAATTATAGCCGTCGGAAAATTGCGCCTGCGCCGCAACCGGAGTCAGCAGCGCGAGCGCCATGGCAGCGGCGCGGCCCGCGCCCATCCAAGTCGGAAAACCTCTTGTCATCGTCGATAAGCCCCGTTGGCATTTGCAAAATCGCCCATAGCAGGGCATGGCTGGCCACGCCATGAACAAAGCGCTCCGCTCCGTCATCCTGCCGTTCACCGCCCTGCTGGTCGCCTGCAATATGGGTGCGGGCGACAACGCATCAAGCGATGCCCAGAACGCGCCCGGCGACCTGGCAGGCGCGCGGATCGGCGCGTCCTTCACCCTGACGAACCAGGATGGGGAAAAGGTGGCGTGGGACGATTTCAAGGGAAAGTACCGGCTGGTCTATTTCGGCTACAGCTACTGCCCCGATGTCTGCCCGGTCGACCTGCAACGCATCATGCAGGCGTTCACGCAGTTCGAGAAGGCTGACGCGGGACGCGCGGCGAAGGTGCAGCCGATCTTCATCACCGTCGATCCAGAGCGGGATACGCCAGCGGTGCTGAAGACCTATGTCGCCGCTTTCCACCCGCGCCTGATCGGGCTGACCGGGTCGCCCGACGAGATTGCGAAGGTGGCCAAGGATTTCGTCGTCATCTTCAACAGGGAGAAGGCGCAAGGAAGCAGCGATTATCTGGTCAGCCACAGCCGCACGCCCTATCTGTTCGGACCGGACGGACAGCCGGTCGCGCTGGTGCCCGTGGATGATCCGGGAACGGCGGACCAGGACGAGGGCGCGCCGGACAAGGTACTCGCCTTCCTTGAAAAATGGGTCAAGTGACGCTTGGACTTCTGGGAAAAGCCACTCGACAAGCTGGACCGCGCTGAGTGGGAAGCGCTGTGCGATGGCTGCGGCAAATGCTGCCTGCACAAGGCGGAAGATGAGGATACGGGACGTATCTATCCGACCAACGTCGCCTGCCGCCTGCTCGACCGGCATAGCGGCCAATGCACCAACTATAAGAAACGGCGCAGCTTTGTGCCCGATTGCGTGCGCCTGACGCCGCAGAAGGTGAAGACGATTAGCTGGCTTCCGCGCACCTGCGCCTATCGGCTGCGGGGGGAGGGCAAGCCGCTGCCGTCATGGCATTATCTGATCAGCGGCGATCGGGAAGCGGTGCACCGGGCGAAGGAATCGGTGCGCGGCTGGACCATTGCGGAAGCGGATGCGGGCGATTGGGAACATCATCTTGTCGACCGGGAACTCTGAAAACGTCATCGTCATAGACGGCGTTGCCGTTCCGGTGCGGGTGCGCCGTTCACCGGGGGCGAAGGCCTATCGGCTGTCGATGGATCATACGCGCAGGGAATTGCGGCTGTCGCTGCCTGCAAAGGCGAACCTCAATCGTGCGCTGGGATGGGCGCAGGGGCATGAAGGGTGGGTGCGATCGCAGATGGCCGCCCAGCCCGCGCTGGTGATGCTGGGCGACGGCGCGCTTTTCCCGCTGGAGGGACGCGAGGTGCAGCTGTGCTGGATGGCTGGCGCACCCCGCGCGATCCGGCTGGACGGTGACCGGATGGTGCTGGGCGGCCCACCCGAGTCCGTCGGACCGCGCGTGCTGCGCTGGCTGAAGGCGCGGGCCAGGGCCGTGCTGGAAACGGAAAGTCACGCCATGGCGCGCGACAATGGGCTGGAAGTGGCGTCGGTGGGCATAGGCGATCCGCGCAGCCGCTGGGCCAGTTGCGCGTCGAGCGGTGCGATCCGCTATAGCTGGCGGCTGATCCTGTGTCCGCCACATATCCGGCGCGCGACGGTGGCGCATGAACTAGCCCATCTGCTGCATATGGATCACAGCCCGGCCTTTCACGCGGCCCATGCCCGGATATTGGGGGAGGATCCCCGGCCGGCGCGGGCGTGGCTGCGCGAACATGGTGCGGCCCTGCACCGCTATATCGTCTAGGCGGTATCGACATTCAGCCCCGGCGGCCTGCAAACGGCGATTTCCCTCGCTTCCGATGCTCACGTACTTCTAGTATGCTGCGCTTCGGGTCGCGGAAAACCACCGTTTTCGGCTCGCCAGCATCTGAATGTCGATACCGCCTAATATCGCACGAGCGTCGGGCGTTCAGGCCGCGCAATCATGAGCTGCGTCCTGGCGATGGGCGAGGCCACAGGTGCGGCAGATGACATGGTTGCCGGGTGCGAGACCGTGGCCCACGGCGACCCGCTCGTCAAAGACGTAGCAATCGCCCTGCCAACGGCTCTGGTCTTCCGGCATTTCCTCCAGATAGCGCAGGATGCCGCCGCGCAGATGATAGACGTCGTCAAAGCCGCGCGAGCGCACCAGCGCCGTCGATTTTTCGCAACGGATGCCACCGGTACAGAACATCGCGATGCGGGGTTTGCGCCCTTCATCACGCAAGTGGGCGGCGAAATCGTCGAACCAGGCCGGAAAGTCGCGGAAGGAGCGGGTGCCGGGGTCAATCGCGCCTTCGAAGCTGCCGACTGACACTTCGTACGCGTTGCGGGTGTCGATCACGATCGTGTCGGGATCGGCGATCAGGGCGTTCCATTCGGCCGGGTCGAGATGGCGGCCTGCCTGCGTCGCGGGATCAAGCTCTCCCGCGCCCAGCGTCACGATCTCCGGCTTTACCTTCACCTTCATGCGAGCGAAGGGCGCCTCCGAGGCGGTTGCATATTTGACGTCGAGATCGGCGCAGCCCGGCAGGGCGCGGATATGATCGATAAGGGTGGCGATGGCCCGATCGCTGCCAGCCACAGTGCCGTTGATGCCTTCCTTCGCCAGGATCAGCGTCCCGCAGGTGCCGAGTTGAACGCAGAGTTCGCGCAAGCGCGCGGCAATGCCCTCCGGGTCGGCGAATGCGGCGAAGCGATAGAGCGCGGCGATGGTGAAGGGCGGGGCCATGCCGCGCCCCATAGCGGCTTCACCGCCCTCTTGAAAGGCCGCGCCCGAGCGCGCATAGGCGGGACATGGTTCCCTTTTCGTTCGCGGGTCACGAGTTTCTGGCATTGCCGGAAGCGGCGCTGTTCTGGCCCGCCCGGTCGGCGCTGCTGGTTGCCGACCTGCATTTTGAGAAGGCAAGCTGGTTCGGCCGTTTCGGCCAGTTCCTGCCGCCGCATGACAGCCAGGCGACGCTGGACATGATCGAGACGCTGGTGCGGCGGACGGGCGCGCGATCCGTCTGGTCGCTGGGCGACAGTTTCCACGACGCCGATGGGGCGGCGCGGCTGCCCACAGGGGCGCGTGAAAGGCTGTCGGCGCTGACGGCGCGGCTGGACTGGATCTGGATCACGGGCAATCATGATGCGGGTATGGCGCAGATGCCGGGCGGGCGGCGCATGGCGGAGGCGGAGGTCGATGGCGTCTGGTTGCGGCATGAAGCCGATCCGGCGGACCCCCGGCCAGAGATTTCGGGGCATTTCCATCCCAAGTTGCGCCTGTCGCTGCGTGGCCGTCATGTGTCACGCCGCTGCTTCGTCGGGTCATCCTCCAAACTGATTCTGCCTGCTCTGGGAGCGCTGACCGGGGGGCTGGATGCGGGACATGGGGAGATTCGGCGCGTGGTTGGGCCCGGCGCGATGGCGATGGTCCCTGTAGCCGACAGGATGCTGCGTTTTCCGCTGAATTAAGCCGACGCTAGGGAAACGCGACATTAAACTGTTGCTGCTAAATCACAGGGGGTTGGAATCGGTCAGCCGTTGGTGCGCAAAGGCTTGGAAAGGCTGGGTTCGCTTGCCTTTGGCTGTCTGTGCCAGCATAATCGCACTCCGAAAGTTGATGTGGGAAAACCACGCGCTGCAGGAGAGGAAAGGGTCCAATGAGTAAGAAAAATCTTTGGCTGTTGTCCGCTGGCGTGGTCGCGCTGGCTGGTTCCATCTCCCATGTTCAGGCGCAGGAAACCGCTGTGCAGGACGTCGCGGACGGCGAAAATGTCATCATCGTCACCGCGACGCGCCGCGCTAGTCCGCTGTCGGACGTGCCGATCGCGGTTTCGGCGGTGACCGCCCAGGCGATGCAGAATAGTGGTGCCAGCGACATCCGCACCTTGAACCAGCTTGCGCCGTCCCTGCTGGTATCGTCGACCGGATCGGAGGCGAATGCTTCGGCGCGCATACGCGGCATCGGCACGGTGGGTGACAATCCGGGGCTGGAAAGCTCCGTTGCCGTGTTCATCGACGGGGTCTATCGCTCGCGCACGGGCGCGGGGCTCAACGAACTGGGCGAGATCGAGCGGGTCGAAGTGCTGCGCGGGCCGCAGGGCACGCTGTTCGGCCGCAATGCGTCGGCGGGCCTTATCAACGTCGTCAGCAAGGCGCCCGAGTTCGATCTGGGGGGCAAGGCCGAGATCACTTACGGCAATTATGATTATTGGCGGCTGGCGGGGCGGATTACCGGCCCGGTCAGCGACAAGCTGGCGCTCAGCCTGGACGGCGTATGGTCAAAGCGCGACGGCTTTTTCGACCTGGTCGATGCTAGCGGCGACAAGGTTGGGGAAACCAACGACCGCGATCGCTATTTCGTGCGCGGACAGGCTCTGTTCGAACCCAATGATGCGCTGTCGATCCGGCTGATCGGCGATTATACCAATCGCGACGAAAGCTGTTGCGGCGCGGCCTATATCGAAACGCGCGAGCGGCTGCCGGTCGCGGGCGGCGGGTACAGCACCGCGCCCTTCAATCGCATCGCGGCGATTCTTGCCGGGCAAGGCAGCGTTTTCCCGACCGATCCCTATGACCGCAACCTGACCATCACGCCGGGGCGCGACTATGTCAGCAAGGTCAAGGATTGGGGCATTTCCGGTGAGGTGAATTACGACCTTGGCGGGACGAAGCTGACCAGCATCACCGCCTATCGCGATTACAAGAGCCAGGATTATGGTGATTACGACTATAGCGGCGCGGACCTGCTGTATCGCGATCCCAACACCTATCGGCAGTTCCGCACCTTCACGCAGGAGCTGCGCGCGCAGGGTTCGGCGTTCAATGAGGTGCTCGACTGGCTGGTCGGCGGTTATTATGCGCATGAGAAGCTGACGCTGGAGGACAATATCGTCTTTGGCGCGGACTATGGCCGTTTCGCCGCCTGCCGACTGATGGCGGGGGCAGGGGCGAACAGCAACCTTACCGCGCAGCAGTTGGCGGCATGCGGCAGCGGACTGGCGACGCAGGCGCTGATTATGGGGACGCAGGCGCAGTTGAATGCCGGTCTGGTCAATGCCGGGGTTCCCGCGTTGCAGGCCGCAGCGATTTCGACCGGGCTGGGCAATGGGCTCAGCGCGCTGGCGGCCATTCCGGCCGGATCGGGCGACGTTTCTTCCGTCTATCGTCAGAAGAGCGAGAATTGGGCGCTCTTTACCCACAATATCATTCACATCACCAAGCAGGTCGATCTGACGCTGGGGCTGCGCTACACGCATGAAAGCAAGCGGTTTTCCGCTGACTTCAATAATAATAATGCGACCTGCGCGGCGTTGCAGGCATCGAGCCTGCCGACGCTGGCCACCAACCCGGTGCTGGGCAGCGCGGCGGCGCTGGCAGGCGGTATCCTGACGCTCGGGTGCCTCGGCAACAGTTCGACCGGCCTCAACGCGCTCGATCTGAACGACCGGATAAGCGACGGGGAGTTGTCCGGCACGGCGGTCCTTTCGTGGAAGCCGGTGGACGAACTGCTGGTCTATGGCAGCTATTCAAAGGGCTATAAGGCGGGGGGCTATAATCTCGACCGTTTCCAGCTGGGATCGACCGGGCTGAACCCGGTTCCGGCGGTCTTTTCGCCGCGAAGCAATGGCGATGTGACCAGCCTGCGCTTTGCCGCGGAAAAGGTCGATGCGTTCGAGATCGGCCTGAAATATACCCAGCCCAAATGGAGCGCCAACATCGCGGCGTTCCGGCAGGAGTTCAAGAATTTCCAGTTGAACACCTTCAACGGCACCAGCTTCGTCGTGCAGAACATCAATGGCTGTGACGGCGCGTTGTCGGCAAGCCGGACCTGCGCCAGCGACGATGTCGGGCCGGGGCTGATCAGTCAGGGCGTGGAACTGGAACTGGCGGCGACGCCGGCGCGCAATGTCCGCGTGGCGGGCGGGTTTACCTATGCACGGGCGAAGTTCGCCAACCGGCTGGTCGGCAGCAGCAGCGGCGCGGTGCCGCTGGATCCGGCGCTGTTCCTGTTGCCCGGGTCGATCAATTCGCAGGCGCCCGAAGTGGTGACGACCGTCAGCGCATCCTGGACGCCGGAGCTGGGCACCGGCGGGCTGTCGGCGCTGTTCTACATCGACGGGCGCATGACCAGCGACTTCAACACCGGGTCGGACCTGTTCCCCGAAAAGCGGCAGGACGGCTTTGCCGTGTTCAACGCGCGGGTCGGCATTCGCGGGCCGCAGCAGCGCTGGGCGGTGGAATTCTGGGGCCAGAATATCTTCAATCAGGATTATACGCAGGTCGCCTTCAGCAGCCCCCTGCAATCGAGCAGCCCGGCAACATCGACGACCGGCCAGTTCGCGCTGGGCGCGCCGATGGCGAACCAGCTGATCTCCGCCTATCTGGCCGAACCGCGGACATACGGTATTACGTTGCGCGGGAGTTTCTGATCATGCCCCGCCCGCTTGCTGGAAGCGAGCGGGCGGGCACTGGCCGTTCCCCAAAAAGGGCGGTGCCCACGCGGATATCGGTCGCGCCCAGCATGATCGCCGTTTCGAAATCGCCCGACATGCCCATGGACAGGCGGTCGACGCCTTCTTCGCGGGCGATCTTTGCCAGCAGCGCGAAATAAGGGGCTGGCTCCACATCGGCTGGGGGCACGCACATCAGGCCCGCGACGGGAATGTCGGCGTCGCGCGCGGCGCGCAGCAGGGCCGGGGTGTCAGCGATGGCGCAGCCACCCTTTTGTTCCTCCGCGCCGATATTGACCTGAATGAAGCAGGGGAGGCGCTTTCCCGCCGCATCCATCGCCTTGGCCAGCGCGGTGAGCAGGGACGGGCGGTCGAGCGAGTGGATGACGTCGAACAATGCAACGGCGTCTGCCGCCTTGTTCGATTGCAGCTGGCCGACGAGATGCAGCATGATCTCGGGCGTTTTGGCGCGCAATTCGGGCCATTTGCCCTGCGCTTCCTGAACCCGGTTTTCGCCGAACACCCGTTGCCCGGCGGCGATCAGCGGGCGGATCGCGGCGGCGTCCTGCGTTTTCGAGACGGCGATCAGGTTGATGTCGCTGGCTGTGCGGCCGGTCAGGCGCGCGGCGCGCCCCATGGTTTCGCGCACGGCGTTCAGGCGCTCTGCGGCTTCGATGCTTTCGGTCGTCATGGCGGCTGCTATAGGCGAGGGCGATGACAGGCCGCTACGCCAAAAATCTGCCCTCTATGTGGCTCGTGACTGACGAACGGGTTTCGGCTGCAACGTTGGTGGAGAGCGCGGGCCGTTTGCCTCGGGGGCGGGGGGGCATCCTTTTTCGGCATCATGCAACCGGAGCGGCCGAGCGGCGGGCACTGTTCGATCGGATCGCCGCTATCGCGCGGCGGCGGCGGCTGGTGTTGCTGCTGGCGGGACCGGCAAAGCAGGCGTCGGCATGGGGCGCGGATGGATGGCATGGGCGGTTGGTTGGAATTGCGGCGCGGCCGTTGCTGCATAGCATGGCGGTGCATGACGCCCGGGAATTGAAGCAGGCGCAGCGGCGGGGGGCTGATCTGATATTTCTGTCGCCGTTGTTCCCTACTCGGTCGCATCCGGGGGGCAGGGTGCTGGGCCGCACGAGATTCGCGGGCCTGGCCCTGAGGGCTGGCATGCCGGTGATGGCGTTGGGTGGGGTTCAGGCGAAGCATCACACTATGCTGCGGGGCATGGGCGCTTCAGGTTGGGCCGCGATTGATGGGCTGACTACCGGGCCGACATAGGATGATGCTGGAGTTGGTACGGCGAGGCTGGGTGGCTTGGGGAGGGGCCGCTTACTCATTCCCCGCCCGCTTGCGGGAGGACTTAATGAGCGGAGCGAATTAGTCGCAGCGGGATGGGCTGTCGCAACCTTGTGCAGGCCCACCCCCTAACCCCCTCCCGCCAGCGGGAGGGGGCATAAGGTCCGCAATTGGTCGCAACCAGCCATGCTGGCGCTCCCTCGCGATGAAGCAAGGCTAACGATGTCGCGAAGTCAGGCTAGCCGCAGCTAGATCAGAATTTGAAGACGGTGCCCAGATAGACGGCCTGGTTATCCTGACGCTCGTCGGTCATGGGGGCCAGGCGGCCGATGACGCTGTTGTTGTAGCGCAGGCCCGCTGTCACGTTCAGGTTGCGCGTCAGCGAATAGGAACTGGCCAGATCCAGCGAATAATCCTTGTCCGCATTGGGCGTGCGGACGGCAGTGCCGGGATCGCGGCGGCTTTCGATCATCACCTTGGTGCTGAAGCGATTCTTGCCGCCTTCATCCAGCGAGAAATTCTTCGCGCCAGCAATATTATCGATCGAAACCGGATCCAGTTCCTTGCGGCCCACCGCTTCGGGCAGGGCGAACTTGCGCCAGCTATTCGCGCTGTTCAGGCTGAACGCGACGGGAGCGATGCTGACCGGATCGAGCGTCCGGTTGACCGACACGCGATCATTGAGATCCGCCGCACGCACCATCACGGTGACCGAACGCTGCCCGCTGAGCGAGCCGCTGGTGGGAGTGAAGCGAAAATTCTGACGTCCGGCCGAGGCGGCGATCCGGGCATAGGCCGCCGCCAGACGGGGATCCTTGGTCGTGGGCGTGAAGGACGAGATACTGCCAAGTGCGCCAAGGGAGACAGGAACATCGGCGCGCATGCGGACCAGATCGGTGGCTGCGCCGATCGCAGGAGACAGCATGAAGCCGGCCAAGGCAACCGCCGAGCCCGCCAACGCCAAATGTCCCCTATTCACACGCATGACGCGAATCTCTTCCCCACCGACGAATTTTCCAAACTTCTACACTTCAACACCGGCAATGGGTAGTGCGTCATGACCTTTTTATCCGCGCTGTTGCACGGAACACACAGAGTCAAACGCGCGGGGCGGCCAACCGTTTCCGGCGATGCCATGGCCCCCTTGCCCATTGCCACGGCTTCTCTATAGAAGCGGGGCGTTTTTCTTCAATATGGGACATGCCTGATGGTCCGCCGCCTACCCGCTTCTGTTTCCGCCGGTCTGCTGCTGACCGCGCTATTGCCGCTCGCCGCATGCGGGGGCGGGGCCAAGGAACGCCCCAAGGCCGATCTGGCCGCGTCGAAGGTCACGACCATCGGCGTCAACAGCTATCTGTGGCGCGCTACGTTGGACACGCTGTCCTTCATGCCGATGGTGCAGACGGATTCGAACGGCGGCGTCATCGTCACCGACTGGTACGCCAATCCCAACAGCCCCAATGAGCGGATGAAGCTGACCGTGTCGATCCTGGACCAGGATCTGCGCGCCGACGCGCTGCGCGTCGCCGCCAGCCGTCAGGTCAATCAGGGCGGCCAGTGGGTCGATGCGCCGGTGCAGGCCGCGACCGTGCAGAAGCTGGAAGAAGTCATCCTGACCAAGGCGCGCGACCTGCGCCGCATGGCGATCATGGGATAAGCCTTTCTTTCATCCGATTTTATTGAATAACGGGGGCTGGGCTTGGAAGAGCTCAGCCCGCATGCATTTTGAGGACTTGAATCCATGCAAAGGCGCTTCAACCCGCTGGAGGCCGACGCCCGCTGGCAGGCCGTCTGGGACGAGAAGCAGACGTTCAAGGCGTCCGACAGCAGCGACAAGCCGCGGTCCTACGTGCTGGAGATGTTCCCCTATCCGTCCGGGCGCATCCATATCGGCCATGTGCGCAACTATTCGATGGGCGATGTGCTGGCGCGATTCCGGCGCATGACCGGGCATGAGGTGCTGCATCCCATGGGATGGGATGCTTTCGGCATGCCTGCTGAAAACGCCGCGATGGAAAAGAAGGTGCATCCGGGCGACTGGACCCGATCCAACATCGCGACGATGCGCGCGCAATTGAAGAAGCTGGGCTTCGCGCTGGACTGGAGCCGCGAACTGGCGACCTGCGAGCCGGATTATTATGGGCAGGAACAGGCGCTGTTCCTGGACATGATGGAAGCGGGCCTGGTCTATCGCAAGGAGTCGGCGGTCAACTGGGACCCGGTCGACATGACCGTGCTGGCGAACGAGCAGGTGATCGATGGCAAGGGCTGGCGGTCCGGCGCGCCGGTCGAGAAGCGGAAGCTGAGCCAATGGTTCCTGAAGATCACGCAATTTGCCGACGATCTGCTGGCGGGCCTGAAGACGCTGGACCAGTGGCCGGAAAAAGTGCGGTTGATGCAGGAAAACTGGATCGGCAAGTCGGTCGGGCTGCAATTCCGGTTCGAACTGGACGAGGCCGTGGACGGCATCAGCGAGCTTGAGGTTTTCTCGACCCGTCCCGACACGATCTTCGGCGCGAGCTTTGCCGCTATCGCGGCGGATCATCCGCTGGCGCTGGCGCTGGAAGCGAAGGATGCGGGACTTGCCGCCTTTGCCGAGGAATGCCGCCACAGCGGCACTGCTGCCGCCGAGATCGAGACGCAGGAGAAGAAGGGCTACGACACCGGCCTGTCGGTGATTCATCCGTTCACGGGGCGTAAGCTGCCGCTGTTCGTGGCGAACTTCGTGCTGATGGACTATGGCACCGGCGCGGTCATGGCGGTTCCGGGGCATGACCAGCGCGACCTGGACTTTGCGCGCAAATATATGCTGCCCGTGGAGCGCGTGGTCGCCGCCGAGGGCGATGAGGCCAAGGGCATCGGCGAGGAAGCCTATGTGGGGCCGGGCCGCCTTGTGAACTCCGACTTCCTCAACGGCATGAGCGTCGAGGACGCCAAGGCCGAGGTTATTCGCCGCGCCGAGAGCGAGGGATGGGGCACCGGCACCACCGTGTTTCGCCTGCGCGACTGGGGCGTGTCGCGCCAGCGCTACTGGGGCACGCCGATTCCGGTCATCCATTGCGAGGATTGCGGGGCCGTGGGCGTGCCCAAGGACCAGCTGCCGGTCGTGCTGCCGGAGGATGTCAGCTTCGACATTCCGGGCAATCCGCTCGATCGCCATCCGACCTGGAAGCATGTCGATTGCCCGAAATGCGGCAAGGCGGCGCGGCGCGAGACCGACACGCTGGATACGTTTGCGGACTCCAGCTGGTATTTCATCCGCTTTGCCAGCCAACCCAAAGACAAGCCGTTCGATCGCGAGACGGTCGAGAAATGGCTGCCCGTCGGCCAGTATATCGGCGGCGTGGAACATGCGATCCTGCACCTGCTCTACGCGCGTTTCTGGACGCGCGCGTTGCAGCATATGGGGCAGATCGGCTTTGCCGAGCCGTTCACAGGCCTGTTTACGCAGGGCATGGTGACGCATGAGACGTACAAGTCGCCCGAGGGCGCCTGGCTCGCTCCGCAGGATGTGGAACGGCGCGGCGACGGGCTGGTCATGATCGACAGCGGCGCACCGGTGACGGTCGGCCGCGTCGAGAAAATGTCCAAGTCCAAGAAGAATGTCGTCGATCCCGATGACATCATCGCCCAATATGGCGCGGACGCGGTGCGCTGGTTCATGCTGTCGGACAGCCCGCCGGAGCGCGATCTGCCGTGGACCGAAAGCGGGATCGAGGGCAGCTGGCGCTTCATCAATCGGCTGTGGAGGCTGTTTGGCGAGGCCGACAAGGCGGCCGAGGGGCAAGACAAGGCTTTGGACCGCAAGCTGCACCAGACCATCGACGGCATCGCCAGGGATATCGAGGCGCTGTCCTTCAACAAGGCGGTGGCGAAGATTTATGAACTGACCAATGCGGTGGAGAAGGCCAGGCCTTCAGCCAGCCGCAGCGCCGCCATCCGTGCGCTGGCGCTGCTGGTCGCGCCGATGACCCCGCATCTGGCCGAAGAGGCATGGGCGGACATGGGCGAGGAGGGACTGATCGCCGAGGCGGCCTGGCCGCAGGTCGATCCGGCTTTGTTGGTCGAGGATGAGGTGACGATCGCCTGTCAGGTGATGGGCAAGCTGCGCGACACGATTACCGTGCCCAAGGGGACGTCGAAAGAGGAACTGGAAAAGCTGGCCCTTGCCGCGCCCAATGTGATGCGGACGCTGGATGGCGCGACGCCGAAAAAGGTTATCGTGGTGCCGGATCGTCTGGTGAATCTTGTCCTCTAACAAGGAACCGTTCGCCCTGAGCTTGTCGAAGGGCTTTTCTTCCGTCAAGAAAAGAGCAGGGCTTCGACAAGCTCAGCCCGAACGGTTAGAGGTTGGTCGATGAAACGCACTGTTCCCCTGTTCCTCGTCGCCCTGTCTCTCTCCGCTTGCGGGCTGCGTCCCGTCTATAGCGGCGGGAGTCAGGGTGCGGTGGCGCAACGGCTGGGCAATGTCGAAATCGCGCCGATCGAAGGGAAGGGCGGCTGGCTGGTGCGCAATGCGCTCAATGACCGGTTGTCGGCGATGAGCGGCAATGGGCCAAGCTACAGGCTGGTGGTCAAGCTGGACGACCAGATCAGCGGTTTCGGCTTGCGCGCCGACGCCGCCGTCACGCGCGAGCGGCGTACGCTACGGGCGCGTTACCAGTTGATCGACACCGCGACGGGCACGCAGGTCATTGACGACACGGCGGGGTCGGACGCGGGCATCGACGTCACGTCGAGCGAATATGCGACGATCGCGGCGGAAGACACGGCGCTGGAGCGTCTGTCACAGACGGTCGCCGACCAGATCGTGTCCCGCCTCGCGCTGTTCGCCGCGCGGGAAAAGCAGCGTTGAAGGCCAATCGCGGACAGATTGAAAAGGCGCTCGACGCACCGCCTGCCGATATTCGGTTCTTCCTGCTGTACGGACCCGATGAATCGGGGAGCGCGGCGCTGGGCAAACGGCTGGAGCGGGCCATGGGGCCTGACGCAGAGCGTGTCGATCTGGACGCATCGACCCTGCGCGACGATCCGGCGCGGCTGTCCGACGAGGCGGCGTCCTTTTCCATGTTCGGTGACAAAAGATGGGTGCGCATCAACGGCATGGGCGAAGAATCCCTGCCCGCGCTGACGGCGCTGCTGACGGCCGAGGCGGCGGGCAATCCGGTGATCGCGACGGCCGGGGCGTTGAAGGCGACGTCGAAGCTGCTGAAGCTGGCGCTCGACAGTCCACTGGCCATGGCCTTTCCATCCTATCAGCCCGACGGGCGCGAAGCGGAGCAGATTGCCGTCGCCATCGCGCGGGAAGGCGGGCTGCGCCTGGGGTCGGATCTCGCCCGGCGCATCGTCGATCTGGCCAATGGCGACCGGGCGTTGATGGCGGGAGAGGTCGAGAAGCTGATCCTGTATCTGGATGCCGCGCCCGACCGGCCGTGCGAGGCAACCGCCGAGGCGCTGGATGCGCTGTCCGCCGACAATCCAGACGCCGACTCCGCGCCGCTGGTGAACGCGGTGCTGGGTGGCGACCTGCGCGCGATGCACCGCGAACTGGGGCGGCTGGCGGAATCCGGGACGGCCATGGCGGCGGTGCTGCGGCCGCTGCTCACCCGCGCGATGCTGATCGCCAATATCCGATTGTCCTTCGATGGCAGCGGGCGGCTGGATGCAGCGGTCGAAGCGGCTGGAAAGCAGGTGTTCTGGAAGGAAAAGGGCGTCGTCACGCGGCAGGTACGGCTGTGGGACACGCATGGCATAGCCCGCGCCATTCAGCGGCTGGCGCAGGCCGAACGGGCCAGCCGGTCGGGCCGGGGGCTGGGCGATCTGATGGTGCGGCACGAATTGCTGGCCATCGCGCGGCAGGCGGCGCGGGAGCGATAGGCGTGATATGGCCGGGCCTTCGCCCGCGATCCTAAGCGCTTGATCGCGGATGCCGCCCTCGCCATATTGCCGCCCATGGACAAGCTCAATTTGACCGATGCCGAATGGCGCGAACGCCTTTCCCCCGAACAATTTCATGTGCTTCGCGAAGCGGGAACCGAGCGCGCTTTTACCGGAAAATATAACAGCAACAAGGCCGACGGCGTCTATTATTGCGCGGGTTGCGGAGCCGAGCTGTTCGACGCGGAGGAAAAATATGACAGCGGGTCGGGTTGGCCCAGCTTCACCGCGCCGGTCGACATTGATGCGGTGGAGGAAATTCGCGACAACAGCCACGGCATGATGCGAACCGAGGTGCGTTGCGCGACATGCGAGGGTCATCTGGGCCATGTCTTTCCCGATGGTCCGGGCGTCAACGGCCTGCGTTATTGCATGAACAGCGCGTCGCTGGACTTCAAGCCGCGTGACGAGGTTGAATAATCATTCATCGCCGGTAAAGCGTCGCTTCTCTTGAGAAGCAAGCTCTGCGGGTTGCCTGGTTTCCGCTGGCCGCCCATTCACTTAGCGCGTATGCGGGCGGCATAGATGGCACGATCGGGCAAAAGCAAGGGAAGGCCGGCCAAGGCGAGGCTGTGGCTGATGCGGGGCCTGAAATTCGGGCTGGTCGCGACGCTGGGCGGGCTGTTTGCCCTCGTGGTGGCGGTGGTCATCGCCTACCAGTCGCTTCCCAGCTATGAATCGCTGAAATCATCACCCAATGGCCAGATGATCCGCGTGCATGCGGCCGACGGCAGCGTGATCGTGTCGCTGGGGCCAAGCTTTGGCCGCTGGCTTACCTATGATCAGATCCCGACCGTGATGGTCGATGCCATGATTTCGACCGAGGACAGGCGCTTTTACATGCATCCCGGCGTCGATCCGATCGGCATGGCACGCGCGACCTGGGTAGCGTTGGAGAACCGGGGCAAGGGACGCCGCTGGCAAGGCGCGTCGACCATCAGCCAGCAGGTGACGCGCAACATATTCCTCAACAACAGCTATAGCTGGGGCCGCAAGGTCCGGGAGATGATCCTGGCGCTGGCGCTGGAGCGGAAATTTTCCAAGCGGCAGATATTGGAGCTGTATCTCAACAAGGTCTATTTCGGCGGCGGGGCCTATGGCATCGATGCGGCCAGCCGCAAATTCTTTGGTCATCCGGCCACCAGCCTGGACCTGCCCGAGGCCGCTATCATCGCCGGTCTGGTGAAGGCGCCGTCCAGCTATTCCCCCACCGCTGACGCGGAAGCCGCCATCGGGCGCGCGGGCGTGGTGTTGCAGTTGATGCAGGAAAATGGCGTCATCAGCGCGGCAGAGCTGGCCAGCATCGACCTGGACGACGTCAAGATGGCGCCGGAGCCGCCGCAGAACAGCGTGCGCTATTTCACCGACTGGGCGCTGCCGCAGCTCGACCTGCTGGTCGATGAGCCTAATGAACCGCTGGAAGTCTATACCACCATAGACCTTGGTATGCAGAAGGCGGCGACGGCGGCGATCCAGACCAATGTGCCCGCCGGGGCGCAGGGCGCGCTCGTGTCGCTGGACCGCGATGGAGCGGTGCGGGCGATGGTCGGCGGGCTGGACTATGTCACGTCCAATTACAACCGTGCCACCACCGCTACGCGCCAGCCCGGCTCGGCGTGGAAGATCTTTGTCTATATGGCGGCGCTGGAGGCGGGATACACGCCTGACACCGGCGTCACGGACAGCCCGGTCGATATCAACGGATGGAAGCCGCGCAACAGCAGCGGCCGCTATTCCGGCGACATCGATATTCGCACCGCCTTTGCCTATTCGGTCAACACTGTCGCGGCGAAGCTGGGCGTGGAGGTGGGCTTTCCCACCGTCGCCGACATGGCGCGCCGCTTCGGCGTGACGACGCCGATCAATACGCATCCGTCGATGGTGTTGGGCACATCCGACGTGCGGTTGATCGACATGACGCGGGCCTTTGCCTCGATCGCGCGCAAGGGCGTGGCGGTGACCCCCTATGGCATTACCAAGGTGACGACTGCGGACGGACGCCTGCTCTACCAGCATCAGGACGACACCAGCCGCGTTCTGGTTGCGCCCTGGGTGGCGGCCGGGATGACCGACCTGATGCAGACGGCGGTCAGCACCGGGACGGGCAAGGCGGCGCAGATCGGCCGCCCGGTGGCGGGCAAGACCGGCACGACCAGCAGCAACAAGGACGGCTGGTTCCTGGGATTTTCCAGCGGGATCACCACCGGCGTCTGGATGGGCCGGGACGATGCCCGCGCGGTGCGGGTTCTGCAGGGAGGTCGCGCGCCTGCACATGCCTTTGCCGACTATATGAAGGTTGCGGTTTCACGCCGCCCGGTCGAGCAGTTCGAAACGCAGGTGACATTGCCGGAGTGGCAGCTGGAGCCGGACGAGGAAGCCTATTATGGCGAGCCCGATAATGGCGTTGGCGGGGGCATGATGGTCGATGAAAACGGCCTGCCCATTGGCCCGGACCGGCAGCAACCGCAGGATGAGGCGCCCTATACGGATGACCAGCGGATCGATCAGGCGCCCGCCGCCCGCACCGCGCCGCCCCGGCTTGACCAGCAGTGGATCGATCAGGTGCTGGGCCGCGAGCGGCAGCGGCCCCCGCCACAGTAGGCGGTATGGCCTTCAGCCCTGGCGAGGCGTGGCGGCAAAGCGCCGCAGATCGAGCGCGCTGCCGTCGGGCATCAGGAAATCGATCCTGCCCCGGCCAAAGTCGATGGCGACGCGGTCGAACATCCTGAGCGCCTGGATGCCGAGCAGCAGGGTCGGTTTGTCCTGAAGGCCCAGTTCCCGGAAGGGTGGGGCATCCGCGAACATGACCGGCAGGTTGGTCAGGGTGATCGGACCCATGCGGATCTTGCCGATTTGTCCCAGCTTTCCGGTCAATGTCTCCCCGGTTACGCTGAGCAGGCTGACATCGCTCATTATGGGCGCGCGCTTCTTGCGGATCAGCTTGTCACGAAGCGCCAGATTCCCGACGCTTAAATGTGTGCCGGTGTCGAGGATGATGTTGACCTTCAGCCCATTGGCCTCGGAATGCAGCAGGATAAGCTGTCCCTTGCGGCGACGGGCTTCCACGATGATTGCGTCGGGATTGCGCCATGCAGGGC
Source organism: Sphingobium sp. MI1205 (assembly GCF_001563285.1). Lineage (NCBI taxonomy): Bacteria > Pseudomonadati > Pseudomonadota > Alphaproteobacteria > Sphingomonadales > Sphingobiaceae > Sphingobium > Sphingobium sp. MI1205. Next base: position 24,601 of record NZ_CP005188.1, read on the forward strand.
GGCTGGCGCCGATCTCCATGCGGCCCGTGCGAAAATTCAGCAGCAGGCGTTTGGCATGCAGGCTGTCCAGGCCAAGCAATCCGGCGGCGCCGAGATGGTCTGCCTCCAGCACTGGCGCTTCGATGTCGTCGATCGTTTCACGCCCATAGCCCAGGCGGGGGAGGGCGACGGTCCGCGCCTCGCTGCGGCCCGCCATGCTGATGATCGTCACCGCCCGTTGGTAGGGAAGGGCGAGGCGTTCGGCGAGGTCGCGGGAAATGACCGTTCGCTGCGACCCGGTATCGACAATGAAGTTCCACGGGCCCTTGCCGCCGATATGGATCGGGATCGACACCCGGTCATCCGCCGCAGTGACGGTGCGCACGACTGCTGGCGGATCGGCGGGCGGACTGGCAGGCGCGGTCGGCTGGGCCGCTGCGGAGAGGCCGAATGTGATGGCGGCAATTGCGGGGACGAGATGAAACGATCCCATGCCCTCACCTCTCCGGCTATTTTGTTTTGTTTATAACATGAAGGCTGGGCAGGGGCTATCGTTGCAACCGATGCGCCTTGACTTGGGGGTAATCTGATCGCTAAACGCGGACGGTCCATCCTGGCCGTCCAGCGCCGGAGTCCCGTGTTTTCCTAACCGGGCAGATTCCCCTGATTTTCGAATTTTTCTTCCTCATCTCTCTCCATCGGACTCTAGTCGAATGCACCTCAAGGATCTCAAGAAGAAATCACCCGCCGACCTCGTCACCATGGCGGAAGAGCTGGGCGTCGAAGGCGCATCGACCCTGCGCAAGCAGGACCTGCTGTTCGCGATCCTCAAGGCCGAGGCCGAGAATGGCGAGCAGATCATGGGCGAGGGCACGATCGAGGTGCTGACGGACGGCTTCGGCTTCCTGCGCAGTCCTGAGGCGAATTTCCTGGCCGGTCCCGATGACATCTATGTTTCGCCCAACCAGGTCCGCAAGTTCGGCCTGCGCACCGGTGATACCGTCGAAGGCGAAATCCGCGCACCCAAGGACGGCGAACGCTATTTCGCGCTGACCAAGCTGATGTCGGTCAATTTCGACGATCCCGATGTTGTGCGCCACCGCGTCAATTTCGATAACCTGACGCCGCTCTATCCGACCCAGAAGCTGGTGCTCGACTCGCTCGACCCGACCGTCAAGGACAAGTCAGCGCGCGTCATCGACATCGTGTCGCCGCAGGGCAAGGGCCAGCGCGCGCTGATCGTCGCGCCGCCGCGTACGGGTAAAACGGTGCTGTTGCAGAATATCGCCAAGGCGATCACCGACAACCATCCCGAAGTTTTCCTGATCGTGCTGTTGATCGACGAGCGCCCGGAAGAAGTGACCGACATGCAGCGCAGCGTGAAGGGGGAGGTCGTGTCATCGACCTTCGACGAACCTGCGTCGCGGCACGTCCAGGTCGCCGAAATGGTGATCGAAAAGGCCAAGCGCCTGGTGGAACACAAGAAGGATGTGGTGATCCTGCTCGATTCGATCACCCGCCTGGGCCGCGCCTACAACACGGTCGTCCCCAGTTCCGGCAAGGTGCTGACCGGCGGTGTGGACGCAAACGCCCTGCAGCGTCCCAAGCGTTTCTTCGGCGCCGCGCGTAATATCGAGGAGGGCGGCTCGCTGTCCATCATCGCCACGGCGCTGATCGACACCGGGAGCCGCATGGACGAAGTCATCTTCGAAGAGTTCAAGGGCACCGGCAATTCGGAAATCGTCCTGGACCGCAAGGTGGCGGACAAGCGCATCTTCCCGGCGCTGGACGTCGGCAAGTCGGGCACCCGCAAGGAAGAGCTGCTGGTCGACAAGGCCAAGCTCAGCAAGATGTGGGTGTTGCGCCGTATCCTGATGCAGATGGGCACGGTCGATGCCATGGAATTCCTGCTCGACAAGATGAAGGATTCCAAGACGAACGAAGACTTCTTCGATTCGATGAACCAGTAAGCCGGAGATTCGTTAGGCCGCCATGCTCGACCTGATCACGACAGCCACTGCCGCCGCGCAGGGCCTGGGCTCCCCCGCAGATATCTGGGGGCATATCGTTAGCGATTTCAGCAACATCGGTTCTCCGGCCGCGCTGGCCGCCTTTGGCCAGGTGCTGATGATCGACGTGCTGCTGGCGGGCGACAATGCGATTGTCGTCGGCGCGCTTGCCGCCGGCCTTCCGCCGCAGCAACGCCAGCGCGTCATCCTGATCGGGATCATTGCCGCGCTCGTTTTGCGTATCGGTTTTGCGCTGGTTGTGACGCAGCTGATGCAGATCGTCGGCCTGATCCTGGCGGGCGGCCTGCTGCTGCTGTGGGTCAGCTGGAAGATGTGGCGCGAACTGCATCCCAAGCGGGGTGCGGACACGCCTGACGACACCAGCGACGATGATATTTCCGGTCTGCGTCCCGCAAAGAGCTTTGCGGCGGCTGCCTGGGCGGTCGCGGTTGCAGACGTGTCGATGAGTCTGGACAATGTGCTGGCGGTCGCGGGCGCGGCCCGTGATCATCCGGGCATCCTGATCATCGGCCTTATCCTGTCCGTCGCCCTGATGGGCGTGGCAGCCAATATCATCGCCAAATATATCGAGCGCTTCCGCTGGATCGCCTATATCGGGCTGGTCGTGATCGTCTATGTTGCGGTCAAGATGATCTATGAAGGCATTGTCGATCATAATGTCGGCATATTGACCCTGCTGACCTGAGGATTGACGGGCGGGCGGCTATTTGGTCGTCCGCCTGCCGCTTTCCTCCGCCTGACATGTGCAGGCAGTCGCGGATCGCATTCAGCCTGCGCCGCTTCACCTTCAAACACGCTGCTCAGGCGATCAGGGCAGCAATAGCGTACTGCCAACAGTCTGCCGCGCTTCCAGCTTGCGGTGCGCTTCGGCGGCATCGGCAAGGGCGAAGCGCTGGCCTATGGCGGCGCGAATAATGCCGCGCTGCATACGGTCGAACAGCCGCGCGGACACATTGTCCAGCTCTTCGCGCGTGACGATATAGTCGAACAACGTAGGCCGGGTGACGAACAGGGAGCCAGCGCGGCTCAACTCCAGCAGGGAGATGGGAGGGACTGGACCAGAGGCGTTGCCATAGCTCACCATCATGCCACGCCGCTTGAGTGATGCGATGGACCCGATCCAGCTATCCTTTCCAACGCCGTCAAAGACAATATCCGCGCCCCGGCCCGACGTTAGGGCGCGCACCCGCTCGGGCAGTTCGAAAAAGGGCCCATGCAGGCTGTGGTCAGCAGTCACGCTGGCCGCCTTTTCCGCCGACCCGCTATGGGCGATGACGATCACCCCCTTGTCGCGCAGCCAGGGCACCAGCGCAGATCCGACGCCACCGGCAGCCGCATGGACAAGAGCCACCTGGCCCGGCTGCAGCTTAGCGATGTCTTCCGCCAGGATGCAGGCGGTCATCCCCTTCAACATCATCGCGGCCGCTTCATCGGCGCCAACGCCGTCCGGGATCGCGATCACACGATTGGCCGGGACGATATGATGAGTCGAATAGGCGCCCATCAGCCCCACGCTTCCCACCTTGTCACCGACTGCGACATTGGTGACGCCAGGGCCTACCGCAGCAACCCGTCCGGCGCCCTCCACGCCCAGAGTGAGGGGCAGGGGCGCTGGGTAAAGCCCTGAGCGGTGATAGGTGTCGATGAAGTTCAGGCCCACCGCATCCTGTGCGATCAGCACTTCGCCTGCGGCCGGGGGAGCGGGATCGAACGGCTCTCGCTCGATTGCCTCTGGCCCGCCCGTCGCGCGGACGATCATGCGATAGGCCTGGTTCATCGATAGTGTCGCTGGTCAGAGGTTGGCGGCGAAGAAATCGGCGGTCCGCTTGTCCGCCAACTGGGCGGCTTCCTCGTTCCGGCGAGCGCCCATTTCCGCGGCGAAGCCATGGTCCAGCCCTTCATAGTCATAAAGGGTAACGTGCCGATTGTCCTTCAGCCCTTCATGCATCGTCTTTTGAACTTCTGGTGGGACGAAACCATCGGCGGTGGGAATATGAAGCAGCAGCGGTTTGCCGATGGCATGCTGTTCGCCGAGCAAATTATCGATCCCGACGCCGTAATAGGCTACGAAGGCGTCGCCATCGGTCCGGCAGGCGGCCATGAAGGCGAGGCGCCCGCCCATGCAATAGCCGACCAGCCCAACCTTGCCAGCGCCGCCCAGTTCAGCGCGGGCGGCTTTGATCGTCGCTTCGATGTCGTAGATGGCACGATCCTGATCCAGCTTCTGCATATGCTCGATCGCCTTCTGGAAATCCTCAGGCACATCGGCATCCAGCTCGACCCGGACGCTATCGCGCCAGAACAGATCGGGAGAAAGGGCGAGATAGCCCTGTTCGGCCAGATGGTCGCATTTCCTGCGAATGCCTTCGTTGACGCCGAAAATTTCCTGGACGACGATGATCGCGGCGCGGGGCGTTCCTGTGGGGCGCGCAATATAGACGTCGAACTGGCCATCACCTTCCAGGGGCTTGATGGATGTAAATGCTCCCATGCTGAATCCTTCCGTTCTATTATGACTCTGCTCCCCAGGCATAAGCGGCTTCTGCGAGAGAGCCAACAGATCTGGAGAGCAAATTATTTTTTGCGTTTGTTGCCCATGATACGGCATGAGGCGGTAATGGCTGCAACAGAAGGGTGCCGACTATGAAAGTGACCGTGGATGTGGATTGCACCCCTGCCGAGGCCCGCACCTTCTTGGGCTTGCCCGATGTGACGCCGATCCATGACAAATATGTCAAGACGGTGCTGGACAGTTTCGACGGTGTGGCGAACATTGAGCAGATGGAAACGATGTTCAAAAGCTTTTCGCCGATGGGCGATGCGGGGATGCGCTTGTTCCGGCAGATGATGGACATCGGATTGGCAGGCGTCGCCGGGAAGAATGGCGACAAATCCTGAAGTTCGCGTGACGGACACTATTTACGCCCTGTCGAGCGGCGCACCGCCGGCAGGGATCGGCGTCATAAGGATCAGCGGTCCTTCGGCAGGTAAGGCGTTGGAATCCTTGGGTGGAAGACTTCCCCCGCCGCGCCGCGCTCACCTGACCCTGCTTACCGATCCGAAGGACCACTCACCGCTCGACCGTGCGCTGGTGTTGTGGCTCCCGGGGCCGGGGACGGCGACAGGGGAAGATGTGGCGGAGTTGCATTGTCATGGCGGGCGGGCCGTGATTGCCGCGATTGAGACCGTACTTTCTTCATTGGACGGATTGCGCCGGGCTGAACCCGGTGAGTTTACGCGCCGTGCCTTTGAAAATGGGCGAATGGACCTTAACGAGGTCGAGGGGCTGTCGGATCTGCTGGCGGCTGAAACGCAGCAGCAGCGCCGCGCTGCGCTCCTCATGGCAGAGGGGCATTTTTCTCGTCGCGTGGCCGAGTGGCAGGCGGCTTTGCTCGACCTGTCGGCCATGGCCGAGGCCGCGCTCGATTTTTCCGACGAGGATGATGTGCCGGATGAGGCTATCGAGACGCGCATCGTGGACGGGTTATTGAAGCTGGGTGGCGAAGTCAGGGCCGCGCTCAATGCACCGCGTGCGGAACGGCTGCGCGACGGCGTTCGAGTGGTCCTTGCAGGGCCACCCAATGCGGGCAAATCCACGTTGCTGAATGCCCTCGTGGGGCGGGAGGCCGCCATCGTATCGGACATCGCAGGGACCACACGGGACCGGATCGAAGTCCCCGCTTCCTTGGGCGGCACGGCGTTTCTTTTTACCGACACGGCCGGTCTTCGGGAACAGACTGACGACGCCATCGAAGCGATCGGCATGGACCGGGCGCGGGCCGCGCTGGAGGCTGCCGATATTATTCTGTGGCTGGGCGACCCGGCTATGCTTCCGCGGCCGGATGCGCATCTGATCGCTGCACAATGTGATCGGAAGGACGGATGCGCGGGCATGGCTGTATCCGCCGTAACGGGCGAAGGCATGGAGGAGCTCGCGGCATTGTTGATTGATCATGCCGCGACCTTGCTACCCAAGGAGCAGGATTATGCGCTGCACGACCGGCAGCGCGAAGCGGTTTCCACATTGCTGACGCATATCGACGCAGCGGCGCGAAATACGGATTTGCTGATAATTGCCGAGGAGCTACGACGGGCGCGCGCGGCGATTGATCGGCTGACGGGGCGGGCCAGTACCGAGGACATGCTGGACCGATTGTTCTCGGGATTCTGTATCGGCAAATAGATTTGTTCCACGTGGAACAGTTTTGACCGCCCCGCCCCAAGTCTGGTAAGGGGCGCCGCATGCACAGGGCTTTTGACGTTATAGTGGTGGGCGGTGGTCATGCCGGCTGCGAGGCAGCAGCCGCAGCCGCGCGCAAGGGCGCGAAGGTCGCTCTTCTGACATTCGAAAAATCGACGGTCGGTGCGATGTCGTGCAATCCAGCGATCGGCGGTCTGGGCAAGGGGCATCTCGTGCGCGAGGTGGATGCGCTTGACGGCCTGATCGCACGCGCCGCTGATGCGGCGGCGATCCACTATCGCATGCTGAACAGTAGCAAGGGGTCGGCGGTCCAAGGCCCGCGCGTGCAAGCGGATCGAGCCCATTATAAGATGGCGATTCACCGCATGATCGCGGCCCAACCGGGATTGGAGATCGTTGAGGGAGAGGCTGTTGCCTTGGTCCTCCACGCGGGAGAGGTCGCTGGACTGGAACTGAGCGACGGCCGCACTCTGACTTGCAAGGCCGTTGTTCTGGCGACCGGCACGTTCCTCGGCGGCAAATTGTTCCGAGGCGAAGAGATAAGCGAAGGCGGGCGCACGGGAGAAAGGGCGGCAACGGTGCTTGGTGTCCAACTCCGCCAGCTTGGCCTGCCCATCGGGCGACTGAAAACCGGGACGCCGCCAAGACTGGACGGCCGTACCATCGACTGGGCGCGGTTGCAGGAGCAACCCTCCGACCGGGGCGGCTGGACGATGTCGGCTCTGTCCTCTGGCCGTGCGCTGCCGCAATTGCAATGCGCCATCACCCGCACCAATGACACCACCCATGCGATCATCCGGGACGGGCTTGGGCGATCACCTTTGTTTAGCGGCGCGATAGAGGGGCGCGGGCCCCGTTACTGCCCCTCCATCGAAGATAAGGTCATTCGGTTTGGCGATCGGGACGGCCATCAGATTTTCCTGGAGCCGGAAGGGCTTTCCAGTCATCTGGTTTACCCCAATGGCATCAGCACCTCGCTGCCGGCCGATGTTCAGCAGGCGATGGTGCAATCCATGGCCGGGCTTGAACGGGCGGAAATCGTCGTTCCTGGCTATGCGGTCGAATATGATCATATTGATCCGCGCGCGCTGGACGCCACGTTGGAGATGCGCGATGTGCCGGGCCTTTTCTGCGCGGGGCAGATCAACGGCACGACCGGCTATGAAGAGGCCGCTGCCCAAGGGTTGGTGGCAGGCGTGAATGCCGCCGCAAGAGCGCGGGACGAAGCGCCACTGATCCTTGACCGTGCGAGCAGCTATATCGGCGTCATGATCGATGACCTTGTTTTGCAAGGCGTCACCGAACCTTATCGGATGTTGACCGCCCGGGCCGAATATCGGCTGCGGCTCCGTGCCGACAATGCGGGCAGCCGGTTGGAGAAGGTCGGGCAGGAGCATGGCATTTTGGGGCCGGAGCGTTCCGATCTATATGCACGCCGCGCTCGCCAAAGGAGGGCAGTGGACGAACAGATGGGGCGGTTGCTGTCGGCTTCAGATATGGTGAAGGTGGGGGCGGCGGTTCGACAGGATGGCGCGCGGCGCACAATATTTGAGTGGGCCAGATTTCCTGAAGTGTCGCGAGAGCTGCTGTTTTCGCTCACGCCGGCCTTGCGGGCTGCTGACCCGGCCCTGCGCGAGGAAATTTTGGAGGACGCACATTATGCGCCTTACCTGGAACGGCAGGCCGCTGAGATTGCCGACCTCCGCAGGAACGAGCGTGTCAATATTCCCGCCGATTTCGACTTTGCGATGATCGGTGGGCTTTCCAACGAAATGATTGAGCGCCTGGAGCGGGCGCGCCCCGATACGCTCGCTGCGGCGGGGCGCATCCGTGGCATCACGCCTGCCGCCTTGGCCGCATTACTCGTCCATGTGCGGCGGCGCGCCGCATGACGGAGGATGAAGCGAAGCAATGGCTTGTTGATAGCTTGGCTGTTCCACGTGAAACAATGGGGCGTTTGGAGCGATATGTCGCTCTGTTGTTGGCCGGGATGGAGGAGCAAAATCTTATTGCGGCATCGACACGCAATCATGTCTGGGCACGGCATATCGTCGATTCGGCCCAACTTTTGCCCTTCGCGAGCGGGGCCGGGGAAGGACCGTGGGTAGATCTTGGCTCCGGCGCTGGGCTGCCCGCCATCGTCGTCGCTGTCCTTTCCAATCGACCGGTCGTCATGATTGAGGCACGACGCAAGCGGATCGAGTTTCTGAGCCACATCGCCACTGAGTTGGGATTGGCGCATGCTAAGGTCATTGGCGGCCGGGTGGAAAGCGCGGAGATGGCGGTGCCAGCCTCTATCATCAGCGCGCGCGCATATGCGCCTCTGCCGCGATTATTCAGCTCAGCGCTTCATCTTTCGACGGATCAGACCATTTGGGTGCTGCCAAAAGGACGAAATGCGGAAATTGAACTGGAGGCGACGCGGCCGACATGGCAAGGTGTGTTTCACGTGGAACGGAGTGTCACCGATACCGATAGCGCGATCATCGTCGCGCGGGGTGTGACGCCGAAGGGCAAGAAAGGTCAAAGATGATCCGCATCGCCATTGCCAATCAGAAAGGTGGTGTCGGCAAGACCACGACCGCGATAAATCTGGCGACGGGCCTTGCGGCCACTGGCTTGCGCGTGCTCCTGATTGACCTCGACCCCCAGGGGAACGCGTCTACCGGCCTGGGCGTGAATCAGGCCGATCGGTTGCGGTCAAGCTATGACCTGTTAGTGGGCAATTGCGGGGTAGACGATGCGGTGCTCCCGACCCGCGTGCCGAAATTGGAAATCATTCCCGCGACGCAAGACCTGTCGGGCGCAGAGATTGAGCTCATCGAATATGAAGAGCGCACGCATCGGCTGGAGCGGGTGTTATCCGAAGCGCAGCCGGGTCGGTGGGATATTTGCCTGATCGACTGCCCGCCATCGCTGGGCCTGTTGACCATCAACGCCATGGTTGCTGCCCAATTCCTGCTCGTGCCGTTGCAGTGCGAATTTTTCGCGCTCGAGGGGTTGTCCCAGCTTTTGCAGACTGTGGAGCGCATACGAGGCCGGTTCAATCCCGGCTTGTCGATCATGGGCGTGGCTCTCACCATGTATGACCGGCGCAATCGCTTGACGGATCAGGTGGCGGATGACGTCCGCGCCTGTCTGGGGGATCTGGTTTTCTCCACGGTGATTCCCCGCAATGTACGACTGTCGGAAGCGCCCAGCCATGGCGTGCCGGCGCTTATCTATGATTTTCGCTGTTCGGGGTCTGAAGCCTATATGCGCCTTGCTCGTGAACTGATTTCCCGATTGCCCCGACAGGAGGTTGCCGCTTGAGCACCGAAAATGACGAAAAGCTGAAGGTGGCCAAGCGTCCGCACGGCTTGGGCCGTGGTTTGTCAGCCCTTCTTGGGGATGTGGCGCGGGAAGAACCCGTGACGCAGACCGCACCGTCAGCCTCCACCAAGGCCATCCAGAGCATTGAGGTCGCGCTGATCCAGCCGCATCCCGAACAGCCGCGGCGTCATTTTGATGAGGGCGCATTGGCGGAACTGGCCGACAGCATAGCCAAGCGCGGGGTCATCCAGCCGATCATAGTTCGTCCGCATGGCGGCGGATTTCAGATCGTTGCAGGTGAACGGCGCTGGCGCGCGGCGCAGCGGGCGCAGATGCATCGTATTCCTGCGATCGTGCGTGATTTCGACGAAGCGGAAACGCTGGAAATCGCGCTGGTCGAGAATATCCAGCGGGAGGATTTGAATCCGATCGAGGAGGCAGAGGCCTATCGCAAGCTGATTGCCGACTTCAACCATAGTCAGGAGGCGCTGGGCCGTCTGGTCGGCAAATCGCGCAGCCATATCGCCAATCTTATCCGCCTGCTGGACCTGCCCGGATCGGTGCAGCAGCAGGTGGTCGAGCAGAAGCTATCCATGGGCCATGCACGCGCCCTGATCGGTGCGCCAGATTGCGAAGCGCTGGCCCGAACAGTGGAAGCCAAGGGGCTTTCGGTACGTGACACCGAAAATCTGGTGCGCCGTACCAAGAATGGAGAGGCAGCTGTTCCGCGCAGTCGCGCCGGAGCGGTGCCGGAAGTCAAGGATGCTGACATAGGGGCGTTGGAACAGCATCTTGCCGACATTCTGGGCGTGAAGGTGGACATCAGCCACGGCGTCGGCCCTGCTGGCACCTTGACGCTTCGCTACTCGACTCTCGATCAACTGGATATGCTTTGCCAGCGTCTTTCCGGTGAGCGGATCTGACCGAAGGTCGCCCTGCGTAATAAGATTGTCGGCCCACTGGCCTTTTGATTGCCGGTTTCTTAGGTTGTGGCCATGGCCGACATGCAATCCACCCACGCCGCTGCTCCTGCGATCATCCGCCGTCAGGACTATTTGCCTCCCGATTGGTTGGTCCCCCAAATCGCTCTGGATTTTGCGCTCGATCCGGCGCGCACGCAGGTGCGGGCGATACTGAGCGTCACGCGCAATGGCGTTCATGAGCGGCCGCTGACACTGGATGGTGACGGACTCTCGCCCATAGAGGTGAAGGTCGATGGCCGTCTGTTGCAAGGCGACGAATGGGCGGTGGAAGGCGGCTCTCTCGTCATTCCGCTGCCGGGTGACACGCATCAGGTCGAGACTCTGGTGGAGCTTGCTCCCGAGAATAACAGCAAGCTGATGGGCTTATATGCCAGCGGCGGTCTGCTCTGTACCCAGTGCGAAGCGGAGGGCTTTCGCCGCATCACCTTCTTCCCCGACCGGCCCGACATATTGTCGCGCTATTCGGTTCGCATGGAGGCGGATCAAACCCGTTATCCGATATTGTTGTCGAACGGCGATCCGGTCCAACAGGGGACGTTGCCGGGGGGCCGACACTGGGCGCGCTGGAACGATCCCTTTCCCAAGCCCTGCTATCTCTTCGCGCTCGTTGCCGGAGACCTGGCCTGCAAAGCTGACAGCTTCGTGACCATGAGTGGACGCGAGGTCAAACTTGGCATCTGGGTGAAGGAGGGCGACCTGCCCCGCACCGACCACGCCATGCGGGCGCTGAAGAACAGCATGGCGTGGGACGAGCGGGTTTATGGCCGCGAATATGATCTAGATGTGTTCAACATCGTCGCCGTGGCGGATTTCAACTTTGGCGCGATGGAGAATAAGGGACTTAACATATTCAATTCGCGTTATATTCTTGCTGATCCGGAGACCGCGACCGACATCGATTATGATGGGGTCGAGGCGGTTGTGGCGCATGAATATTTCCACAACTGGTCGGGCAACCGGGTCACATGCCGGGACTGGTTCCAACTGTCGCTGAAGGAAGGCTTCACTGTCTTCCGCGACCAGAATTTCTCGGCCGATATGGGCAGTCATGCGGTCAAGCGGATCGATGACGTCCGCGTGTTGCGGGCGGCGCAGTTCCAGGAGGACTCAGGTCCGCTGGCGCATCCCGTGCGGCCGGAATCCTATATCGAGATCAGCAATTTCTATACCGCGACCATCTACAACAAGGGTGCGGAGCTGATCCGGATGATGGCCCTGATGCTTGGGCCCGACCGCTTCCGCGCGGGCAGCGATTTGTATTTCGACCGGCATGATGGGCAAGCGGTGACCTGCGAGGACTTCGTCAAGGCCATGGAAGAGGGTGGGGGCATCGACCTTCGCCAATTTCGCCGCTGGTACGAACAGGCGGGCACACCGCATGTCCGGGCAACGCTGCGGCACGATGCGGCGGCGCAGTCGGTCGAACTTCTGCTGGAGCAAAGCATTCCGCCCACTCCAGGCCAGCCGGACAAGCAGCCAATGGCGATACCCCTTTGCACAGCATTGTTCGATCGTGCAGGGGGCAGGCATAGGGGCGAAACTTTGCTGATGCTGACGCAGGCACAGCAGAGCTTTACTTTCAACGGCTTTGCGGACGCGCCTATTCTGTCGATCAATCGCGGCTTTTCCGCGCCGGTCATTGTCGAGGCCGACCGCAGCCAGGCAGAGCTGGCCTTCCTGTCCGCGCATGACGATGATCCTTTCGCCCGCTATGAAGCGATGCAGCAGTTGATGGTCAACGCGCTGGTCGGTCGTGTCGCCGGGCAGAATATCGATGAGGGCGCAGTCGTGGCGGCGATCCGCGATACTGCTACCGATCCGAATCTGGACCCTGCATTCATTGCCGAAGCGATCCGATTGCCAAGCGAGGCCTATCTGGGCGACCAGATGGCACAGGTCGACCCGGATGCGATCCACGCCGCGCGAGACGCATTACAGCAGCGAATCGGGGAGCAGTTGGAGCCGCTGTGGCGGGATATTCATGCCAGCATGAAGGCCAATGGTTTCTCGCTGTCTCCCGCTGCGAAGGGGGCCCGTAAACTGCGCAATACGGCGCTGCTCTATCTGGTGGCGTCCGGCGCGGACGATGGGCCGACAATGGCCTTTTCCCAGTTCGACGAAGCCGACAATATGACCGAGCGGCAGTCGGCATTAGCTACGCTGGCCAATAGTATCAGCAACGAACGGGAAGCGGCGCTCGACATATTCTATAACCGTTACCGCAGCGATGCGCTGACGCTGGACAAATGGTTCCAGACCCAGGCGTTTGCTTCCCATCCCGACACGGTCGATCTGGTCGAGGAACTGGCGCGGCATCCGGATTTCACTCTGTCCAATCCCAATCGCGTGCGGTCGCTCTATAGCGCCTTCGCGGGCAATCAGTGGGCCTTTCACCACAAGTCGGGCAAGGGATACCGCATGGTGGCCGACTGCATCATCGCGCTCGACAAGATCAACCCGCAAACAGCCGCGCGGTTGGTGCCGCCGCTGGGGCGCTGGCGTCGTTTTGACGAAGGTCGCGCTGCCCTGATGCGGGCGGAATTGCAGCGCATCCTGGCCGAACCCGGCCTGTCGAAGGACGTCGCCGAGCAGGTCAGCAAGAGCCTGGACTAAAGGGCGCGTGTCGCCGAACGACATGGGGGATCACCCAAATCCCCCGCTTCGCAGGAATTATTGGCTTAGCGGCCGCTGGAGGCGAGCCAGGCCGCTACGTCGGCGGCGACCTTGTTCGCTGCCTGGTTCAGCGGAGCGCCGATATTGCCTGCTTCGATCTTTGCGCCAATGGGCGCGCTGGCGGTGAAGCGTTGGCGAGAAATGGCCGTGCCGCCCGGTCCCGCGAGAATGGCGTCATAGGTGACGACCGCACTATTGCTCGCTTCATCCAGGCCAAATTCTATCAGCTCGCCCATCAGCCGCTGCCCGGCATCTGCCGAATATTGGCCGGGGTCGAGCACGATCCGGTTGCTGGTGGCCGCGATCGTTTCCGACAGCAGCTTCTGGAACAGGTGGCGGGGCGTGTCGGCCCACTGCACCTTGGTCACATAGGCGATGGAGGTGGGGGAGGTGCGCACCGGCACCCGCACGGTGTCGATCAGCTTTGGCGCTTCGGGATCGGCCACGGTGATGGTGCTGCCAGCGGAGACGCTCCGAAGCGTGCCTGGCGTCACTTTCTGCACGGCATCCAGCGATAACAGCTGTTCGGGCGGCTTACCGCCAAAGGACACGCAGCCGGAAAGCGCGGCGACGAGCGCGAGGACGAGCGGAATGGCGGCAGGTTTCTTGTGGAACATTATCGCGCTCCCTCTCATGGCTTGTAATCGGGCAATTTGGGTGATCCGACGATTGATCCCGCGCCTTGCTGGTCCAGTTTTTCAGCGACGCCACGGAACGCCCGCGACATTTCGCGAAGGTCGCGGACCAGCTGGTTCACTTCGGGCATCGTCTGGTTGCTGAATGCGCGAACGCCCGGCTGCGCCTCGGCAATCGTCTTGTCGAGCGTATCGATGCTGCGAGTGGCGGACTGCACGCTCTTGCGCAGGTCGGCCATCAGCGGCCTGCCTTCGTCGGTCAGCAGGGAGTCGGTGGTCGCGGCCAGCTTGCCGATCTGTTCGGCCGCGACGCCGGTGCGCTGAATGGCGATGCGGGCTTCGGCCAGCGTGGCGGCGATTTCAGGACTGCGATCGGCCAGAGCGCCCGACACGCGTTCGAGATTGGTCAGGATGCCAGCGATGGATTGCTGGTTCTTGTCGTTCAGCAATTCCGTCAGCCGCTCGGTCAGGGTGGACAGGCGTTCCAGCAACTGCGGCGCATTGTTGAGCAGTTCGCCCAACGCTCCCGGCTTGGTCGGGATGACGGGCACGCCATCGGGACAGGCGGCGAGCGGGTTCGGTTCCGGGCAGCCGATCGGCGGCGCGCCCTTGACCGCGCCGTCCAGCACGATCTCGCTGACGCCAGTGAAACCCACGCCCGCTATGGTGGCGGTGGTGCCCTGCAGGACGGGGGTGCCCTCTCTCACCGAGATGCGTACCTTCACGAAACCGGGGTCGCGCTTCCACAGCTCGATCTTTTCGACCTGACCGGAAGGAACACCCGAATAGTTGACGCTCGATCCCTTGGCGAGGCCGTTCACCGACTGTTTGAAAAAGATGTCATATTCTATGTTGTCGCCCTCGGAGAGGCGCGAGAACCAGAAGGCGGCGATCATGATAGCCGCCAGCAGCAGCAGCGTGACCGTGCCCACCAGCACATGGTTGGAGCGGGTTTCCATATCCTATCGCCTTCCGTCCGATGGCTGTCCGGCCGTCTTTTCTCGTTCACGGGTCACCGCCGCAGTGGCGGCCCGGCCGCGAGGGCCGTTGAAATATTCCTGTATCCAGCTGTGATCAGTCGCCAACAGCTCGTCGATCGTCCCAACGGCGATCACCTTTCCATCCGCCAGCACCGCCACCCGGTCGCAGATCGAATAGAGGGTGTCGAGGTCATGGGTGATGAGGAATACGGTAAGGCCCAGCGTTTCCTGCAGCTTGCGGGTCTGATCGTCAAAGGCCGCAGCGCCGATCGGGTCGAGACCGGCGGTCGGCTCGTCCAGGAACAGCAGGTCCGGATCAAGGGCCAGCGCACGGGCAAGGCCAGCGCGTTTTTTCATGCCGCCCGACAGTTCGGCGGGATATTTGGGCCCGGCCTCAGCCGGCAGGCCGGTGAGGCGAATCTTGTAGGCGGCGATTTCGTCACGCAGCTGCGGCCCGATATTGGGATAATATTCGCGGATCGGCACCTCGACATTCTCGGCGACCGTGAGCGTCGAGAAAAGCGCGCCACCCTGAAACAGCACGCCCCAGCGTTTGCGCACCGCCAGGGCCTCATCGTCCAGACGGCCGATCATGGATTCGCCGAATACCCGGACTTCGCCTTCATCGGGGGTCTGCAATCCGATGATCGATCGCATCAGCACTGACTTGCCGGTGCCCGATCCGCCGACCACGCCCAGAATCTCGCCCTTGCGCACGTCCAGATCGAGATTTTCGTGCACGACCTGATCGCCGAAGCTGTTTTTCAGCCCACGCACGGAAATGGCGATGTCGCTGGCTTCGATGGCCTTGTTGACGCGTGCTTCCTCGGCGGCGACTTCCTCTTCCTCGGCCATCAGTTCCAACCTACCCAGGTGAAGAAGACGGCGAAGAAGGCGTCGATAACGATCACGAGGAATATCGCCTGGACCACGGCGGATGTCGTGCGCAGCCCGACTTCCTCGGCATTGCCCTTGACCTGCATGCCCTGGAAACAGCCGGACAGCGCGATGATGACGCCGAATACCGGCGCTTTCAGCAGGCCGACCCACAGGTCGGTGATCGGCACCACCTCCCGCAATCGCTGGATGAAGGTGATGGGCGGGATGTCGAGCGCCACGGCGCACAGGAAACCGCCGCCGATCACCGCCACGACAGAGGAATAAAAGCCAAGCAGCGGCATCATGATGACCACCGCGAGCGTGCGCGGCAGCACCAGCGCCTCCATCGGCGAAACGCCGATTGTGCGCATGGCGTCGATCTCTTCGGTCAGCTTCATCGTGCCGAGCTGCGCGGCGAAGGCGGAGCCGGAACGGCCCGCCACCATGATGGCGGTCATCAACACGCCCAGTTCACGGAAGGTGAGGCGGCCCACCAGGTTGATGGTCAGCATTTCCATGCCGAACTGGCGCAGTTGCACCGATCCCTGCTGGGCGATGACGATGCCGATCAGGAAGCTCATGAGGCCGATGATGCCCAGCGCCGATACGCCGACCACCTCGAACCGCTGAACCACCGCGTTGACGCGGAAGCGGCTGGGGTGGCGGATGACGTTCCAGCTTGCGACCAGCGTGCTGCCGAAAAATCCGAGGAGGCCGAACAGCGTCGAACCCGCATTTACGACCGCCTCGCCGATCTGGCCGACGACCCGCTGCCAGGGCGGCGCATGATCGGGCCGGATGCTGACCGGTTCGTCGAGCTTGCCGACCGCGTCGATCAGCCGTCGTGCATCCTCGTTACCGCCGGTGACGTCACAGTCCAGCCGCTTGGCGGTGCGATGTACGGTCCAGGCGCCGATCGTGTCCATATGATCGACGCCGGACAGGTCGATGGCCGCGACAGGGCCTGTTACGGCGTCCAGCCGCGCGGGCAGATCATGAAGGCATGCAATCGAAAGATGCCCCTGAATACGAATGACAGTACCGCCATCGCGCGTTTCTTCGACAAGATCGGCGGCTTTGTTCATCAAGTCGGTTTACTGGTCCATTATCGGTTGCACGGCAAGCCGAAACGGCCCATCCGCACGATAGAACGGTAACAGGCTCCAAAAGTTTCGGAAACGGCATGACGCACCGGCTGGCAATCTACGACATGGACCGCACGGTAACCTTTTCAGGCACCTATACCGGCTTTCTGATCCACGTGGCGCGGGCGATGGCGCCGTGGCGATTGATCCTGTTTCCCGGCATCATCCTGTTGATGCTGGCCTATGTATTGAAACTGATCAGCCGCCAGCGCCTGAAGGAACTGAACCAGGCGCTGATGATCGGATATCATGTTGAGCGGGCGAAGCTGATGCCGCATGTGGAAAGCTATGCGGCCAAGGTTGTGGAAAGCAATATCCGCGCAGGGGCGCTCGACCAGATCGCGCGCGACAAGGCCGACGGCTACCGGCTGGTGCTCGCTACTGCATCCTATCGCCTTTACGTCGAGCCGATCGCGCGGCGGCTGGGATTTGACGCGGTGATCGCCACCGATCATCTCAGTCAGGACCTGCGCTATGTGCGCGCCAAGATCGCGGGCGAGAATTGCTATGACACCGGCAAGCTGCGTATGATCAAGGCATGGATGGCGGCCGAGGCGATCGACCGCAGCCAGGCGCAGATCCGCGCCTATTCCGACCATGTGTCGGACGCGCCGATGCTGGAATTTGCGGATATGCCCTTTGCTTCCAATCCCCACAAACCGCTGGCGCGGCTGGCGGTGGAGCGTGGCTGGAAGCGGGTGGACTGGCGCTAAAGCCGTTTAGCCTTCCGCGCTTGGCATTGGCTGATGCCTCACTGGCGACAATAGCGGCCGCCCGGCGAAGAACGCTTCGAGATTGGCCAACAGCATCTGCGCCATGCGGCCCACTGCCTCATGGGTCGCGCCGCCGATATGCGGCGTCAGCACGCAATTGGGGACATCGGTCCAAAGGCTTGCCGGGGTCGGTTCCTGTTCGAAAACGTCCAGCGCCGCGCCGCCAAGCCTGCCTTCGCGCAAGGCGTTCCTTAACGCTTCTTCATCCACCAATTGCCCGCGCGCGACATTGACAAGCAACCCTTCGGGACCAAGTGCATTCATGACGTCAGTGTCGATCATGCCGCGATTGCTCTCATCGGCGCGGGCGCTGATCAGCAGAATGTCGCTGTCGCGCGCCATTGCTTCCAGGCTCTCGACCCGCGGCCATGGGACGCCGGGCTTGTCGCGTGGCCCGGACCAGTGGATACGCATCCGCATCATTTCCGCGCGGCGGGCCACCGCCAGGCCGATATGCCCCATGCCGACAATGCCCAGCCGAGCGCCGCCCATCGAGCGGGTCCGCGTCTTGGACTCCGGCGTCCAGAGCCCGGCGCGCAATTGCCGGTCGCCTTCGACGATCCAGCGGCGATGCGCGAGCATCAGGCCGATCGCATGGTCGGCGACATCCTCTGCATTGGCGTCCGCGCCATGCGTGACCGCAATTCCGCGTTGGCGCGCCAGCTCCAGATCGACGCCGTCATAGCCCACGGTGAAGCAGGCGACGAGGCCAAGCTGCGGCATCGCGCCGATCAGGGCAGGGGGCAGGGTGAACTCTCCCGCCCAGATGATCGCCTGCGCTTCAGCCCGCCTTCTGGCACCGTCCTCTTCCCACAATGGCAGTGCTTCATAGCGAGGCTGCAGCAGCGGCAACAAAGGCGCCAGCAGCGGCTGGCCGATCAGGATGACGGGGCGCTTGCCGTTCATCCCACCGCCTGCAACGCCTGGGCAAAGTCGGCGATCAGGTCGTCCGCATCCTCGCAGCCGATGGAGATGCGGACCATGTTATCGCTGATTGCGAGGGCCTTTTTGCGATCGGCCGGGACGGACAGGTGCGTCATTGCCGCCGGATGGCTGGCCAGCGTTTCCGTGCCGCCCAGGCTGACGGCGAGCTTGGCGATCTTCAATGCGTCGAGAAAGGCGAAGGCTTCCGCCTCGCCTCCCTTGAGGTACAGCGAGAAGGTCGATCCCGCGCCGGTGCAATGCCGCTGGTATATGTCCGCCTGCCGCTCGGTCTCCGGGAAGCCGAGATAGACGACCTTTTCGACCTGTGGCTGCTCCTTTAGCCAGGCGCAGACCTTCGCGGCATTTTCTCCCGCGCGGGTCATCCGCAGTTCCAGCGTTTCCAGGCTGCGCAGAAGCATCCACGCGCTGTGCGGGTCCAGGATCGTGCCGATCGTGTTGCGCATCAGCCGGATCGTGTTGATCAACCCGTTGGGGCCGAGCACGCCGCCTGCCACCAGATCGCTATGGCCGCCCGCATATTTGGTCAGGCTGTAGATGACCAGATCCGCACCATGAGCAAGCGGATGGTGCCAGAGCGGGCCGAGGAAGGTGTTGTCGATCGCGACGGGCGGAACATGCGCTTCACCAGCGAACAGTTGATCGCGCCGCGCCACCACCGCCTGCACATCGACCAGCACGTTGGTCGGGTTGGCGGGACTTTCCAGATAGATGAGCGCCACCCGGCCAAGCGCCTTGGCCCGTTCGACGACCGCGCCGATCTCTTCTTCGGTCGCGCCCGCCGGGAAATCGAGCCATTGCACCCCGAACTTTCCGAGAATGCGGCCGATCAGCGATTCGGTCGCGGCATAGAGCGGGGCGGAATGCACGATGACGTCGCCGGGCTGCACAAGGGCCAGCAACGTCGTCGCGATGGCGGACATGCCGCTGGAAAAGAGCAGCGCGTCTTCGGCTTCTTCCCAGACCGCCAGCCGGTCTTCGGCGATCTCCTGATTGGGGCCGTTGAAGCGGGAGTAGACAAGGCCCTCCGCGCCGCCCGGCCTTATGCCCGTCACGCCTTCAAAATGACGCTTGCCCGCCGCCGCGCTTTCGAACGCGAAGGTGGAGGTGAGGAAGATAGGCGGCTTCAACGATCCTTCGGACAGGGTGGGATCATAGCCATGACCCATCATCAGCGTCGCGGGTTTCAGCTTGCGGCCGCCAATCTCCATGACGGCGGCTTTGGGACGGCGGCGGTTGGGCGGGACTTCCGCGCCCGTCAGATCGGCCTCGGTTTCGCCGGTCATCGCTTTTCTCCTGCTTCGATCACGGGAGTGTAACGCGTTGATGGAGGAAAGGGCCAGCGCCGTCCCGGCAGTGATGAGAATCCGTGCGGCGTGGCACCGTGACAGTGGCGGCACGCCACCCTACATCCCCTGCATGAGCCAAAGCCTACCCGACCCGCTGGAGCAATGGTTCGCCTCTCGCGGTTGGACGCCGCGCCGTCACCAGATGGATATGCTCGCCGCCGCGCGCACCGGGGATCATGCGCTGCTGGTTGCGCCGACGGGAGCGGGCAAGACGCTGGCGGGTTTTTTGCCGACGCTTGCCGACCTGATCGACAGTCCGGGCGGGGGGCTTCACACGCTCTATGTCTCACCACTGAAGGCGCTGGCGGTCGATGTGCGCCGCAATCTGTTGACGCCGATCGAGGAAATGGACCTGCCGATCCGCGTCGAAACCCGGACGGGCGATACGCCATCGGACCGAAAGGCACGGCAGCGCGCGCGGCCGCCCGAAATCCTGCTGACGACGCCGGAGTCCCTCTCATTGCTGCTGAGCTACCCGGACAGCTTCCTGATGTTCGCGCAGCTGCGGACCGTGATCATCGATGAAGTTCACGCCTTCGCCACGCAGAAACGCGGCGATCTGCTCAGCCTTTCGCTCGCCCGGTTGCAGACCATCAACCCGGCCCTGCGTCGCGTGGCGCTGTCGGCGACGGTCGCGGATGTCGACGCCTATCGCACGTGGCTTGCGCCCGATGGCGATATAAACAGCGTGATGCCCGTCATCGGGGAACAGGGCGCCGATCCGAATGTCGCCATCTTCATCCCCGAAGGCCGCATTCCCTGGTCGGGGCATTCAGGCAAATATGCCGCCAAACAGGTGATGGCGGAGATCGAACGGCGGCAGACCACGCTCGTCTTTTGCAACACGCGCGGGCTTGCCGAACTCATTTTCCAGGAACTCTGGACGGCGAACGACGCCAACCTGCCTATCGCGATCCACCATGGCAGCTTGTCGGTCGAGGCGCGGCGCAAGGTGGAGAGCGCCATGGCGGCGGGCAAGCTGCGCGCGCTGGTGGCCACCGCCAGTCTCGACCTGGGCGTCGATTGGGGCAATGTCGATTGCGTGATCCAGATGGGCGCACCCAAGGGTTCATCCCGCCTGCTCCAGCGCATCGGCCGCGCCAATCATCGGCTGGACTGTCCCAGCGAGGCGATTTTGATACCCGGCAATCGCTTTGAATATCTGGAAGCGCGGGCCGCGCTCGACGCGGTGGAGGCGGGGGAGCGCGATGCGGATGACTTTCGTCCGGGCAGCCTGGACGTCCTGGCGCAGCATGTCATGGCGCTGGCCTGCGCCGTGCCCTTTCGTGAAGAGGAATTGCTGTCGGAGATCCGCTCCGCCACACCCTATAGTGCGCTGACCGACGATGCGTTCGCCAACGTCCTGCATTTCATCGAGGGCGGGGGCTACGCACTGCGGGCCTATGACCGGTTCAAGCGGCTGACGCATGAGGCCGATGGCACATGGCGCGTGTCGCACCCGCGTTTCATCCAGCAGCATCGGCTGAACGCCGGCATCATCGTTGATCAGCCGGTACTCGACGTGCGCTTTGCCAACGGGCGCAAGCTCGGCACGGTGGAAGAGGGGTTCGCCGCGACGCTGCGGCCGGGCGACAGCTTCTTCTTTTCCGGCACCGCGCTGGAGGTTGTGCGCATGGACCTGACCGATCTGGTCGTTCGGGCCACATCGAAACAGGCGCGCATCCCGACATGGGGCGGCACCCGCATGGCCATGTCGACCCGTCTTGCCGACAGGGTGCGTCACTTTCTGGCGGAGCCGGAAGAATGGCACCGCTTTCCCGACGATGTGCGCGACTGGCTGGAGGTGCAGCAGAACCGGTCGGCCCTGCCGCAGCCGGGCCAACTGCTGATCGAGACCTTCCCGCACGAGGGGCGGCACTATCTGGTCTGCTACAGTTTCGAAGGGTGGAATGCGCACCAGTCGCTGGGCATGCTGCTCACGCGGCGAATGGATGCGCAGGGCCTGATGCCGCTGGGCTTCGTTTCGAACGATTATGCACTGGCGGTCTATGGCCTCAAGCCCGTAACCGATCCGCAAAGCCTGTTTTCAGCCGACATCCTCGACCATGAATTTGTCGAATGGGTGGAACAGTCGAGTCTGCTGAAACGGGCTTTCCGCGATGTGGCGGTGATCGCGGGCCTGATCGAGCGGCAGCATCCCGGCAAGCGCAAGACCGGGAGGCAGGTCACCTTTTCGACGGACCTCATCTATGATGTGCTGCGCAAATATCAGCCCGACCATCTGCTGTTAAAGGCCGCATGGGCTGATGCGCGGGCGCGGATGACGGATGTCGGTCGATTGGGCGACCTGATCGATCGCGCGTCGGCGACGATGCTGCATATCGATCTGGACAGGGTCAGCCCGCTTGCCGTGCCCGTGCTGATCCTGATCGGGCGCGAGCAGGTGGCGCAGACGGCGGCGGAGGATGCCCTGCTGATCGAAGCGGAGGCGTTGGTAGCCGAAGCCATGCGCACGGATTAGGTAGTATCGCTAGAAATCTGCGCGGACGCCGCCGCAGCCTTTCAACGTACCGTCCGCGAAAGACACCGCAACCCGGTCCGCCCAATGGGCGTCACTCATGCCGTCGCTGCATGGCCCATCCGTGACGACCATGGAAAAGCCGTCACCCAGGTAACGTACCGCGCGGCCATCGTCCGCACGGTTGATGGCGAAATCTACCGGTTCATTGTCCGGGCGCTCAAGCGTCGCGGTCGATCCCTTTACCGTTACCGCCCAGAAGGGTTCGGTGCCAAGGGCTTGATAGCGTGTCTCGCTGCTTGGCGGAGTCGTATCGACGACTGTGGAGGCGGGGGGAGCCCCTTCGCGCTGATCAGAGAATAGGGGAGCTTCCTGCGCCGCGGACAGATTTTCGATCGGAGCGTTGGCGACGGGCACATCATTCCTGGGCAGGTCCGCCATATTTTCCTTACGGCCGCATCCAGTCAAAATCAGCATGCCCGAAATCAACAGCCACGACTTCATCCTTCACCTCCTTGTTTACGATTTATAAATATATCGTTGGGTATATACAGAACAGTAAGACGCCTCTTAATTCCAATTTAACCACGCTATTTAACCAAATGCAAAGTATGCGTGGGTAGAAAATCCCTGATGCGAAGGGGATTTTCCATGCGTCCTGCTGTTTTAAGCCGGTTCCTTCGGGACAAGGCGGGCAATGTCCTGATGCTGGCTGCCGCGTCCATGCCTATTCTTGTGGGTGCTGCGGGTCTTGCTACCGACACGGTGCAATGGGCGTTGTGGAAGCGTCAGGTTCAGCGGCAGGCAGACTCGGCCGCGCTCGCAGGCGCCTATGCCGTGGCCCAGGGCTTCAGCGCATCGGATAGCGCGACGGCGGACATCAACCGTCTGTCGCTCGTCACCTTGTCGCAAACCCCCACAATCGAAAACGCGCCTACGACAGGCGTCGGCGCCGGCAATGCAAAGGCTGTGCGCGTCGTCCTTCAGACCAGCAGCGAGTTGCCCTTTTCAAAGATGCTGGGCGTACCGACGCCCGTCATATCCGGTGAAGCGACCGCGGCGGTCGTGAGCGAAGGCAATTATTGCGTCGTCTCCCTTGAAGCTACTTCCGCTGTCGGTGTCACGCTTCAGGGTAATGCCTCTGTCGATCTGGGCTGCGGCATCATCACCAATTCGCGCGCGGCCAGCGCCGTCTATGCCGGAGGCAGCAGCACCGTCGCGGCAACGCCCGTCGCGGCGGTTGGGGGGCTGCAGGCCAGTTCCAACTTCGTCTCGCCCACGACGCTGCAACCCTATACCGTGCCGCAGTCCGATCCCTATGCAGCGCTGCCGGTGCCCAGCCCGTCCAGCTGCCAGGGAAAGCTGAGCGTCAATCCGCAGGGAACCGCGTCGAAGGGTCCGGGTTGTTACAAGGGCTTCGATATCAAGGGCACGCTTAACCTCGATCCCGGCGTCTACTATATCGATGGCAGCAGTTTCAACGTGGGGTCGCAGGCCGTCATCAACGGCACCGGCGTCACCATCATCCTGACCAGCAGCAACGCGGCCACCAATCCCAGCCAGATCGCCACGGTCGATATCAACGGTGGCGCGACACTGAACCTGTCAGCGCCGACCAGCGGCACCTATTCCGGGGTGCTGTTCTATCAGGACCGGCGCGCGCTCGATTCGGGCGAAAACAAGATCAACGGCAACGCCAGTTCATCCTTTCAGGGGGCGTTCTACTTCCCGTCGCAGGCGATGTCGTTCAGCGGGACGTCGGGCATGACCACGAATTGCGTGAAGATGGTCAGCCGTCGTGTCACCTTCATCGGTAATAGCAGCATCGTCAACGAGTGCGAAAATACCGGCGTGAATGATATCACCGGTACGACGGTGAGGTTGATCGGCTGAAATGGCGAAGAGATGGCTCCATAATTTGCTGTCCGACCGATCGGGGACGAGCACCATCGAACTGGCGATCATCTTTCCAGTGCTGGCGGCGCTGACTTTCGTCGCGGCGGATCTGGCGATGGCGTTCAAGGCGAAGATCCGGCTCCAGACGGCGGCGGAGCGGACGGCGCAACTGGCCACCAGCGGCGGCCTCAACAGCGCCGCGTACCAGAACCTGGCTGCGGATGCGGCCGCGGGCGCCGGGGTGTCCTCAGGCGCCGTGACGGTCACTAGTTCACTGCTGTGCGACGGCACCGTGCAGGCCTCCATGGCCGAGGTCTGCGCGACGGGCCAGCAGATGAAGCGCTATGTAACGATCGGCATTACTGGCAGCTACCAGCCGATGTTCGGCAAATTGCTGCCCGGCACCAGTTGGGCATCCGCTCAGGGCATTACGCTCACCGGCTCTTCATCGGTGCGCCTGCAATGATCCGGCTTCTGCGGCATCAGCGCGGCGCCGCCGCGATCGAGTTCGGGCTGGCGCTGCCGCCTTTCCTCATATTGCTGATGGGCGCGCTGCAACTGGGCATCGTCGCGATGGCGCGCACCGGATTGCAGCATGCGGTGGATGAAGGGGCGCGCTACGCCACCATCTTTCCCACGCCGACCGACGCACAGATCATCGCCTATGTGAAGAACAAGCGCGTTGGCCTGGACCCGGCCTATGCCACGGAGCCCGTCGTGACCCATGGCACGCAATATGGAATTGCCTACACGGAAATCACGATGAGCTATGCGCGGCCACTCAATTTCCTAGTCTATCAGACGGCGCCTGTTTCGGTCAGCTATACACGCCGAGCCTATTGAGCCGCCTGCAACTGCGCAGACGGCTCAAGCGACCTAGACGTCCAGATTGGCGACGTTGAGCGCATTGTCCTGAATGAATTCGCGCCGCGGTTCGACCACATCGCCCATCAGGCGGGTGAAGATTTCATCGGCGACGTCCGCCTGTTCGACCTCGACCCGCAGCATGGAGCGATTGTCCGGGTCCAGCGTGGTTTCCCACAGCTGTTCCGCGTTCATTTCGCCCAGACCCTTATAGCGCTGGATCGCCAGGCCCTTGCGCCCTGCGGTCAGGATGGCTTCCAGCAGCTCGCTCGGCCGGGTGATGGCGATCGATCCCTTGGAGGCAGCGGGCAGATCATCGTCGCCCGATTCCTCGGCAGCGGCAGCCGCCTTGGCGGTCACCAGGCGGCTGGTGGTGCGATAGCTGTCGGCTTCCTCGGCGGCGATGCTATGCAGTTTGCGCGCTTCGGCCGAACCGATGAAGCCGGCCTCGATCATGTGGTGATCGGTGACGCCGCGCCACAGGCGTTCGAAATGGAAGCCACCTTCTTCGGCGATGCGCCCGGTCCACCTACCCTCGCTATCCTGCGAGTCCATCCACTTGACCGTGCTGGCCAGATTTCCGGCCTGTGCGTCCTGGCTGAGTTCCGGGTCGAGCGCGCCATTGATCGCCAGCGCCTCGATGATGGCGGGATTATAGCGGCGCGGCACATAGCGCATCACCGCGCGCATCCGCCGCCCATGCTCGATCAATGACCGCAGGTCATCGCCCGATCGCTTGCCTTCCGTGGTTTCCAGCGCCATCGTATCGACGCCGTTGTCCACCAGATATTGCTCCAGCGCCGCTTCGTTCTTGAGGTACACCTCGGACCGTCCGCGCGTCGCCTTGTAGAGCGGCGGCTGGGCGATATAGAGATGCCCCGCTTCGATGATCTGCGGCATCTGGCGGTAGAAGAAGGTCAGCAGCAGCGTGCGGATATGCGCGCCATCGACGTCGGCGTCGGTCATGATGACGATCTTGTGGTAGCGCAGCTTTTCCAGGTTGAAATCGTCGCGGATGCCCGTGCCCATCGCCTGGATGAGCGTGCCGACTTCCTTGGACGACAGCATCTTGTCGAAGCGCGCCCGCTCGACGTTCAAAATCTTGCCCTTTAGCGGCAAAATCGCCTGATTATGCCGGTTGCGTCCCTGCTTGGCCGAACCGCCCGCCGAATCGCCTTCGACCAGGAACAGTTCGGACTTGGCAGGATCGCGCTCCTGGCAGTCGGCCAGCTTGCCGGGCAGGGAGGCGATATCCAGCACGCCCTTGCGCCGGGTCAGTTCGCGTGCCTTCTTGGCGGCTTCGCGGGCGGCGGCGGCGTCGATCACCTTCTGGACGATCATCTTGCCGTGCGCGGGATTTTCCTCCAGCCATTCGGCCATCTTGTCGGCCATCAGGCTTTCGAGCGGCTGGCGCACTTCGGAACTGACCAGCTTGTCCTTGGTCTGGGACGAGAATTTCGGATCGGGCAGTTTGACCGACACGATGGCGGTCAGGCCTTCGCGCATGTCCTCGCCGGTCAGCGAGACCTTTTCCTTCTTCAACATGCCGGACTTGTCGGCATAATTGTTGAGGGTCCGGGTCAGCGCCGCGCGGAAGGCGGCAAGATGGGTGCCGCCATCGCGCTGCGGGATGTTGTTGGTGAAGCAGAGGACGTTCTCATAATAAGAGTCGTTCCACTCCAGCGCGACGTCGATGGTCACATCGTCGCGGCTGCCCGAAATCGCGATCGGATCGGGCATCAGCGGCTGCTTGTTGCGATCGAGATATTTGACGAAGGCTGCGATGCCGCCCTCGTAGAACAGCTCGATCTCCTTCTTTTCCTCATGCCGCGCATCGACCAGGAACAGCCGCACGCCCGAATTGAGGAAGGCCAGTTCGCGGTAGCGATGTTCCAGCTTCTCGAAATCGAATTCGGTATGATTTTTGAAGGTGCCGCCGTCGCCGGGAACCTTTTCGGTCGAGGGGAGGAAGGTAACGCGCGTACCCTTCTTGCCCTCAGGCGCGTCGCCAGTGACCTTCAGCGGGGCGACGGCATCGCCATAGGCAAAGCGCATGTAATGCTCCTTGCCGTCTCGCCAGATATGAAGGTCGAGAAATTCGCTGAGGGCGTTGACGACGCTGACGCCCACGCCGTGCAGGCCGCCTGAAACCTTATACGCATTGTCGTCCGATGTATTCTCGAACTTACCGCCCGCGTGAAGCTGGGTCATGATGACCTCGGCGGCCGATACGCCTTCTTCCTTGTGGATGCCGGTAGGGATGCCGCGGCCGTTATCCTCTACGCTGACGGACCCGTCGGGGTTCAACGTGATCAGGATGCGATCGCAATGACCGGCCAGTGCCTCGTCGATCGCATTGTCGCTGACCTCGAACACCATATGGTGCAGGCCCGATCCGTCGTCGGTATCGCCGATATACATTCCGGGCCGCTTGCGCACGGCATCCAGGCCTTTGAGGACCTTGATGCTGTCGGCGCCATAGGCGTTGCTGTTGGGGGTGTTCTGACTTTCCTCGCTCATGGCCAGCATATAGGGAAATCGCCCAGGAAACTAAAGCGAAACATGGCGTCTTTCGCTCCCCTGCCGCCGGGTCTATCAGGTGGGGATGCGCGCGATTTTTCTTCTGCTTCCGCTCCTTGCGGCCTGTTCGGACAGCAGCGATGTGTTGGAGCAATTGCCCAACAGTTCGATCGCGGGTGCGCCGCGCGACGCCATGCCCGAAACGCGGTTGGAAGCGAAGATCACGCGTCCCGTGACAATCGGCGAAAATGGTCCCCGACTGGAGGCCTGCGGGGCGATGGGGCAGGCGATGCGCGTCGGCGCGTCTGGCCTCGCGGTCCGCGCGGCGCCCTTTGCCGAAGCGCAGGAGGTCGGACGGCTGGCCGAAGGGGGGCGGGTCCATGTCTGCACCCGCAGCCTGGACCAGAAATGGCTGGGCGTCGTCATCCTCCCGCCAACTCCGGGCGATTGCGGGCTGTCCGAGCCGGTCGAACGCAGGCGGGCCTATGACGGTCCGTGCCTTAGCGGCTGGGTATCCAGCGCATCTATCCGGTTCACTGCGAATTGAAGAAAAGGACCGGCCAGCGGGCTCCTGCTGGCCGATCAGGGGGCAAAAGTTGTTTCACCATCTGGTCCTGAATGGCCTTTTACAAAATATCCATTTAAGGGTAAGTGGCCTTGCTTGAACGTATGTGAAGCGAGCATTGGTCATGTCCACATCTGTCCTTCGTCCCCCTTCGCTCCTCCGGCTGCTGGGTGCCTGGCGGGTGGAGGAGAGTGCCGAGCCCGCCTATCGCCAGCTGGCGCAGGCGCTGCGCATGCTCGTGCTCGACGGGCGCGTGGGGCTCAATGTCAGACTGCCGGGCGAGCGGGAACTGGCCGCCGCGTTGGGGCTGAGCCGCACGACCATCGCCGCTGCCTTCGACCGGTTGCGGGACGAGGGCTATCTGGAGAGCCGCCAGGGGTCTGGCAGCGTGACGCGCCTGCCGCCCGGACGAATCGAGCCGGAAACGGCCGAGATCGACATGGTCTCCTATGGCAATATTCTCAACTGGACCCATGCCGCGCTGCCCGCTGCGCCGGGGGTCGGCCGCGCCTGCCAGGCTGCGGTGGAGGCGCTGCCTGCTTTTCTGGGCGAGTTGGGCTATGACCCGCTTGGCCTGCCTCCGTTGCGCCGCGCCATCGCCGCGCAGTTCGAACGGCGCGGCTGTCCGACCAGCCCTGACCAGATCATCGTCACCAATGGCGCGCAGCAGGGCTTTGCCTTGCTGCTGCAATGGCTGACCGGACCGGGGGATCGAGCGGTGATCGACCATCCAACCTATCATAATGTCATTCAGGCGCTGCAGCGCGCCCATGTCGTGCCGGTGCCGGTGGGCCTGCCCGCGCAAGGATGGGACATTGACGCCATGGAGGCAGCCTTCCGCCAGACCAGCCCGCGCTTTGCCTATGTCATCGCCGATTTCCACAATCCCACCGGGCGAGCCATGGACCCGGCGACCCGGCGCGCCCTGGTCG
Source organism: Sphingobium sp. MI1205 (assembly GCF_001563285.1). Lineage (NCBI taxonomy): Bacteria > Pseudomonadati > Pseudomonadota > Alphaproteobacteria > Sphingomonadales > Sphingobiaceae > Sphingobium > Sphingobium sp. MI1205. The sequence continues at coordinate 53,738 of NZ_CP005188.1, forward strand.
CCGCCGCCACGCGCAGCCATACGCCGCTGATCATCGACGAAACGATGGTGGCGATGGGCCTGGACTTTCCCGCGCCGCCGCCAGTGGCGATTCATGATCCCTCAGGACGCCAGGTCATCACCATGGGGTCGGCCAGCAAGATATTCTGGGGCGGGCTGCGTGTCGGCTGGATACGCGCGGATCCGCAGACGATCGCCGCGCTTGGCCGCCTGCGCACGACGATGGACATGGCGAGCCCCGTTGTCGAGCAGCTTGCGGTCGCCCAGTTGATCGAGAGCGATGAAGGTCTGGGGCCGCGTGCGGACATGTTGCGCGCGCGCCGCGATCATCTGATCGGCGAGATCGAAAAGCATCTGCCGCACTGGCGTGTTGAATCGCCCTCTGGCGGGCTTTCCCTGTGGGCCGAACTGCCCCGTGCCGAAGCGACGGCGCTGGCGGCTATCGCGGAAAGCCATGGAGTGCGGGTTGCGCCGGGGCCACGGTTCGGCGTCAGCGGTGCGTTCGAGCGGTTTCTGCGCTTGCCCTTCACCTTGCCCGAAGAGCAGTTGACGATGGGGGTGGAGCGGCTGGCCGAAGCCGATGCGCGGCTGCATGCGCGGTCGCCGCGTGGGCGCGATTCGCTGGCGGCTGCGCTGGAGGCGGATCGCCTGATCTGAAAGACCAGTTTCCCTCATATTGAAAAGGCCGCGCAGGATAGCTCCCGCGCGGCCCATTTTTTTAGCAGCCCAAGTGAGGCGTTAGGCGGCCTTCTTCCCAGCCTGATAGCGTTCGATCGCTTCGAGCGTGATGCGACGGGCGTCTTCCGCGCCGCCCCATGTGCCGACCCGAACCCACTTCTGCTTTTCCAGATCCTTATAGTGGGTGAAGAAATGTTCGATCTGCTCCATCACGATGCCGGGCAGATCGTCCTTTTCATCAACGTCGCTATAATAAGGGAAAGTCTTGTTATCGGGAACGCAGACGAGCTTTTCGTCGCCGCCCGCTTCATCTTCCAGATTGAGCACCGCGATTGGGCGCGCGCGCACCACCGAACCGGGCACGAAGGGCGACCGGGCGATCACCAGCGCGTCGAGCGGGTCGCCATCGGGCGACAGGGTGTGGGGCACGAAGCCGTAATTGGCCGGATAGCGCATCGGCGTGTGCAGGATGCGATCCACGAACAGCGCGCCCGATGCCTTGTCGAACTCATATTTCACGGGCTCGCCGCCGACCGGCACCTCGATGATGACGTTCAGGCTGTTGGGCGGATCGTCGCCGACCGGGATCAGTTCGATATTCATGGGACTTCAAACCTTCTTCGATACGCGTTGGCGTTACGGGTGATTCATGTTTTCGGTTTGAGCAGCCGGTCCAGGCTGCCTTCACCCTCTCCTGTCTTTTCGAGGCGCGGATAGCGCAGCCCGCCTGAATATGCGAGCGTCAAAGTGCGATAGTATTTATCCTGCTTGACGATCATCTGCATCGGCTTTGCAGCCTTCAACGCGGCCTTGAAAACGTCGCCGGAATATTCGTCGCCATTGATCGCGACGATCTTCGCGCCGGTAACCAGCCCGGCCTTGAACGCTGCGCTGTCCCACACGACGTTGCTGATCTCGCCATCGCCTTTCACGATCAGGCCGACGCCGAAACTCTGATCCAGATTCTTGCCCTCGGCCGCCTTGGTGAAGGCGTTGGGCGTGTCGCCATAGACCAGTCTGTATCCGCCCAGCGCGAAACCGCCCTTTGGCGTCTCGCGGGTGGTGCTGTCGACATATTTGGCGAAGAAACCGGCCCAGTCATAGGGTGCGACGCCGTTCAGCGTGTTGACGACATCGCCACGATTATAGACGACCTGACCCCAATCCCCTGGATTGATGCCGAAAAACGCCCGGGCGAAATCGTCGAGGCCCTTCGCGCCCTTCGTCTGCCGCCGGATGATCGCGTCCGCCTCCAGCCAGATCATCAGGCCTTCATTATAATAGTCCTCCGAACGCTGCCAGCTTGACCAGCCCTTCGGCCTGCGGGCGGAGATGATGGGATCGTGGGTGGTATCTTCCATCGGCCGCCATTCGCGTCCTCGCGTCGTGTCGAGCTTCGCCGCGATATGGGCATAGGCGTCCAGCGTCTCCTGCTTGGAGAACAGGCCCGACCGCGCACCCAGCACATAGCCCCAGAATTGCGTTTGCCCTTCATAGACCCACAGCAGATTGTCCTGCATCGGCACGTTGAAGTCTGGTGTCCAGAGCAGGTCCGGGCGGCGGAACTTGCCGTCCCAGCTGTGGACGAACTCATGGGGCAGCAGGTTGCGGTCGAGCAGCGCCGTTCCATCGCTCCACTTGCTGAAATAGCCCGGCTCAACCTGATTTTCGGACGACCGGTGATGTTCCAGACCGATGCCGCCCATCTCATCGGTGATGGCGAAGAGGAAGTCATAATGGTCGAAATGATAGGCACCGAAAAGTGCACCTGCCTCATCGACAAGCTTCTTGTGCTTGGCGATCTGGTCGGGCTTTGCCTCCAGCTCATCGGCGTCATCGGCGATGATGTTGAGCGTGACATTGTTGCCCAGGTCCACGGGCTTGAAATAGCGCCCGGCAAAGACTGGCGAATCCTGCAACGCTTCATAATCGATCGTGTCATAGGCGACGGTCGATCCGCTCTTGCGCCCCCGCAGCGCTGTCGCCGCCTGCCAGCCTTCGGGATAGGTGACGGTCGCCTGCACCGGTATCTGCCGCGTGTAATAGCCAGCCGGATAGAGCGAAACCGACTCCCACTGGATGTTCAGCATCTTGGGCGTCACCACCACGCGGCCCTGATTGGGCTGGGTAGCGGACAGGAACTGGAACTCGGCCACTACCTGACGCGCGCCCGGCGGAACATCGATGACAAAGCCGTAGACATTGAGCGGATCGCGCTTCCACCCAACAGGTTTACCATCCGCGGTGAAGGTGAGTCCGGTCAGCTTTTCAATCTGTCCGCGCGGCGCATGGTTGCCGGGCAGCCATTGCGGCATCAGCAGCGTCATCGGGCCGCTCGCCGTGACGGGAATGGTTTCCCGGACGCGGAAGATGCGCTGCACCGTGTCGCTGGCATCCACCTCCAGCCGGATGACGCCGCCCGGATAGGGGATGTCGCGTGGCGCGGACGTGGCGTCGTTGACGGGCAGGGCGACGGGCTTTGACCTTACGGTATCCTGTGCGTTCAGCGGACCAGTGATTGCGGTGGAAAGCAGAAGAGCGGCTGCAAGGCTGCGGATCATGGGCATCTCCCGAAAAAGGGCGAGGCTGGAAGGCCTTAGGCAGCCTAGAATGGCGAGACGGACAAGCGGCGTCCACCCCCATCAGCCGCAGCCTTATCTTATTACAAAAAAGCGCGTTTCCATGGGGCTTCTTTGCCGCTAAAGGCGCTTCCCCATGGCGAAAATGGAAACCCCGCGTCCGGTGCGCGGTACGCAGGATATGCTGGGTGGCACGAACGAAGCGTTCCAGGAGCGCTTTGCCCATGTCGTTGCGACCTTTGATAGGGTGCGGCGGCTGTACGGATTTCATCGTGTTGAAGTGCCGGTTTTCGAAGCCACCGCCGTTTTTGCCCGCTCGCTTGGCGAAAGCACGGACGTCGTGTCCAAGGAAATGTACACGTTCGACGACCGGGGCGGGGACAGCATCACGCTGCGGCCTGAGTTCACTGCGGGGATTGCGCGCGCCTACATCACCGAAGGCTGGCAGCAATATGCGCCGCTCAAGGTCGCGACGCATGGGCCACTGTTCCGGTACGAACGCCCGCAAAAGGGCCGCTTCCGCCAGTTTCATCAGCTCGATGCCGAGATTATCGGCGCGGGCGAGCCGGGCGCGGACATCGAATTGCTCGTTTTTGCTGACCAGCTGCTGAGGGAGCTGGGCGTATCGGAGGGCGTGACGCTTACCCTCAACACCCTGGGCGACGCGGAGAGCCGCGAGGCGTGGCGCGCCGCGCTGGTGGCGCATTTTGAAGCGCATCGCGACCAGCTGTCGGAGGACAGCGTCGATCGGTTGCAGCGCAATCCCTTGCGCATCCTGGACAGCAAAGACCCGCGCGACCGGCCGGTGGCGGACAGCGCGCCGGATATCGACGCCTATCTGACGGATGAAGCGCGCGGCTTTTTCGACAAGGTCACAGCGGGTCTCGATGCGGCGGGCGTGGCGTGGGAACGCAATGCGCGGCTGGTGCGCGGGCTTGATTATTATCGGCACACCGCGTTCGAGTTCATCACCGATCGGCTGGGCGCGCAGGGCACCGTGCTGGGCGGAGGCCGTTATGATGGCCTGATCGAGAATCTCGGTGGACCATCGACGCCCGCGGTCGGCTGGGCGGCTGGGATCGAGCGCTTGGCGATGCTGGTGGATGCGCTTGAGATCGAGCGGCCTGCTGTAGCGGTCATTCCGATGGGAGAGGCTGCCGAAGCTAAAGCTATCGGCATCATCGCTGATCTGCGCCGTGCGGGGGTGCCCTGCGACATGGGCTATCGCGGCAATATGAAAAAGCGGATGCAGCGAGCCAATGTTTCCGGCGCGACTTGGGCGATCATCCTGGGCGATGACGAACTGGGCCGGGGCGAGGTGGCGCTGCGGGACTTGCGGTCCGGAGAGCAGCAACCGGTTCGGTTCGATGCCCTAGTCGAGAAGCTGACGGCCCTTTGATGCAAATTTCCGCCGAACGCATTGCGCAGATCGAGGCGCGCCGGGACGAGGTGCAGGCGTCGATGACGCGTGCTGATCTGGCACCCGAAGAGTTTGTGCGGCTTTCAAAGGAATATGCCGAGATCGAGCCTGTGGCCAGGGCTGCGCATGAAGTGCGGCGGTTGCGGCAGGAGTTGCAGGCGCTCGAATATATGGCAGGTGGCGAGAATGCCGACGCCGACGCCGACATGCGCGAGATGGCGCAGGCGGAAATGCAGCTGATCAAGGGTCAGCTGCCCGCCGCCGAACGCGCGCTGGCGCTTCAGTTGCTGCCCCGCGATTCTGCGGATGCCCGCCCGGCCATGCTGGAAATCCGCGCCGGGACCGGTGGCGACGAAGCCGCGCTGTTCGCGGGCGACCTGTTCCGCATGTATCAGCGCTACGCCGATGCCCAGGGCTGGAAGATGGAAATGATCTCCGCCAACGCGGCTGAAGTGGGCGGCTTCAAGGAAGTCGTCGCCAGCATCACCGGCGCTGGCGTTTTTGCCAAGCTTAAGTTCGAAAGCGGTGTCCACCGTGTTCAGCGTGTGCCGGTCACGGAAAGCGGCGGGCGCATTCATACCTCAGCCGCGACCGTCGCCGTGTTGCCCGAGCCTGAGGAAGTCGATGTCCAGATTGCGGACAGCGACCTCAAGATCGACATTTATCGTGCGTCGGGCGCTGGCGGCCAGCATGTCAACACGACCGACAGCGCCGTGCGCATCACTCATTTGCCCAGCGGCATCGTGGTGACGCAACAGGACGAACGATCGCAGCACAAGAACAAGGCGAAGGCGATGCAGGTGCTGCGCGCCCGCATCTATGAAGCCGAGCGCGAGCGCACCCAGAGCGAGCAGGCGGGCGCACGCAAGGCGATGGTCGGATCGGGCGACCGGTCGGAGCGCATTCGCACCTATAATTTCCCGCAGGGCCGTGTGACCGATCATCGCATCAACCTGACCCTGCACCGGCTTCCGGAAATCCTGGAAGGCGGGGGCCTTGCCGAAATCATAGATGCGTTGATCGCAGAGGATGAGGCCGCCCGCCTTGCCCAGTTGGACGGCATCGGGTGAGCATCGCGCAGGCGCTCCGCGATGCGGCGGCCCGCCTCCAATCGACCAGCGACACCCCCCGCCTTGACGCTGAACTGCTGCTGGCCAACGCACTCGGCGTCGACCGCAACGATCTCTTGCTGCGCCAGCGTGAATTGGCGCCGCCGCCGAATTTCGACGCCCTGCTTGAGCGCCGCCTTGCCGGAGAACCTGTCGCCTATATCACCGGGGTGCGGGATTTCTGGACGATCCGCCTGAATGTCACGCCCGATGTTCTTATCCCCCGCCCTGACACCGAAACACTGATAGAGGCGGCGCTTGATCATTTTCGCGGTGGTTCTCCCACACGCGTTCTGGATCTGGGGACGGGTTCGGGTGCGTTGCTGCTGGCGGCGCTCGATCAGTGGCCTCAGGCTACGGGGCTGGGCGTCGATATTTCTCCCGCCGCGTTGGCCGTGGCGCAAGGCAATGCGGAGCGGCTTGGACTTGCCGAGCGTGCTGCCTTTCGCCTGGGGGATTGGGGGGAGGGGGTGATCGGCCAGTTCGACCTCATCCTGGTCAATCCGCCCTATATCGCTCGCGACGCGGCACTTTCCGGGGATGTGCTGCACGAGCCGCACGGCGCTCTTTTTGCGGGTGCGGAGGGGCTCGACGACTATCGGCAGATTGCCCCCATGCTGCCTGCATTGCTTGTTCCGGGCGGCATGGCCGCCATCGAGATTGGCTATGATCAGCGGGAAAGCGTGTCGGCGCTGCTTTTCAGTCAAGGGCTTAGCGTTGTCTGCCGCTCCGATCTGGCGGGGCATGACCGCTGTCTTGTCGCGGGGCTGCCCGGCCCATGCTGACCAAGGATCGGCATTTGCGGACCCACAAGCGAAATTCGCTTGGATTATGGGTTTAAAAACACTACATGGAGTGCAGGAACGGCATTATCCTGAGGAACTGCCCCGTGGGGCCGCGCAAGAAAAGGCCGTTTTCCAGCTCCTTCCAAGTCACGACGGCGCTGCTGCGCAGGCGCCTCTGGCAGCGTAAGGTCAAGGGCTGTCGCAGCCCCTGTCCGGCGGAGCCCTACCCGGTCTGATAAACGGACCGTGCTTTAGGATAGCGACTGAACGATGATTTCAGTGAATGATGGCAAAGTGAACGCAAGGACCAGGTCTTGATCAACAACAGACAGGCCGGTCGCCGTAATCGCGGCCGGAACAATAACGGACGCCCCAGTGGTGGTAATCGGGGCGGTGGCGACAACGGCAACCGGATTGACAGCCGCGCACGCGGCAATGCGGCCCAGCTTCTTGAAAAATACAAGAATATGGCGCGTGACGCGCAAATGGCCGGCGATCGGGTCAATGCGGAATATTATCTGCAATTTGCCGATCATTATTTCCGCGTCCTTGCCGACAACCGTGCTCGTCAGGAAGAGCAGCAGCAGCGTTACCGCCGGCCGGAAGACAATCTCGACTATGAAGGCGATGATTTCGACACATCGGACTTTGCGGGCGACGACAATCGTGGCGAAGTGCAGCCGCAGCAACAATATGATCGCGGTTATGAAGGCGATCGTCGCCGGGAGCAGCCGCGCGATCAACGCGAGCCCCGTGAACAGCGCGAGCCCCGTGAACAGCGCGAACCGCGCGACCAACAGGATCAGCGCGATAGCCGTGGCCGCCGCGATCGCCCGCGTCGCGATCGGCCCGCTTATGAAGGGACCGAGCAGCCGCAGGTAGAAGCTACCGAGGCAGCCGCTTCGATGGCGGAACGCGCGCCTGAACCGCAGGCCGAAGCCGAAGCGCCCCGTCCTCGTCGTGGCCGTCCGCGCAAGGCTGATGCGGCGAAGTCGGAGGGCAGTGAGGGTTTGGACCTGGCCGTCCTGCCGCCCTCGATCGCGCGCGCGGATAATGACAGCGAGCCTGCGGCCGAGGAAGCGCCCCGCAAGCGCACCCGCCGGGCGCGTCCTGCTGCCGAAGCGGCTGAATGACCTGATCGTTGAGCCGCTAGACGAGCGGCGACGCAGAAAATGAAAAGGGGACCGGCGTCGATGCTGGTCCCCTTTTTCGTTCGGAGATGGCGTGGTCAGCCCGTGGGCAGAATCCTTGGCCGATGCAGTTCGTCCAGCGCGACGAAGGTGAAGAGGCCGCTGGTAAGATCGATCTGCTGCTGATCTGCGCCGCGCGTCGCGATCACATCGACGCGTATGCCGATCGATGTCCGGCCCCGCCGCTCCTCCCGCGCATAGACGGTCACGATATCTCCGACCAGCATGGGAGAGATGAACTTCATGCCGTCGATCGCCACCGTGGCGACCGCGCCCTGCGCCAGGCGTCCGGCCACGATGCCCCCGGCGATATCCATCTGGCTCAAGATCCATCCGCCGAAGATATGGCCGTTGGTGTTGATTTCGTTCAGGCGCGGAATGACCCGCAGGACCAGCTCGCCTTTATCCTCAGTCGTCAATGGATACCTCGTCCTTCAGTGGGTCGATCACCTGATCGTCATGTCCCGTCCCGCTCGACAGAAACGCCAAGGCCATCAAAGCGGTGCCGAGCATGAAGGTCAGCCAGACCCCCAGGATGGTCGCAAGGATCATGTGAATTGGCATTGGCCCTGCCCAGATCCACAGGCAGATCAGGGCTATTCCCACGCACAGCGCGCCGCCAGCCGCCATCCACAGCATGATGCGGCGGAATCGCTTCCACGCGGTTGCGGCAATCTGCGGATCATCCAGGCCTTGCGGGTTTCTCATCCCTTTCCTTTGGGGAGTGAAAGTGGGATCATCAAGACATTGGAGAAGAATGTCACAACGGCAAGGAGACGGGGTATGACGATCACCGCGATTTTGCAGGGCAAAGGACGCGAAGTCACTCAGGTCGGGCCGGACGACACCCTGCTTTCCGTCGTTCAGCTATTGTCCGAACGGCGGATCGGCTGCGTCCCGGTCGTCGATAACGGACAGGTGCTGGGGATATTTTCGGAACGCGATCTCGTCCACCATATCGCGAGCGATGGTGGTGCGGTGCTCGAACGGCGCGTGGGTGATG
>NZ_CP005188.1:3067500-3351250 GCF_001563285.1 Sphingobium sp. MI1205
CTTCGGCATCAGCCTGCGCGACTTCGGCCGAAGCACCGCCGCGACGGAGCAGGTCAGCGACCTTCTTGCCACGGCGCTGCGCCACCGACTTCGGGCTGGTCTGCTCACCCAGCGCCGCGAAGGTTGCACGGATCATGTTGTAGGGGTTCGACGTGCCGTTCGACTTGGTCACGACGTCAGCGACGCCGAGGCTTTCGAACACGGCGCGCATCGGACCGCCCGCAATGATGCCCGTACCGGCCGGAGCCGAACGAACCGTCACCTTGCCTGCGCCGAAATGACCAAGGCCGTCATGATGCAGCGTGCGGCCTTCCTTCAGCGGAACGCGAACCATCGCCTTCTTGGCCGAAGCAGTCGCCTTGCTGATCGCTTCAGGCACTTCGCGCGCCTTGCCATGACCAAAGCCCGCACGGCCCTTGCCGTCGCCGACCACGACCAGAGCAGCGAAGCCGAAGCGCTTACCGCCCTTGACGGTCTTCGATACGCGGTTGATGTGAACCAGCTTCTCGATCAGTTCTTCGCCCTGATCTTCATCGCGATTGCCGCCACGGCGGTCGTCACGGCGGCCACGACCACCACGTTCGCCACGGTTGCGGTCGCCGCCACGGCCACGACCACGGCCGGGACCGCGCGCCTCGGTCTGCTGCTCGCCACCTTCGACGGCAGCGGGTGCGCCCGGCTGGGCCTGGATTTCGTTTTCGTCAGCCATGTTCAGAACTCCAGCCCGGCTTCACGGGCCGCATCGGCCAGCGCCTTGACGCGGCCATGGAAGAGGAAGCCACCGCGATCGAACACGACCTGGGTGACGCCGGCAGCGGTCGCCGCAACGGCGACCCGCTTGCCGACTTCGGCGGCGGCTTGCGCGGTTGCACCGGCCTTACCGCGCACATCCTTGTCCAGGGTCGATGCCGCAGCCAGGGTCTTGCCCTGCGTGTCATCAATCACCTGGGCGTAAATGTGACGGCCCGAACGGTGGACGCTAAGGCGGGGCTTATGGCCCGAAACAGCCTTGAGCGCGGTGCGAACGCGACGGCGACGCCGCGCGAAGAGGGAAAGCTTTGCCATCTTACTTCTTCTTCCCTTCCTTGCGGAAGATGAATTCGCCGGCGTACTTGATGCCCTTGCCCTTATAGGGTTCGGGCTTGCGCCAACGACGGATCTCGGCCGCTACCTGACCGACCTGCTGTTTGTCGATGCCGCTGATCTCGACCGTGGTATTGTCCGGGGTCTTGATCTCGATCCCTTCCGGGATCTCGAAATCGACGTCATGGCTGTAGCCCAGCTGCAGCTTGAGGTTCTTGCCCTGCGAGTTGGCGCGGTAGCCGACACCGGTGATGAGCAACTTCTTGGAGAAGCCCTCGGTCACGCCGGTGATCAGGTTCTGCACCAGGGTCCGCTGCATGCCCCAGAAGGCGCGCGCCTGCTTGGTCTTGTTTGCGGGCTGCACCGAAATGCCGTCATTCTCCAGCGTGTAGCTGATCTCGTCGCGCAGCGGCATGGCGAGAGTGCCCTTGGGGCCTTTCACCGAGAGCTGCCCGGCCTCGATGGTCGCCGTCACCCCCGCGGGGATCGCGACCGGCTTTTTACCGATACGGCTCATCAGAACACCTCCGCCAGCACTTCGCCGCCGACATTCTGCTCACGCGCCTCGGCGTCGGACAGAACGCCACGAGGCGTCGACACGATGGTGATGCCCAGGCCATTACGCACTACCGGCAGTTCCTTGGAACCTGAATAGACGCGACGGCCGGGCTTCGACACGCGGGCGACATGCTTAATCGCCGGCTGGCCTTCGAAATACTTCAATTCAATGCGCAGGCCGGGGTGCTTGCCGAGAGCTTCCTCGGAATAGCCACGGATATATCCTTCGCGCTGCAACACGTCGAGCACGCGGGCACGGAGCTTCGAAGCGGGAGACACTACGCTGTCCTTCTTCGCCTGCTGCCCATTGCGGATGCGGGTGAGCATATCACCCAGGGGATCGGTCAATGCCATCTCAAATGATCCTTACCAGCTCGACTTGGTGACGCCGGGGATCAGGCCCTTGTTAGCCAGATCACGAAGCTGCACGCGGCAGAGACGGAATTTGCGGTAATAAGCGCGGGGACGTCCCGTCAGTTCACAGCGGTTCCGGACGCGAGTCGGGTTACCATTGCGGGGGATCTCCGCCATCTTCAGACGCGCGATCAGGCGATCGCTGTCATCGGCCGCGGTATCATTCGCGATCGCCTTGAGCTTCGCATAGCGGCCGGCATATTTCTTTACCAGCTTCTTGCGGCGCTCGTTCTTGTTGATCGAACTCAGTTTCGCCATGACTTAAGTTCTCTTCCTTTGTCTATGCATTGGGAGAGAAGCGGGACCTGTTCAGGCCGCCTGCTTCTGCTCTTCAAGCGGGAAGGGGAAGCCGAAGAGACGCAGCAGTTCGCGCGCTTCCTCGTCCGTCTTCGCCGTGGTGGTCACGATGATGTCCATGCCGCGCACCTTGTCGATGCGGTCATAGTTGATCTCGGGGAAGATGATCTGCTCCTTGATACCGAAGGCATAGTTGCCACGGCCATCGAAGCTCTTCGGATTGAGACCACGGAAGTCGCGCACGCGAGGGAGCGCGACGTTGATCAGACGATCCAGGAACTCATACATGCGCTCGCGGCGCAGCGTCACCTTGGCGCCGATCGGCATGCCTTCACGCAGCTTGAACTGCGCGATCGACTTGCGAGCCTTGGTGATGACCGGCTTCTGACCGGCGATCAGTTCCATTTCCTCGGCCGCAGAAGTGACCTTCTTCTTGTCCTGCGTCGCCTCGCCCACGCCCATGTTAAGCGTGATCTTCTCGATCTTCGGCACTTCCATGACGTTCTTGTAACCGAACTTCTCGGTCATCGCCTTGACGATTTCGGCGTCATACTGCGCCTTCGAGCGCGGAGTATACTTGTCGCTCATTACAGCACCTCACCCGACTTGACGGCGACGCGGACCTTCTTGCCGTCGCGGTCCTCGAAACGGACGCGGGTCGGCTTGCCATCCTTGTCGGCGACAGCAACGTTCGAAATGTGGAGCGGCGCGGGCTTGCGCTCGATGCCACCTTGCGGGTTCGCCTGGTCAGGCTTGCGGTGACGCGCATGCACGTTGATGCCTTCGACGAGGACCTTGTCCTTGGTCGGCAGCACCTGAAGGACCGAGCCGGTGCGGCCCTTGTCCTTGCCAGCCAGGATGACGACCTTGTCGCCCTTCTTGATTCTTGCAGCGCTCATTACAGCACCTCGGGAGCGAGCGAGATGATCTTCATGTGCTTCTTGGCGCGCAGTTCGCGAACGACCGGGCCAAAGATACGGGTGCCGATCGGCTCCTCGTTCTTGTTGATGAGCACAGCGGCGTTGCCGTCGAAACGAATCACGCTGCCATCAGCGCGACGCACGTCCTTGGCGGTGCGCACGATGACGGCGCGATGCACGTCACCCTTCTTCACCTTGCCACGAGGGGCAGCTTCCTTGATCGAGACGACGATGATGTCGCCCACGCTCGCGAAGCGACGCTTCGAGCCGCCCAGCACCTTGATGCACTGGACGCGCTTGGCGCCGCTGTTGTCAGCGACGTCAAGATTGGATTGCATCTGGATCATGGATCCGGTTCCTTCTTATTTGGCCTACCGGGGCAATTCCCGGCGGTTCCGAATTTCGTTGCCTAGAGCCCCTAAGCCGAACCTTTGACTCTACGCGAAGCGCGGGCCTGTACCCTTTCCTTAAGGAAAAGGCCAGCCCCGCGCCGCATTTTTCGTTCAAAGGCTCAACGAGCCTCCCTCAGGCCGCCGTTTCCGGCGACTTGTGGGTGTCCACGCGCTCGATGACCTTCCAGGTCTTGAGCTTGGAAATCGGAGCGGTCTCCTCGATGCGGACCGTTTCGCCTTCCTTGTAGACATTGCCCTCGTCATGGGCATGGTACTTCTTCGAACGGCGGATGATCTTGCCGTAGAGCGCATGCTTAACCTTGCGCTCCACGCGAACTACCACCGTCTTGTCGGTCTTGTCGGAAACCACCGTTCCCGTCAGCACGCGCTTGGGCATCGTGTGTTTCCTTTACTTCGCGGCCAAGCGCGAACGCTCGGTCTGGAGGGTCTTGATCTGCGCGATCGACCGGCGGACTTCCTTCACGCGGCTGGGCTTTTCCAGCTGGTTGGTGGCCGCCTGGAAGCGCAGATTGAACTGCTCGCGCTTCAGGTTGTTGAGTTCGGTCGACAGTTCGTCGTCCGTCTTGGTCTTGAGGTCGGCAACGTTCGCCACGGCTTAACCCTCCAGGTGCGAGGTGTCGCCGAGGCGGGCAACAACCTTGGTCTTGACGGGCAGCTTCATCGCGGCGCGCGAGAATGCCTCTGCTGCGAGCGGGCCGGGAACGCCGTCCAGTTCGAACAGGATACGACCGGGCTTAACCCGTGCCGCCCAATATTCAACCGAACCCTTGCCCTTGCCCTGACGGACTTCGGCCGGCTTCTTCGACACAGGCACATCGGGGAACACGCGGATCCACAGCCGTCCCTGACGGCGGATGTGGCGCGTGATCGCACGGCGAGCCGCTTCGATCTGGCGTGCGGTGATCCGCTCGGGCTCCAGAGCCTTCAGACCATAGGAGCCAAAGTTCAGAGCCGATCCGCCTTTGGCGTCGCCCTTGATCCGGCCCTTGAAGGTCTTGCGGAACTTCATTTTCTTCGGTTGCAGCATGACGCTATTACCTTCTTATCTTCAGCGCGCCGGGCGCACACCGGAGGTCTGAGCCTCCAGCATCAGCCGGTCGGTCGCGAACGGATCATGGCCGAGAATCTCGCCCTTGAAGATCCAGACCTTGATGCCGCAGACGCCATAAGCGGTGTGCGCCGTGGCTTCAGCATAGTCGACGTTCGCACGCAGCGTGTGCAGCGGAACGCGGCCTTCGCGATACCATTCGACGCGCGCGATCTCTGCGCCGCCCAGACGGCCGCCACAGGTTATCTTGATACCTTCTGCGCCCAGACGGAGAGCAGACTGTACAGCACGCTTCATAGCGCGGCGGAATGCCACGCGGCGTTCCAGCTGATCGGCGATACCCTGCGCAACGAGCTTGGAGTCGATTTCCGGCTTGCGGATTTCAACGATGTTCAAGCTGACGTCCGAAGATGTCAGGCTGCCTAGCTTCTTGCGGAGCTTTTCAATGTCCGCGCCCTTCTTGCCGATGATGACACCGGGGCGGGCTGCGTAGATCGAAATCCGGCACAGCTTGGCCGGTCGCTCGATCACGACCTTGGAGATCGCGGCCTGCGGCAGGTTCTTCATGATGAACTGGCGGATCTTCAGATCCTCCAGCAGCAGGCGGCCATAGTCGGCGCCTTCTGCGAACCAGCGGCTGTCCCAGGTACGGTTGATCTGCAGGCGCAGACCGATCGGATTGCTCTTGTGACCCATAGTCTTACGCCTCCGCTTCTTCAGCTGCTTCCCGCACGACGATGCGCACGCGGCTGAAGGGCTTCAGGATCCGGGTCGATTTGCCACGGCCGCGAGCGTGGAAGCGCTTCAAAGTGAAGCTCTTACCCACCGAGGCTTCCGCGACGACCAGTGCATCGACATCCAGATTGTGATTGTTTTCCGCATTGGCGATGGCCGAAGCCAGCACCTTGCGTACGTCCACCGCCATCGCCTTCTTCGAGAAAGCGAGGATGTTCAGCGCATCCTCAACCTTGCGGCCGCGAATCAGCGTAGCCACCAGGTTCAGCTTCTGGGCCGAACCACGGATTTGCGTGCCAACAGCCAGCGCCTCATTGTCAGCGACGCGACGGGGAGCCTTTTCCTTGCTCATTAGCGCTTGCCCTTCTTGTCGGCAGCGTGGCCGGGGAAGTAGCGGGTCGGGGCGAATTCGCCCAGCTTGTGACCCACCATGTCCTCGTTGACCGAAACCGGCACGTGCTTGCGGCCATTATAGACGTTGAACGTCAGGCCTACGAACTGCGGCAGGATCGTGGAGCGGCGCGACCAGGTCTTGATCGGACCCGAACGGCCACCGGCGTCCTGCGCGACTTCCGCCTTCTTCAGAAGGCTGAGGTCCACGAACGGACCTTTCCAGACGGAACGAGCCATCTCGCTTACCTCTTCTTCTTAGCGTGGCGGCTACGGATGATGAACTTGTCCGTCGCCTTGTTGTGGCGGGTGCGCGCACCCTTTGTCGGCTTGCCCCAGGGGGTAACCGGATGACGGCCGCCCGAGGTCCGGCCTTCGCCACCGCCGTGGGGGTGATCGACCGGGTTCTTCGCCACACCGCGCGTCAGGGGGCGGATGCCCTTCCAACGGTTGCGGCCTGCCTTGGCGAGGTTGGTGTTGCCATTGTCCGGATTACTGACAGCACCGATGGTGCCCATGCAGTCCGAACGGATGTAACGCTGTTCGCCCGAGGACAAGCGAACCATCACCATGCCACGATCACGACCGACCAGCTGGGCATAGGTGCCCGCCGAACGGCAGAGCTGACCGCCCTTGCCCGGCTTCATCTCGATATTGTGGATGATCGTGCCGACCGGCATCTGACCCAGTTCCATCGCGTTGCCTGGCTTCACGTCGGTCTTCTTACCCGCGACGACCTTGTCACCGGGCGCCAGACGCTGCGGCGCCAGGATATAGGCCTGGGTGCCGTCGGGATAGTTGACCAGCGCGATAAAGGCAGTGCGGTTGGGGTCATATTCCAAACGCTCGACCGTGCCCTCCACGTCCCACAGGCGACGCTTGAAGTCGATGATGCGATAGCGCTGCTTGTGGCCACCGGCGATACCGCGCGAGGTCACATGGCCCTTGTTGTTACGGCCGCCCGTCTTGCGCTTGCCCTCAGTCAGCGCCTTGACCGGCTTGCCCTTGTGCAGGCCGCTGCGATCCACGAGGATCAAGCCACGGCGTGCCGGGCTCGTCGGATTATAATGCTTCAGCGCCATCGTCAGCGCACTCCTTCGGTGATGTCGATCGACTGGCCTTCAGCCAGGCGAACGATCGCCTTCTTCACATCCGACCGCGTGTAGGGCTTGCCCTTCCACTTCTTCGTCTTGCCCTTCGTGACCAGCGTGTTCACGCTCTTGACCGTCACGCCCCAGAGCGCTTCGACGGCAGCCTTGATCTCTGGCTTGGTCGCATCATTGGCGACCTTGAAGACAACGGCGTTATTTTCGGAGAGAAGGGTGGACTTCTCAGTGATGACCGGCGCGACGACGACGTCATAATGACGATTGTCAACGGTCGCGGCTTCTTTCTTAGCCATTGAAACGGGCCTCCAGCTTTTCGACCGCGGCGCGGGTAAGCACCAGCGAATCGGCTTTCAGGATGTCGTAAACGTTGGCGCCAACGGCCGGCAGCAGGTTCACGCCGATGATGTTGGCCGAAGCCTTCGCAAAGCTGACGTTGACCGCATCGCCATCGATAAACAGCGCCTTGGTCAGGTTCAGCTTGGCGAGGTGCGCGACGAGCGCCTTGGTCTTGCCCTCCGCGACGTCCAGATTGTCGAGGACGATCAACGAACCATCCTTCGCCTTCGACGACAGAGCCATTTTCAGGCCGAGCGCACGAATCTTCTTGTTGAGATCGTGCCCAAAGTCGCGAGCGCGGGCACCATGAGCCTTACCACCGCCGATAAACACGGGCGCCCTGCGATCGCCGTGACGGGCAGTACCGCCGCCCTTTTGACGGCCGAACTTCTTGCCGGTGCGGGCAACGTCCGAACGCTCACGGGTGGCGCGGGCAGGCGCCCGGCGCTTTTCGAGCTGCCAAGTGACGACGCGGTGCAGGATGTCGGTGCGGGGCTCAACGCCGAACACGGCATCGTTGAGCTCCAGGTCACCAGCAGCCTGCGCGTCGAGGGTCTGTACATTGACCTTCATGATTTAGCCCTCCTGGCCTTCGGTCGCTTCGGGAGCAGCAGCTTCTTCAGCAGGCGTCTCGGCCGGAGCGGGGTTGCTGTTGGCGGCCGCCTTCAGGCTCGCTGGATAAGGAGCATCTGCCGGGCGCTTCACCTTAACGGCGTCGCTGACGGTCAGCCAGGTGCCCTTGGCGCCTGGTACGCTGCCCTTCACGAAGAGAAGGCCGCGCTCGACATCGGTGCGCACGATTTCCAGATTCTGCTGGGTCCGTTCGCGATCGCCCATATGGCCCGCCATCTTCTTGTTCTTGAAGACGCGGCCCGGATCCTGGCGGTTACCAGTCGAACCATGCGCACGGTGACTGATCGACACGCCGTGGGTGGCGCGCATACCGCCGAAGCCCCAGCGCTTCATGGCGCCGGCGAAACCCTTACCCTGGGTGTGACCGGCAACATCGACCAGCTGGCCGGCGATGAAATGGTCAGCGGCGATTTCTGCGCCGACATCGAGGAGCGCATCCTCGGCGACACGGAATTCCACCAGACGCGCCTTCGGCTCCACTTCCGCCTTGGCGAAATGACCGCGCTGCGGCTTGGCAACATTCTTGACCTTCGCAACACCCGCACCGAGCTGAACTGCGACATAGCCGTCGCGATCAACTTCCTTGCGGGCCACGACCTGATTGCCCTCAAGGGCCAAAACCGTAACCGGAACATGCCGTCCATCCTCTTGGAACAGACGGGTCATCCCGACTTTCTTAGCGATCACGCCTGTGCGCATCACTGATTACTCCCATAGAGGCCCGCCTTAGCAGCGGGCGTATCCAACGAAAAAACCGCTCAGGATCTCTCCTTCGCGGCCAACCCCTATATAGATCACCCCGTCCGGGTTGGATGCCACCCCCTGCTCGGGAACAGCGACGGAGGACCAGAACCACGAGCCTTCCCGGTTCACCGGAAGGGCCGTGCGGTATCCCTTGTGTCGTTTGAGCGTCCGGATTTCCGGAATGCCCGATACCCTGCCCTCCTTTCGGAAAGCAGGGACTTGCCAGCTTAGGCCAGCTTGATTTCGACGTTCACGCCGGCAGCCAAGTCCAGCTTCATCAGCGCGTCGACCGTCTGCGGCGTCGGCTGCACAATGTCAAGCATACGCTTGTAGGTGCGAACCTCGAACTGCTCACGCGACTTCTTGTCGATGTGCGGACCACGGTTGACTGTGAACTTTTCGATGCGCGTCGGAAGGGGAATCGGACCGCGAATAAGGGCACCGGTGCGGCGGGCGGTGTCGGCGATGTCGCCGGTCGCCTGATCAAGCACGCGATGATCGAACGCCTTGAGGCGAATGCGGATGTTGCTGTCCATTGTTCCTGTACCGATGCGAAAGAGCCAATAACAAACCGCCCCTGCAATGCCCTTCTAGCTCATTCGAGCCGGAGAAAGGCGATCCGGGGCGGTTAAAATTCTCAGCGGCGCGAATCAGGCGATTCGCGCCGCTGGCGTCCTATATTACTTCGAGATCGTACCGACAACCCCGGCGCCGACGGTGCGGCCACCTTCACGGATGGCGAAGCGGAGACCCGCGTCCATCGCAATCGGAGCAATCAGCTTCACCCCGAGCTTCACGTTGTCGCCGGGCATGACCATCTCAGTGCCCTCGGGCAGGATGACTTCGCCGGTGACATCCGTGGTGCGGAAGTAGAACTGCGGACGATAGTTCGCGAAGAACGGAGTGTGACGGCCGCCTTCTTCCTTCGACAGCACATACACTTCAGCGTCGAACTCGGTGTGCGGGGTGACCGAACCGGGCTTGGCCAGAACCTGGCCACGCTCGACGTCTTCACGGCCAACACCACGCACCAGCGCACCGATGTTGTCGCCTGCGCGACCTTCGTCCAGCAGCTTACGGAACATTTCAACGCCCGTGACGGTGGTCTTGCGGGTGTCCTTGATGCCGACGATCTCGACTTCTTCACCCACCTTGACGATGCCGGTTTCGACGCGGCCGGTCACGACGGTGCCGCGACCCGAGATCGAGAACACGTCTTCGATCGGCATCAGGAACGGCTTGTCAACCGGACGCTCCGGCTGCGGAATCCAGCTGTCGACAGCAGCCATCAGCTTCAGAACGGCGTCATGGCCGATTTCAGGAGTCTTGTCCTGCAGAGCAGCGACAGCCGAACCGGGGATGATCGGAATATTGTCGCCGTCGAAATCATAGGAGCTCAACAGCTCGCGGATTTCCAGCTCGACCAGCTCGAGGATTTCAGCGTCATCGACAAGGTCAACCTTGTTCATGAACACGACGAGCTGCGGAACGCCGACCTGCTTGGCGAGCAGGATGTGCTCACGGGTCTGGGGCATCGGGCCGTCGGTAGCCGAAACAACGAGAATCGCGCCGTCCATCTGAGCCGCACCGGTGATCATGTTCTTGACGTAGTCAGCGTGACCCGGGCAGTCGACGTGCGCATAGTGACGCGCTTCAGTCTCATACTCGACGTGCGCGGTCGAGATGGTGATGCCACGCTCGCGCTCTTCAGGAGCCTTGTCGATGTTGTCATAGCTGGTGAAGGTCGCACCGCCGGTTTCGGCGAGAACCTTGGTGATCGCCGCGGTCAGCGAGGTCTTGCCATGGTCGACGTGACCGATGGTGCCGATGTTGCAGTGCGGCTTGTTCCGCTCAAACTTAGCCTTAGCCATTTTTATCCTACCTTCTAATCAAATCAGCTTGGTCAGACCGCTCGGCCGCGCCTCGCGAAGGCGCGTCCATAGCAGCAAATTCACAGATTACCAGCCCCTAACCGAGCCGTTTTCACGGCCCGGCCGAGGAAAATCATCAGGCCATCTTCGCCTTGACTTCGTCCGCAACATTCTGCGGCACTTCGTCATAATGGGAGAAGATCATGGAGTAGTTCGCGCGTCCCTGGGTGAAGGAACGCAGCGAGTTCACATAGCCGAACATGTTGGCCAGCGGGACCATAGCCTCGACCACCTGCGCGTTGCCGCGCGTATCGGTGCCCTGGATCTGGCCGCGGCGACTGTTCATGTCGCCGATGACGTCGCCCAGATATTCTTCAGGGGTGACGACCTCGACCTTCATGACCGGTTCGAGCAGCGTGATTCCTGCCTTCTGCGCGACTTCCCGCATCGCGGCTCGACCGGTGATTTCGAAGGCCAGCGCTGACGAGTCGACATCATGATAGGCGCCGTCATACAGGTTGATCTCGAAGTCGATGATCGGGAAGCCGATCAGCGAGCCGGTCGCTGCGGTTTCGCGCATGCCCTTCTCGATCGCCGGGATATATTCCTTGGGAATATTGCCGCCCTTGATCTCATCCTTGAAGATGATGCCCGCGCCACGCTCGCCCGGCGTGACCTTCACCTTGATGCGGCCGAACTGGCCGGTGCCGCCCGACTGCTTCTTGTGGGTATAATCGACGTCAACGGCCTTTTTGAGATATTCGCGATAGGCCACCTGCGGCGCACCGACATTCGCCTCGACCTTGAACTCGCGCTTCATGCGATCGACCAGGATTTCGAGGTGAAGTTCGCCCATGCCCTTGATGATGGTCTGACCCGATTCGTGGTCGGTCGAGACACGGAAGGACGGATCCTCGGCGGCCAGGCGGTTGAGAGCAACGCCCATCTTTTCCTGGTCGGCCTTGGTCTTGGGTTCGACCGACAGTTCGATGACCGGCTCGGGGAATTCCATCCGCTCCAGGATGATGGGCTGGCGCTCGGCGCACAGCGTATCACCGGTGGTGGTCTCCTTCATGCCCGCCAGCGCGACGATGTCGCCGGCATAGGCCGCGTCAATGTCTTCACGGCTGTTCGCATGCATCAGAAGCATACGGCCGATCTTTTCCTTCTTGTCCTTGACCGAGTTCAGATAGGTGCCCTTGGTCAGGGTGCCGGAATAGACGCGCAGGAAGGTCAGCGAGCCCACGAACGGATCGTTCATGATCTTGAACGCCAGACCGGAGAAAGGCGCGTCATCCGCGGTCGCGCGGCTGTCCGGCTCTTCGGTGTCCGGGTTGATACCCTGAACGTCTTCGATATCCAGCGGCGAAGGCAGATAGTCCACGACCGCGTCTAGCAGAGGCTGCACGCCCTTGTTCTTAAACGCCGAGCCGCACAGGACCGGCACGAACGACTGATTGAGCGTGCCCTTGCGGATCAACTTCTTGAGCGTGGCGACGTCGGGCAGATTGCCTTCCAGATAGGCTTCCATCGCCTCGTCGTCCTGCTCAACAGCCAGTTCGATCAGCTTTTCACGATATTCGGCAGCCTTGTCGGCGAGATCGGCCGGTATTTCCTCATAGGTGAACTCAGCACCCAGATTCTCGTCCTTCCAGATGATCGCGCGATTCTCAACCAGATCGACCAGGCCCTTGAACTCTGACTCCGCACCAATGGGCAGATAGAGGACGGCCGGCGTGGCGCCCAGGCGGTCGATGATCGTCTGTACGCAATAATAGAAGTTGGCGCCGGTACGGTCGAGCTTGTTGATGAAGCACATCCGCGGAACCTTGTACTTGTCCGCCTGGCGCCACACGGTTTCCGACTGCGGCTCAACGCCGGCGACACCGTCGAACGCGGCGACAGCGCCGTCGAGCACGCGCAGCGAACGCTCGACTTCGATGGTGAAGTCAACGTGGCCGGGGGTGTCGATGATGTTCAGGCGATGCTCGGGGCCCTTGCCCTCTTCGGCCTTCCAAACGCAGGTCGTCGCAGCCGAGGTGATGGTGATACCACGCTCCTGCTCCTGCTCCATCCAGTCCATCGTGGCCGCGCCGTCGTGGACTTCGCCGATCTTGTATGACTTGCCGGTATAATAAAGGATACGCTCGGTCGTGGTGGTCTTGCCGGCGTCGATATGCGCCATGATACCGAAATTACGATAGCGTTCGAGCGGATGGCTGCGGGCCATGATGCTTCTCCGTTGCCGGCACGCCGGCGGTGAGTGAATGAGTCTTGCGGCTGGCCCCTAAACCAATCCGTCCGCCATGGGTAGCCCCACGGCGAACGGACCGATCTTCAAAACCAAGTTGGCGGAGCGGGCACCGGGGCGCCCGCCACTCCTTACCAGCGGTAGTGCGAGAAGGCGCGGTTCGCTTCCGCCATGCGGTGCGTGTCTTCGCGCTTCTTGACGGCATTGCCGCGGTTGTTGGCAGCGTCCAGCAACTCGCCCGACAGGCGGGCGGCCATGGTGGTTTCGCTGCGGTTGCGCGAAGCCGTGATCAGCCAGCGGATGGCCAGCGCCTGAGCGCGCTCGGGGCGCACTTCGACGGGGACCTGGTAGGTCGCACCACCAACACGGCGGCTACGGACTTCGATGCCGGGCTTCACATTGTTGAGCGCATCATGGAACATCGCGATCGGGTCCTTCTTGGACTTCGTCTCGACGGTTTCGAGCGCACCGTACACGATGGACTCTGCAACGGCCTTCTTGCCGTCTTGCATGATGCTGTTCATGAACTTCGACAGCACGATATCACCGAACTTGGGATCGGGAAGGATAACGCGCTTTTCGGGGCGACGACGACGTGACATATTACTGGTCTCCCCTTACTTCGGACGCTTCGCGCCGTACTTCGAACGGCTCTGCTTACGGTCCTTGACGCCCTGGGTATCCAGAACGCCGCGCAGCACGTGGTAACGCACACCGGGAAGATCGCGTACGCGGCCGCCACGGATCAGCACGACGCTGTGCTCCTGAAGGTTGTGGCCTTCACCCGGAATGTAGGTGATGACTTCGCGCTGGTTGACCAGACGCACCTTCGCCACCTTGCGGAGAGCCGAGTTCGGCTTCTTCGGGGTCGTCGTGTAAACACGGGTGCAAACGCCGCGCTTTTGCGGGTTTGCTTCCATTGCAGGGACCTTCGACTTGGTCTTCTGCAGCTCGCGGCCCTTGCGGACCAGCTGGTTGATCGTTGGCATGAAGCCCTTCACCTTTTCAGTTACTTTACCGGAACCATCCCCGCGTTGCTTGCCGCTGAAGGCACAAATCCTCCAAACAGCAAAGGCCCCGGTGGGCAGATGCCCGCTGGAGCCGCAAGAGCAGCCGGCAATGTTCAGCTCTGCCTAGCGCCATCGACCTGAAGACGAATCCTCAATGCATCCGGTAGCTGAGCAGGCGCGCCTATAACCATGGCGCCTTTCAGGGTCAAGCGGAGTCCCGATGCGCTCCGTTTCCCACTCAGCCCGGAATGGTGAACAACCGTTTTAGGAAATTGATAACGGTCGCCAAGCTATTGTTTCGTAAAGGGCGCTCCGACGACGCTCACTTGGACAGGTCGTGACGCAACTATCTTCTTTCACTGGCGAATTTCGTGATCCGGCTAGAGAGGCCGCCTTCCAGGGGCAGCGCCTGCCGGAATCCTGTCGCCAAGCGCGAACGCTGTTCTTTCTGTCCGCAATTCTCAATGCGCTATTCCTGCTGAGCGACTGGCGCTTCGCCGGTACGGCGCATTTCTGGATCGCCGTCCCGGCGCGTGTGACGGTCGTCCTCTGGTCGCTCTTCTGCCTGTCGCTCAGCAGCCGCCTGGCCGATTTCAAAGCGGTCGAACGGCTGTGCTTCATCTGGCAGATCGTGACCGCCATAGGTGTCGCATTCCTGGTCACCTCGCGCAGCGATATCGCGATATTCGTGTTGGTGATGCTGCCGCTGGTCTTCTACCTCGTGGTGCCGACCAGCTTTCGCGGCAATTTCGGCGGCGGCCTGGGATGTGGCATCCTGCTGCTGGCCGGCTATCTCGCGCCCGCGCCGTTATCCCCTACAATGCCGGGCATGCTGATGGCGGGACTGATGCTCCACTGCAGCATGTGGATCGCCATCAGCCGCACCAATCGCCTCCAGCGTCAGGAATGGGTGGCTAGCCAGGCGGCGCAGGACGCGCGCGCAGCCCTGGCAAGCAATGGCGAAACGCTGGAGCGCATGTTCATGAGCGTGCCAATCCCATTGCTGGTAACGCGCCCTGGCGGAACGGTCGTCCGCTTCAACGACGCGGCAGCCCGTACTTTTGGTTCGGATGGTGATATTTCGCGCGTTCAAGTACTCGGCGAAGGGGCTGCGGCTCAGGCCAGCCTCCGCGACCGGATATCCTCCGGCGACGCGGTCGATAATCAGGAATGCCGGATCGTTGCCAAGGATGCCATGGTTCACGACGTTTTGCTGGCGTCTCGTCCGATCGCGATCGGAGGCGAAGATTGCGTGCTTTCCAGCATTGTCGATATTACCGACCGCAAGAATGCGGAGCGGCACCTCGCCCATCTGGCCATGACCGATGCGCTCACTGGCCTTGCCAACCGGTCGCATTTCATGGCGACGCTGACCCAGGCGGTAAGCGCGACCAGCCGGACCGGCGGGCTGATGGCCGTGGTGCTGATCGACGTCGATGAGTTCAAGCGAATCAATGACAGCGCGGGCCACGATGCCGGCGACGCACTGCTGTGCGCGGTGGCTGAGCGGCTGCGGGCGGCGGTGCGGCCCGGCGATCTTGTCGCCCGCATGGGCGGCGACGAATTTGCCGTGCTGCTCACCCGCCTGCGCAACGCCTCCGATCTGGAGGCGATTCTCGCGCGCATGACGACACAATTGCACCAGCCGCTTAGCCATGGCGCTCGCGATGTGGACTGCCGGGTCAGCATGGGCGTCGCACTGTTCCCCGAGCATGCTGGCGACATTGCCGATCTGATGAAGTTCGCGGACATCGCGCTTTATGAGGCGAAGAATGGTGGCCGCGGCCGGGCTTGCCTGTTCGAACCCTGGCTGCTGGACCGCTGGCAACGCGAGGCCAGGATGCTGGAACGTGCACGTCATGCGCTGGTGCATGCGCCACCCGCCCCCTGGTATCAGCCAAAAATCGATCTTGCGACCGGCGCCATAATCGGTTTCGAAGCGCTGCTTCGCTGCGTCCGAACGGATGGATCGATCATCATGCCCGGCGAAATAGCCGCCGCGTTCGAGCATTCGGAATTGGGACGCAAGATCACCGATCGGATGCTGGAACAGGTACTCGCCGACTGTCGGCGCTGGCAGGATCTTGGCCTCGATATCGGCCATGTCGCCATTAATGTGCCAGGCGTGGAATTGCATGACAGCGGCTTTCCCGACCGTTTGTTAGCGCAGTTGGAAAGTGTGGGCGTGCCGCCTTCACGAATAGAGCTTGAGGTGACGGAGTCCGTATTCCTTGGCCGCAACGCCGAAGTCGTGGAACGCAGCCTGCATCAGCTCAGCGACGCGGGCCTATCGATCGCGCTGGACGATTTTGGCACCGGCTATGCCTCGCTCTCGCATTTGAAACAGTTTCCGATCGACGTCATCAAGATCGACCAACGCTTCGTTCGCGACCTGGAAACCGACCCCGATGATGCAGCGATCGTCAGGACGCTGCTCAACCTGGCCTACAGCCTGAACATCCGCACCGTCGCCGAGGGCGTCGAAAATAGGCACCAACTAAACTATCTGCGGGCGGGCGGATGCCATTATGCGCAAGGATTTCATTTCGGCGCCGCTGTACCCGCAATTATGGTGCCGACCTTGCTACGCTCGGCCCGAACGACCCGCTCTCAAAACGCCTGAAAAATTTGCCTTTGTCGGGAACCGTAACCCCGATTGCACGTTTCAGCCCGCCTTCATTTCGACTCGTCACGAGTCCGCCGGTGCGGATTCGCGCGCTCTTCCTGCATTTGCTAGCGCCCCGATTCTCGAAAAATCGAATGCGGGGTCGCAATTGTTGTATCGAACCAAGAAGAGGGTTGCTGCCCTCTGGGTCAGGATTATTACCCTGTGCCCCGAGCGGGAAATCTTCCTGCGGTCTGACGGACAGGTCAAATTCATACGCATATCTACCCGCGTTCAACTGCTGGCGGCGGCGCTTCTTTGCGCGCTTTTGATGGGAGCGGCCGCACTTTCACTCTCGATGGTCTCTGACCGCTCGGCTGTGGCGCACGAGCGCGCCGCAATAGACGCCGAGCGCAAGGCGGTCGCCAAGGCGTCCGATAAGGTGGAGAGCTATCGCCGGTCGGTGGAGACACTCGCCCGCGACCTTCAGGCGCGGCAGGATTTCATGGACGATCTTTACCGCACCCATTTCGGCGATGAGGAAAGCGACGCCGCAGAAGGATTGGTGGGCAAGTCGGACAAGGCGGCAGCCAAGGGTGGCTCTCCCGCTCTCAAGCTCCAGATCAGCGCCTCTTCAGAAGCCCAGCCCCTGCTGACGATCGATGCCCGTCAGCGCCGGTTCGCCATGCTGCTGACCGATGCCGTGAAGCGGCGTGCCGACAAAACGGCGGCGGCGATCCGCAGTTTCGGCCTCAATCCCGATGCCCTGGCGCGTACCGCCGCGCGTGCGCAAGGCGGCCCCTTTGTGCCATGGCGCGGCCAGCGCGACGCGATGCCGCAGGAATTTGAACGGCTGACGGACGCGCTGTCCCGCATGGAGTTTCTGGAGAGCAGCCTGATGACGATTCCGTCGGGCCGCCCCACTTTGGCGCCGATGCAATCCAGTTCATACGGCTATCGCCGCGACCCGTTCAACGGCCACGCGGCCTTTCATGCGGGCATCGACTTTCCCGGCAGCCATGGCCAGCCGATCCTGGCCGCCGCAGCTGGCAAGATCAGCTTTGTCGGCCAGCGCAGCGGCTATGGCAATGTGGTAGAGGTTAGTCACGGTAATGGTCTCATGACCCGCTACGCCCATCTGTCGGGCTTTGCCGCCCGGGTCGGCCAGCAGGTCGGCCGGGGCGCGATGATCGCTCGCATGGGATCGACCGGCCGTTCTACTGGCGACCATCTGCATTTCGAGGTGCGGCTGAACGGCGAACCCATCAATCCCCGCCGTTTCCTGGATGCCCGGAAAGACGTTCTCCAGGTGCAGCGGGTCGCAACTGCCCGCCTCGCCGATGTCGGCGATCGGGGTTAGATGTGCGCCCTTTTGATCGCGTGCATTGTCATGGTCAGTTCACCGGAGCCCGCCTGCGATAGCTGAGCGCTTCGGCCACATGCACCCGCCCGACCTTTTCCGATCCGGCGAGGTCGGCAATGGTCCGCGCCACCCGCAGCACCCGTGTATAGCCCCTCGCCGACAGCTTCATTGCCGCTGCCGCCTGCGCCAGCAGTTCACGCCCGGCCGCGTCGGGGCCTGCTACATCCTCCAGCCGGTCGCCATCGACCTCGGCATTGGTGCGGACCCTGGTTCCCGCATAGCGCTGCGTCTGCACCTCTCGCGCCGCCGCGACCCGCGCTGCGACCTCTGTCGAACCTTCGGCGGGTGGAGGCAGGACCAGATCCGCCGCCGTCACCGCCTGCACTTCCACATGCAGGTCGATGCGGTCCAGCAACGGCCCCGATACCTTGGCCTGATAATCGGCGGCGCATCGAGGCGCGCGCGAACAAGCCAATGCCGGATCGCCCAGATGACCGCAGCGGCAGGGATTCATCGCCGCCACCAACTGCACCCGCGCCGGAAACGTGACATGTGCGTTGGCGCGCGCCACCGTGACCTCGCCGGTCTCCAGCGGCTGACGCAGGGAATCAAGAACCGTGCGCTGGAATTCGGGCAACTCATCCAGGAACAGCACGCCCAGATGCGCCATGCTGACTTCACCAGGTCGGGCCTTGTGTCCGCCGCCAACCAACGCGGCCATGGATGCGCTGTGATGCGGATTGCGGAACGGCCGCGCGCGGCTGATCCGTCCCCCTTCCAATGATCCGGCGACGCTCGCGACCATTGAGGTTTCCAGCGCCTCGGCCGGGGTCAGTTCCGGCAATATGCCGGGCAGGCAGCTCGCCATCAGCGACTTGCCTGCTCCGGGAGGACCAACCATCAACAGGTTATGACCGCCAGCGGCAGCGATCTCCAACGCACGCTTGGCCGTCTCCTGTCCCTTTACCTGTTTCAGATCGGACGCGCGCGGCGGCGGCTCGACTGCGCCGGGCTGGGGAGGCGACAGTGCAGCGCTGCCCTTGAAATGGTTGAGAAGGCTGAGCAGGTCTGGCGCCGCGATCACTTCGACCTGGCCCGCCCATGCCGCTTCCGATCCTTGAGCGACCGGGCACACCAGGCCCAATTCCCTTTCCCCCGCGTGCAGCGCAGCAAGCAGGACGCCGGGGGTCGTGGCGATGCGGCCGTCCAGGCTCAGTTCGCCGACCACCATATAGCCGGCCAGCGTCTCCGCATCGATCACTCCCATCGCTCCCAGCAGGGCCAGGGCGATAGGCAGGTCGAAATGAGAGCCTTCCTTGGGCAGATCCGCAGGCGAAAGGTTTACCGTAATCCGCTTGGGCGGCAGCGACAGGCCTATAGCGGCGATGGCGTTGCGCACCCGTTCCCGGCTTTCCGCCACCGCCTTGTCAGGCAGGCCCACCACGATGAAGTTGGGGAGGCCCGGGACCAGCTGGCACTGAACCTCCACGCTGCGCGCGTCCAGCCCGAGATAGGCGACCGTCGATACCGTCGAAACCAATGTGCCCCCGCTGTCTGAAAAAAGGCCGCTGCGTGCGGCGGCGTCAGCCCTGTTCTTCGGGCCGTCCCTTGAAACCCTGTGCCACGACATACCACTCAACGCTGCCCTTTCGGCTGGCCGGCGGCTTAGCGTGCTTGATTGTCGTGAAATGCTTTTTCAATATGGCGAGCAGGTCAGCATCAGTCCCCCCCGCAAACACCTTCGCGACAAAGGTGCCGCCCTTCCGCAGATTCTCTACCGCAAACCACGCCGCCGCCTCGACGAGCCCCATCGTGCGCAGATGGTCGGTCTGCGCATGGCCCACAGTGTTTGCCGCCATGTCAGAGATGACGAGATCGGGTGCATCCCCCAGCGTCTCGGTCAGCAGAGCCGGAGCCTTGTCGTCCATGAAGTCCATCTGAAACAGGGTGACTCCGTGAATGGGATCGGTCGGCAGCAGGTCGATGCCCACCACCTTCGCCTTGGGCGACAATTTCCTGACGACCTGCGCCCATCCGCCAGGCGCGACGCCCAGATCGACGACCGCGCGGGATCCCTTTACGAAGTGAAACTTCTCGTCAAGCTCGATCAGCTTGAAGGCAGCGCGGCTGCGCCACCCTTCCGCCTTGGCGCGCCGGACATAGGGATCGTTAAGCTGCCGTTCGAGCCAGCGTGTCGATTGCGCCGTGCGCCCCTTCGCCGATTTGACCCGGACCTTGCCCGCACCTGCACCCCTCACATCACTACTCCGTCACGGTCCATGAGGCCGCGCAATATGCCTTCACGAATGCCCCGGTCCGCTACGCCCAGCCGCTCCGCAGGCCAGATGTCGAGTATGGCTTCGAGTATCGCGCAGCCCGCCACGACCAGGTCCGCCCGTTCCGATCCGATACAGGGCAGCTTCTGCCGCTCCGCCAACGCCATGGTCGATAGCCTGCCGGAAATGGCGCGCATGGACGCGGATGGCACAATCAGCCCGTCGATTGCCTGTCGGTCATAGCGGGGAAGGTTAAGATGCAAGCTGGCCAGCGTTGTCACGGTCCCCGACGTGCCAAGCAGCCTTATCGCTGGCACATTGCGCGGCAGGCGGCGAGCAAGCGGGGCGAATGCGTCGGCCACGCGCGAGCGCATCCGCGCATAGGCGGCGATCCGTTCACCCGGATCAGCATGGTCGAACAATTCGCTTTCCGTGAGTGAGACGACGCCCCAAGGCGCGCTGACCCAGTCAACAATATGCGGCGCGCCCGATTGATTGGCGTCTACCAGCACCAGTTCGGTCGAGCCGCCGCCGATGTCGAATATCAGCGCCGGGCTATCGCCTGGCTCCAGCAGCGCATGACATCCCATGACAGCCAGCCTGGCTTCCTCCTGCGCGCTGATGATGTCGAGGGCGATGCCAGTTTCGCGATAGACGCGCTGAATGAAGTCGGCGCCGTTGGAGGCGCGGCGGCATGCCTCTGTCGCAACCGATCGCGCAAGTGTCACATGCCGACGC
This sequence comes from Sphingobium sp. MI1205, assembly GCF_001563285.1. Lineage (NCBI taxonomy): Bacteria > Pseudomonadati > Pseudomonadota > Alphaproteobacteria > Sphingomonadales > Sphingobiaceae > Sphingobium > Sphingobium sp. MI1205. Next base: position 3,088,295 of record NZ_CP005188.1, read on the forward strand.
CGCAGCTTGTCGGCGCAGATGGACAACGCCGCAATCGCCCGATCGATGGCGGCATCGCTGATTCGTCCGGTCGCCGCCAGTCCTTCACCCAACCGGACGATGCGGGAAAAGGCATCGACGACGATGAATCCATCGGCGGAAGGCTTGGCAATCAGCAGGCGGCAATTATTCGTACCAAGGTCGATCGCGGCATAGGACCGTCTGCCGCGCGGCGAATGAGGCAACGGACCCCGCTGCGCCGACGGGGGAGGTATGGCCGCAGCCTTGCTCCCATTACCCTGGCCGGAACGGGCGCCCTTGCCCGAAACACCCCCGGCGGGACCGGAACTCTGCGGCGATGGGCGGCTTTGCTGCACCATGGCCGTAACTCTTTTCTTCTTCGCCGACACCGACAGGTGGCGGAACTTGGCTTCAGACTATGCGGGTGGCGCACAAAGCGCAAGACGGGGCCTGAAAAGCCAACACCATAGCGCGGTGGTATGCGCTGACGATCAAAGCGGGAGCAGAGCCGCCACGATCCAGCGCTCTTCCGCGCGAAGTACGCCCCAGGCACGCGCTGCAGCGCGGCTGTCCATCGCTTCGACGCCAATGCCTTTGGTCTCCAATTCGCGGACGAAGGCGCGCGGCGGCTGACGCAGACCGGCGCCGGTGCCCAGCAGCAGGAATTCCGGCCGTGGTTGGATATCCAGAAGATCGCCCAACGCGGCCACGGTCAACTGGTCGGGCGAAGGCGCATCGTTCCATGCCAGCGCCCGAAGCGGACTTAGCAGCAGTCCGCCCGGAAAGACGTCATCCCTGACGCGAAAGCCGCGCCCTACAAAGCCCGTGACAATCGGCCCCTGCCCCGCATCGTCGCGGCGCAGTTCCATGCCGATGCGTTTGTCGATCAGGGCCGCGCCCCGTCATCGCGTGGCCCCGTGCGCTCGGCTCTGTCGGCGATATTGGTCTTGGCCGCCTTGCGTTCCGACACCTGTGGCGAGAGGCCCAGCGTGATCAGCAGCGACGAGGACACATAGACCGAGGAATAGGTGCCGACCACGATGCCCAACATCATGGCTGCGGTGAAACCACGCAGCACGTGGCCGCCGAAGAACAACAACGCGCCCAGCGCCAGCATGATCGTGACCGACGTCATGACGGTGCGCGGCAGCGTTTCATTGACCGACAGGTCGATAAGCGCTTTCATGTCCATCTTGCGATATTTGCGCATATTTTCGCGGATACGGTCGTCGATCACCATCTTGTCGTTGATCGAGTAGCCGACGATGGTCAGCACCGCGGCGACGATGTTCAGGTCGAATTCCAACTGGGTGACAGCAAAGAAGCCCAGCGTCATCAGCAGATCATGCATAATGGCGACGAAGGTCGAAACGCCGAACTGCCATTCATATCGGAACCAGGAAAAGACCGCGATGCCGATCACGGCAAGCAGGACGGCCAGGACGCCGTTCTGGATCAGTTCGCCCGAAACTTTACCCGACACCGTATCGTATCGGGAGAAGGTTACACCCGGGAACTGGGCCGTCATGGCGTTACGCGTCTTTTCAACAATCGCATTTGCCGCGCCCGCCCCGCCCTGTTCGGGCAAGGGAAGGCGGATCTGCACGGTATTGGGATCGCCAAATTGCTGGAGCGAGCTTTCGCCCACATCCAGCGCGGCGATGGTGCTGCGCACACGATCCGTTTCAACCGCCTGGGGAAAGCGCGCCTCGATCATCAGGCCGCCGACGAAATCGACGCCCAAGTTGAGGCCACGATAGGCGGTGGTGCCGACGGCAAGCACGGTCAGCAGCGCGGTAAGGGCGAAGGCCCAGTGGCGCAGCTTCACAAAGCCGATGTTGGTGTGATCGGGGACGAGCTTCAGAAGTTTCATGGGTCTTTCTCCCGGCCCTTAAATGACGATCTCGGTCGGACGCTTGGCACGAAGCCAACGCGACGCGAGCAGGCGGGTGAAGGTCACGGCAGTGAATACGCTGGTAGCGATGCCAATCAGCAGCACGATGGCGAAACCCTTGACCGGGCCGGAACCCAAGGCGAGCATGATGCCGCCAGCGATGGCGTGAGTGACATTCGCTTCGAAAATGGTCCGGCTGGCTTCTTTATAGCCGAACTCGATCGCCTGTACGACATTTCGCCCGCGCCGCCGCTCTTCACGGATCCGCTCATAAATAAGCACGTTGGCGTCCACCGCCGTGCCGATGGTCAGCACGAAACCCGCGATGCCCGGCAGCGTCAAAGTCGCACCTAACATGCCCATGACGCCCAGGATGACGAGCACGTTTATCGCGACGGCAAGGTTCGCGTACATGCCGAACCGACCGTAGCTGACGAACATGAAGACAGCGACCGCAACCACGGCGATGATTGAAGCCATAAGGCCCGCCCGGATCGAATCCGCGCCCAACTGCGGACCCACCGTGCGCTCCTCAACAACCGTCAATGCGACGGGCAGCTTGCCCGAGCGCAGTGCGATCGCCAGCTGGTTCGCGCTTTCCACGGTAAAGTTGCCGCTGATCTGAGCGGAGCCACCGAGGATCGGCTCATTGATGTTCGGGGCCGACAGCACTTTGCCGTCAAGGATGATGGCGAAGGGCCGGTTGACATTCTGCGACGTCACCTGGCCGAACTTGCGCCCGCCCGATCCGTTGAAGCGAATGTTGACGATCGGCTGGTTATTCTGGTCATAACCTTGCGTGGCGTCGGTAAGATCCTCTCCCGACACCATCACCTGGCGCTTGACCGCTATCACCGGCACGCCGGAAGGATTATCGAGATAAGGCAGCACCTCGCTGCCCACGGGCGCGCGACCCTGCGCCACTTCGGACGGGTTTGCGGCGGTATCGACCAGCTTGAATTCCAGCTTGGCCGTCTGGCCCAGCAGATCCTTCAGTGCCTTGGGGTTTTGCAGGCCGGGAACCTGTACGACGATCCGATTGCCGCCCTGCTGCTGGATCGTAGGCTCACGCGTGCCCATTTCGTCGATACGCTTGCGGATGACCTCGGTCGCGACTTCCATCGCGCTCTTGACCGCATTGTCGATCCCCGCGTTCGTCGGCGTGATGACGATGGTCGAACTGTTCACCACCTCGACATTGAAGTCACGCTGACCGGTGAGGCCTGCGCCCTGCGTCAGCGGCCGGACACGCTCGACCGCAGCATCAACTTGCGACGGATCGCGAACCATGAAGCTGAGCTTGCCATCGCGGCTGGAAATGTCGCCGATGGCTATGCGCGGGCTGCCGCGGCGCAGCTCCGTGCGGACCTGCTCCTCCATGTTGACGAGGCGCTGCTTGGCGACGTCCTGCGTTGATGCTTCAAGCAGCAGATGGCTGCCGCCCGAAAGATCCAGACCCAGATTGACGCGGGTCTGCATGAAAGAGGGTAACCGCTCGACAGCCGTGTCGGGCAGAAAACTCGGCACCGCGCAGAGGATGCCGATAACCAGGGGCAGCAGGATCGCCGTAACGGCCCAGCGCGAAAAGTTCAGCATCGCTGGCTCAGTCGTTCGCGGGCTTGGCGGTCGTGGGATCGACGACGTCGGTAAGGGTCGATTTGACTGCCTTCACCTTCATGCCCGGCGCAAGTTCGACATCGACATAATGCTCATCGACCCGGGCAACCTTGCCGACCAAGCCACCGCCGGTCACCACCTGATCGCCCTTTTTCACTGCGTCGATCTTTGCCTTGTGCTCCTTCATCCGCTTTTGCTGCGGGCGGATCAGCAGAAAGTAGAAGACGACGAAGATGAGGACGAGCGGCGCCATCTGTATCAGCATCGAAGCGCCGGACGACTGCTCGCCCGCGGTCTGGGCAAAGGCTGGGGTAATGAGCATGGTGGGACTTTCGCCTTGTTCTCTTGTCCAGCCGCAGGCAGGCAAGTGCCTGCGGATCAAAGGCGCGCGGCTAACACAGATGTGGATAGTGAGGCAATATGATTAGGGATGGCGCTGGACGGCAGAAAGGGCGCGCCGAAACGCTTGCATGTTTTCAAACATGCTTCTATGTGCCGCCGCTCCGGTCGGGACGTAGCGCAGCCTGGTAGCGCATCACACTGGGGGTGTGGGGGTCGGAGGTTCGAATCCTCTCGTCCCGACCAATATTTCAACAGGTTAGCTGATATTTTCACCCCGCCAGGGGCCACAAATCCGCTCTGGTGGTGCAAATTTATTTTTGGCAGCGGCCACGCGGTGCATCCCGACGCTTCGATATTGAACGCGTACGCCACCCTTCCGAATTGAGGATTCGCCTCCCCGCCATTATGCCGACAGGCAGATGCTAGAGCCGCTGCTTCTTCGTCCCGCCGAGTTCGTCAAAATTCGGGACGGCTAATTGCGTTTCTGAAACGACCGTCAGGAACGGCCTGACAGCCATCATCCCGACGAGCGTGCTTGACGCGATGGTATCAACTGCAAGGCGCGGGCGGAACAATCGCCTTTTAATCGATTTATTGCGCCTCGCCTCAGCCCTCATTGCGGTGCTTGCGATCACTCTCATCCTTGCTCCCAATCCGATAGAGACGGGTATTGGGATGGCTCTGCTATTCGGCGGAGGCATCGCATTCATATTGGCCCACTTCCGCAGCAAGGTGCGCCACGAGCCTCAAATCGAAACTTATCACCCAGCCGAGTCAGGCGCTTGAACGTGACCTCCGCGCACTCGACCTCTTTCGGAGCCAAATCGCCAGCGGCGACATCCCGTGTGCGCAACTGCTTCCCGACGGAACGTTTAAGCCGCTATCACCAAATGCGGTGCAAGCATTTCTTCGACCATGGCGCCTTGCTCGTTGTCAGCAGGGACCAAGACCTCTGGCAGTGTATCCCCCAGCGTCCGGTTCCGATGAGCGAATTGTGGATCAAACTTGACGCACGCATGGCCCTTGCCCTCCTCACATCGAGAACATTGCTGGACACCGCCGACCGCGAACTGTTCGACCGCCACACCGCATGGCTTCTCGCCCACCGCCGTTACTGAACCAAACCGCAGACGCTTTCTGACCCCAGCCTGATCGATGGGCGGGCCGGTCGAGGCTGCATCTCCCGACACGCATGAACCCACTCAATCGTGCTTTCACGGAAAGATGACCCATGCCTTCAATCCGCAACACCCTTGATCTCACGCGCGACGGTGCAGCCGCTGGCCTCGATCAATGCTTGCGAACGAACTCGGCCCTGAGAACCAGCCCTTTGATTCCTTCATAGCGGCAGTCAATTTCCTGCGGGTCGCCAGTCAGCCGGATCGACTTGATCACGGTTCCCTTGCGCAGCGTCTGTCCAGCTCCCTTGACCTTCAGATCCTTGATCGTGATGACGCTGTCGCCGTCCGCCAGAAGGTTGCCGGCGGAATCGCGCACCTCCACCCGGTCTGCCGCCAACGCCATAGCGGCAGCTTCCGATTTGGAGATCCACTCGCCTGAAGCTTCGTCATAGAAATAATCATCATTCGTATCGTTCATGTGAAGATCCATCTTTTGCTGGTCAGTTGAGCCGTTCGGCTGCCGTCGCGGGTGCAGCGGCGATTGCTCTTGCAACGCGCAGGGCGTCGGGAAAATCGTGACTGAAGATCATATGCCGGTCCGCTGGCCCCAGTGAAACCCGCACGAGCATTGCTAGGGGCTGCGGCTGAATGCCCGAAATTATGATCTGCGTGCCGGCCGACGCGGCGTACCGCACGACTTCCTCGATCGTCGTCACGCCGCTGGCATCGAGCAGCGGCACCCGCCGCATACGAAGGATGATGATCTTCGGCGGCGGCCCGACGCGCCGCAGCGTATCGAGCAATTCATTGGCGACGCCGAAGAAGAGAGGGCCATCGATGCGGAAGACTTCGACGCCCGGAGGAAGCGCGTCGCGCTGATGGACGTCCTCTCCTTCCTCCTCTGATGGCAGCACAATTTCGCTGCTGTCGTTTGCGATCTCCACCGCTCGGCTCATGCGCATCATGAAGAGGAGCGAGGCGAGCGTGACGCCGACGCCGATCGCGACCGTGAGATCGACGAGGACCGTGAGGCTGAAAGTCAGCAGGAGGAGAGTGCGATCGCCATTGGGCATGCGCAGCAACTGGATGAAGCGATGATGTTCGCTCATACCCCAGGCGACCATGAACAATATGGCCGCGAGCGCCGCCAAAGGCACATAGGCCATGAGATCCGAAGCGAACAGTATGAACAGCAGCAGGAACAGCGCGTGCATCATGCCGGCCACGGGTGTGATCGCGCCAGCCTTGATGTTGGTGGCCGTGCGCGCGATAGCGCCGGTCGCGGGCAGGCCGCCGAACAGTGCCGACGCGATGTTCGCTATCCCCTGACCCACCAGCTCCTGATTGGATCGATGCCGCGAACCGATCATGCCATCGGCGACGACCGCCGAGAGGAGCGCCTCGATCCCGGCGAGAAAGGCGATGGTGAAAGCCGACGGTATGATCGCCCGCGCCTTCGCCAGGGAAAATGCAGGCAAGGCGGGAACGGGGAGGCCCGTCGGCAGGTCCGGAAAGCGCGACCCGATCGTCTCCACTGGAAGATGGAGAAGCGCGACGGCTACTGCCGCTAATATAACGGCGATCAGGAAGCCCGGTAAGCGCGGCGCCCATTTGCGAAGGGCTGTGATTAGCGCCAGCGATCCCACACCCACCGTCAGGGTGCCGAGGCGGACGCTGTCCAGCTCCACAAAATAGGCTGCCCATTTTCCAAGAAAATCAGCGGGCACGCTTTCCATCGACAGGCCGAGAAAATCCTTCACCTGGCTTGATGCGATGATCACCGCGATGCCGGCTGTGAAGCCGGTGACCACCGGCTGCGGAATGAAGCGCACGAGGTTACCCAAGCCCGCATAGCCGGCGATGATCAGCATCGCCCCCGCCATCAATGTCGCGAGCAGCAGACCGTCATAGCCATGTTGTGCGATGACGCCGAAAACGACGACGACGAAGGCGCCGGTTGGTCCGCCCACCTGAACGCGCGAGCCACCAAGCGCCGAGATCAGGAAACCGGCAATAACAGCCGTGACAAGTCCCTTGTCGGGCGATGCGCCGCTTGCGATCGCCAGCGCCATGGCCAGAGGTAGGGCGACGATCGCAACGGTGAGGCCGGCAATACAGTCGCGCCTCAGCCGATCGAGCGAATAGCCCTCGCGCAGGACCGTGACCAGCTTCGGGGTGAAAGCGATCAGGCGGCCATCAGCATCCATCGTCTTGTGCCGATTGATCGAACAGGACCGACGGTACACGCCTGGTTTGTCCGCCGACAAAGCTGTCCTTGAGGCGTACGCCACGTCCCGCCCCGCTGCTCTGGGCATTCTCTCCTATGATCTCGATTCCTGCGGACTCGATAGCGTTGATCACCTTGACCAAGGTATCGACGACGCTTCGCACCTGCCCGTCGGACGCTTCCATCCGCTGGATCGTTGGCAGAGAAACACCTGCCAACGCGGCGAGTTGACGTTGATCGATGCCGAGCAACGCTCGCGCAGCCCGCATTTGCTGAGACGTGATCATAAGCACTGTATGATATATGAAACATCAAATTACAATCTTTCATCTCACATATGCGATGTGATAGATGAATAATAGATCATCCTTCATCTGCGGGCGGCTTAATGTCACGACGCGGTGGGCGGGATTTGTGAAGACTTGATCCGCCGCCGAGAGGGCCTTCATCGTCAACCAAAGGGTCGATCAGGAAACGGACAGGAACACGTGCGAGGAAATGATTACAACCGATGAGCGCGCACTTGCCCGCGTCTCCGTTCGCGACATGGTGCAGCGGATTCCACGATGGTTGCGCGGCGACCTGAACGCGAATGACCCGATGCTCCGGGAGCGGGCCGAGGACGCCTTAGTGGCGATGATCGCTGCGCTCCAGGAAAATGGTCGCACATGACAGACCCTCCCTGTGTCAAATATCTTGAACTACAGCTGCGCCGGTTCGACGAATTCTGCTCCCGAAGGACGATTTGTCAAACGTTCACCCGGGAGGAGGGGATGCTTCTCGATCGTATAAGCCGGGCCAATCATCTGAATATAGCAGCATGGCGGGAGACGTTAGCCAGACGATAGGACGCGTCGATCTGGCTTACCGGGCGCAAGGCGGATGTAGTTCAACAATCAGGCCCGTACATTATCGCCCGACTTCTGGCGGGAGGCTGTTCCTGCCAACAATATGCCCGTACCCCTTCGTTTGTCCATCAGGTCCGCCAGCGAGTAACGATCCAGTACGGCCAAGAAGACGCAGAGCGCTTCCTTGAGCACGCCGGTCGTGCTGCAAGGCAGGCGCAATCACGCAGCTTGCGCAATCAACAAGATCAAATCCGCCCTCGGTATGGCGGACAAGCGTGCCGATGTTGATCTCCTCAGGAGCTTGGCCGGGACGGATGCCGCCGCCACGGACGCGGACGCTTTCGATATATCCCGACATCCCGACCGCGCGAGATCATTCACCTTTCATGAGGTGATTTTGCGAGATGCGACAGGCCGTGGCGACCTCCGCGATGAGCACAGGTGATCGGGCCGCGCGGCGAGATAAGCCAGCACGCGTATTGAATAGTCCGTAAACAGCGTCAGCGTCATGGCGTTCCGAACGGCCGCGATCGGCAGTCGGATAATAGGTCTAACGTTGCATCTTTCAAACGTCAGATATAGATGCATTAAATATGCATGATTGGAGCATGAGTCGTGGACAATGCCTCAACGATCGACGAAGCAGGCCTGGAACGGGTGGTGCAGGCTTTTTATGCTCGTGTGCGGGCAGATGCAGAACTCGGCCCCATCTTCCATGATGCAGTTCGGGACTGGCCCGACCATTTGAAAAAATTGACTGCCTTCTGGTCGTCGGTAATGTTGGGAAGCGGTCGCTACAAGGGGCAACCAGTCCCGGCCCACTTCAAGCATAAGGATCGCATCAAGCCTGCACTGTTTGATCGCTGGCTCGGTCTCTGGAACGAGACGACCGAAGCATTGATGGAACCCGACGCCGCGACGGCGCTCCAGGCCAAGGCAGCGCACATTGCAGAGAGTTTGAAACTCGCCCTCTACTTCCAGCTCGATGCCATGCCACGCCGGGCTGATGTCCCGCGAGGAGTCTTCAGCGCGGAGGAGCCTGAACAGAGGTTGCGTCCATGAAAACTGTCCAACCTTATCGCTCGACGCCTGTGTTCGACCAAGACACATTGCCGGCGGCCCTGCGCGCGCGCCACGATACAAAGGCAGGCGTTTGGGGCGTGATCCGCGTGATCGAGGGGCAGCTTGAACTCACTTATCTCGATCCGCCTTCCACGACACTCCTCACACCCGACCAGCCAGGTTTGGTGGAGCCACAACAGCCCCATTTCGTCACTCCGATCGGCGCGATGAAGATGCAGGTCGACTTTTACGATCATCCACCTGCCCGCTGACGGTGAGACCGCCTATCCCGATAATATTTCACGGGAGATGTAGATGTCACAGCCCCTCAGTGACCAACCATCGCGCTCGTGAAGGCCACGGTTCCCGCACTGGAAGCCCATGGGCTGGACATTGTCCATGAAATGTATGCGCGGATGTTTCGGAACCCGGAAATTCGCGACCTCTTCTATCAATCCCATCATGGCGATGCCGGTTCGCAGCCCCAAGCCCTGACCGGCGCGATCCTGGCCTTGTGTCAGAACACTTTGCATCGAGCGCCTCGCCTGCCGATGAATGAAGTGGCGAAATGAACGCGTTTTTCGCGGGTGCCCTTCCTGGTTTATCCAAATCCTATTTTTCCTATTTTGGTGCGAGCCGGCGATTTTCGCTGTCCTACAGCGAACCATATGGGATAAATGCTTCGCCTCATTCGAATAGAGGAGGCGGTTTTCATGGATGTTTCGGCGCTGATCGACGAAGTGATCGCACGCGAGGGGGGCTATAGCAACCATCCGGCGGATCGGGGTGGCCCGACCAATTTCGGCATTACGCAGGCAGTGGCGCGGGCCAATGGCTATGCTGGCGACATGCGGCGGCTGCCCCGTACGATGGCGGAAGCAATATACCGGCGGCTTTACTGGGAACGGCCAGGCTATGCCTTCGTCGCGCAGGCCGCGCCGCAAATAGCGGCGGAATTGTTCGACAGCGCCGTCAACATGGGTCCGGGAACTGCGACCGGCTTCCTGCAAAGAGCGCTCAACGCCCTCAATCGCAATCAGAAGGATTATCCGGACCTGAGGGTCGATCGCGTAATCGGAGCGAAGACACTGGGCGCGCTCGGCGCCTTCATCATGCTGCGCGGCAAGGCCGGGGAGAAGGTGCTGCTCAAGACGATCGAGGCGTTGCAGGGCGAACGCTATGTGGCGCTGGCGGAGAGCAGGCCCGCCAATGAGGCGTTTCTCTATGGCTGGCTTGCAAATCGGATCGGCAATTTATGAGCGCGCCCCGCCGTCCCCGCACGCCCGCGGATCGCTGGACGGTGCGCGCAAGGCCCGCGTTCCTCTACGTCATGTACGGGCTGCTGTTATGGTCCGTACCGCTGGGGCTGGTCGGGGGCGCGCGGCCGGAGATGGCCGAAGCGATCATCCGGACGATGCGCGCCTATTTCGAAGCACTGCCCGAGCCGCTCTATGCGCTGTTTGGGACAGGGTATCTGGGCTACACGGCGGCGCGCACATGGGGCAAGGTGAAAGGCGCTGAACGATAGCATCGCGCGGCCCGCCTTCCGCCAACCAAAATGAGAGGGGCCGCTGGGCAGATAAATCCCAGCGGCCCATCATTGACATGGTCAGCGGCCGGAAGTGCCGCCCAAGGGAAACGTGGATCGCGCTATCTTCTCAAGCAGAGGACCATCACGCCACGGACGGCGGCGCAGATGCCTCAAAAATGCTCTTGAAAAATCGACGCCGACGGCGTCGCTCAGCGGCGCGTTTCCCGAAGGGACTTGACCGACCTCACTGCTGAACCATGAGACATCGGATCACCTCCTTTCGCTTGTTGAAGCCCGGCGTAGCCTGCCTTGGAAATCATCTTAGTGCTTGGCCACGAACCGGACTGTGAATCAGACGGAAGACATGATCAAGACTTGTAATATTCTTTTTTCGAATCATACTTGCGCGTCCGCCTGAAAAGCTGATCTGGTGCGTCGCGCAGTATCCAGCCCACAAGATATGGCGAAATTGCGCGCCGACCGCAGGGTCACAGCGCGGTTAGCGGCGGCAATCCTCGATCACGCGTCCCACCTCTGCCCAGGCGGGAACGATCAGCGTTTCCAATCCCTGGACTTCCACCGCGAACCGGCCCCGGCTGTAGGCAATCTGGTCAAGCGCCGGGTCGCTGGCGGCGCGGGTGGCGAACGTGCCCGAAGTGGCTGCCGCAGCAGGCCAGCTGACCGCGCCATAGGTCGTGCGCAGCGTCATCGCGCCCTGCCCCGCTCCCGCACGCAGAAAGCTGATCCGGCCCGCCGCGGGATCGCAGCGCAATGTCAGCACCGCACCGGCGCCGGGCGCGGAGAAGGCGGCCAACGACCCCGCGCCATCGGCACGGTAGACCCAGTTGCCGGGCGTGGCGGGGCGATATTGCCAGTCCAGCGGCGCCGGAACCGGCGCGGGCGCTGGTGCTGGCGCCGGAGGCGGCGCGGATGGCCGGGGCGCAGGCGCTGCCGCCTGCTCCGGCGCGCCCACACAGGAAGGCAAAAGGAACAGCATGGGCGCGAGCGCGGCGGAGACAGGATGAAAACGCATGCCGCCTCATGCCCGAGGCAGGGGCAAGGCTTCAACCCGAAAAGGGCCGGGCGGCCCGAAAGGCGAGCCAGCGAACCGGCGAGGTCCGCCGTTGCCCGTTCGTGAGTACGCGCGGGCGCGGCGGCACGCACGCGGAAAGCCCCCGGCACACCAGCTGCCGATTGACAGTTTCCCGCCGAATCGCTAGGGGCTGGCTCATCCCGGACATGCTGGTGAGCGGCAGTGCATGGCACTGGCCGTCTTTTTTGCGTCCCGGGGGCTATCGAATCGGCCGAAGTCCTTCTAGGGCTTTGGCCCGGACGCTTTGAGATGGGACGGCGCCAACCGTCCCGTGGAGCAGGAGTACAGATTACCATGGCACGTATTGCGGGTGTTAACATCCCGACCAACAAGCGCGTAATCATCGCGCTCACCTACATTCACGGTATCGGCCGCAAGACCGCCGTCGACATCGCCACGAAGCTGGGCATCGACCAGAGCCGCCGCGTTCAGGACCTGTCGGACGCCGAAGTCCTGCAGATCCGCGAAGCCATTGACGCCGACCTCACCGTTGAAGGTGACCTGCGTCGTGAAACCGCGATGAACATCAAGCGCCTGATGGATCTGGCCTGCTATCGTGGCCTGCGTCATCGCAAAGGCCTGCCGGTCCGCGGTCAGCGCACGCATACCAATGCGCGCACCCGCAAGGGCAAGGCCAAGCCGATCGCCGGCAAGAAGAAGTAATTCGTCCGGGGGACGAATTACTCCGCCGGAGGCAGATCTCCCCAAGCGAGACGCCTCCTGCGCAACCAGATTTTGTAGGAAGAGCTAACAATGGCACGCGAACCCCAGCGCATCAAGCGCCGCGAACGCAAGAACATCTCGGCCGGCGTCGCGCACGTCAACGCCAGCTTCAACAACACCATGGTGACCATCACCGACGCCCAGGGCAATGCGATCAGCTGGTCCTCGGCAGGCATGATGGGCTTCAAGGGCAGCCGCAAATCTACCCCGTACGCCGCGCAGGTCTGCGCTGAAGACGCGGGCCGCAAGGCCGCCGAACATGGCGTGCGCACGCTGGAAGTCGAAGTGAAGGGCCCCGGTTCGGGCCGTGAATCGGCACTGCGCGCCCTGCAGGCCGTCGGCTTCCACATCACTTCTATCCGCGACGTGACGCCGATCCCGCACAATGGCGTGCGTCCTTCCAAGCGTCGCCGCGTCTAACAGCGGCACAAGGCTTGCCGGGCGGCGGACGCGTCGCCCGTTTACCCATCTGCATCGCCGCAACGTCCTGTCGGGTTCAGGATTTCAGCGTTCCGGCCTTATCCCCAGGGGAAATACATGACTGTCAACATGAAGAACTGGCAGGAATTGAAGAAGCCCAACAGCCTTGAGATCAAGGCCGCGGGCGACGGCAAGCGCAAGGCGACCTTCGTCGCCGAGCCGCTGGAGCGCGGCTTTGGCCTGACGCTTGGCAACGCGCTGCGCCGGGTTCTTCTGTCCTCGCTCCAGGGCGCGGCGGTCACCTCGATCAAGATCGAGAACGTCCTGCATGAATTCTCGTCGCTGACCGGCGTGCGTGAAGATGTCACGGACATCGTCCTCAACATCAAGCAGGTCGCGCTGCGCATGGAAGGCGACGGTCCCCGCCGCCTGCAACTGTCCGCGACCGGCCCTGGCGAAGTCCGCGCGGGTGACATCACCACTGTTGGCGACATCGAAGTGATGAACCCCGATCTGGTGATCTGTCACCTGGACCAGGGCGCGACGCTGAACATGGAACTGACCGCTGACGTCGGCAAGGGCTATGTCCCCGCCGTCGCCAACCGTCCGGCCGATGCGCCGATCGGCCTTATCCCGATCGACGCGCTCTACTCGCCGGTCCGTCAGGTCGCCTACAAGGTGGACAACACCCGCGTCGGCCAGGAACTGGACTATGACAAGCTGTCGCTGACCGTCGAAACCGACGGCACCGTCACGCCGGAAGACGCGGTGGCCTATGCCGCCCGCATCCTGCAGGACCAGCTTCAGCTGTTCGTCCACTTCGAGGACGCGCTGCCCGTCGCCGCTCCGGCCGCTGGCGCCTCTGCCTCGGCCGCTTCGGAAGGCGAGAGCGACACCAACCAGATCAACCGCTACCTGCTCAAGAAGGTGGACGAGCTGGAACTGTCGGTCCGCAGCGCCAACTGCCTCAAGAACGACAACATCATCTATATCGGCGATCTCGTCCAGAAGACCGAAGCCGAGATGCTGCGCACCCCCAATTTCGGCCGCAAGTCGCTGAACGAAATCAAGGAAGTGCTGTCGTCCATGGGCTTGCGCCTGGGCATGGACATCCCCGGCTGGCCGCCGGAAAATATCGAGGAAATGGCCAAGAAGCTCGAACAGGAGCTGCTGGGCTGATCCACACCCGTCACCCCAGCTTCCGCTGGGGTGACGACATCAAGGTGATAGGCACGACCTCAACTGTGCCGGGTATGGGCTACCTCACACGGGCCCTTAACGAACGAAGGAAGATATCATGCGTCACAAGATCGGTCATCGTAAGCTGCAGCGCAGCACCGGGCATCGTAACTCGCTGCTCCGCAACCTTGCCGCTTCGCTCATCAAGCATGAGCAGATCCAGACGACCACGCCCAAGGCCAAGGAACTGCGTCCTTACGTCGAAAAGCTGATCACCCTCGCCAAGAAGGGTGGCCTGTCGAACCGTCGTCTGGCCCACTCCCGCCTTCAGGACGACACGCAGCTGACCAAGCTGTTCGAAGTCCTGGCCGAGCGTTACAAGGATCGCAACGGCGGCTATACCCGCGTGATCAAGGCCGGTTTCCGCGCTTCGGACGCTGCGCCGATCGCGATCATCGAACTGGTCGATCGCGACGTCGATGCGAAGGGCCAGGATTCGGGTCCGGTGCAGGGCGCCGACGCGGACGAGCTGGAAGCAGCCTGATCGGGTAAACCGCTTTTACAAAGGCGGATCAGTAGATTAGAAGCAGGCCATGGCTCAACCGAGCCATGGCCTGCTTCATTTTCAGCGGTACGAACGGGAGAGGATGCGCGCTATTCGGCTGCTTTTGGCGGCGCTGATCCTGCTGGCGGCGGCTTTCCCCGCGTCGGCCGAACCCGATGTCGGCCGCCTTCGCGACAGTGCTGGGGCTACGCTGCGCTATCCCGACGCCAGGCGGCTCGATCTGGTCGAGGAGCGTTTCGGCATCAAGGTGGCCGATCCCTATCGCTGGCTGGAAAACGACGTTCGCACAGACCTGGATGTACGCGAATGGCTGGACAGGCAGAACGCCCTCACCCGCCGTGTCATTGATCGCCTTCCCGGCCGCGCCATCCTGCGCAAACGGATGGAGGCGCTGCTTGGCCAAGGCCGCTTCACGCTGCCGCGTAAAGCTGGTGGGCGCTATTTCTACGGCTATAACAGCGGGCTTGAACGACACACTCCACTTTATGTGCGAGAGGGGTTGAGCGGTACGCAGCGGCGGCTTCTGGACCCCAACAGCTGGGCCGAAGATGGCGGCGTGGCTCTTGCCGAATGGGCGCCCTCCCCCGACGGCCGCTATCTGCTTTATGCGGTGCAGGTGGCGGGCAGCGATTGGCGCACGCTGAAGATACTGGACGTCGATAGCGGCCGCGTGCGCGACGATCGGGTCGAGTGGGTGAAATTCTCCCAGCTGGCGTGGGACGGGCGAAGCGAGGGATTTTTCTACGCGCGTTTCCCCGCGCCGCAGGATGGGGAAGCCTTCCGCTCCGCAACGATGGGGCAGCAGATATTCTATCACCGGCTGGGCCAGCATCAGGCGCAGGACCAGCTGGTCCATGCGACGCCTGAGCGCCCCAGCCTGGGCCATACGGCGCAGGTTACGAGCGATGGCCGCTGGCTGCTGGTCAGCTCCTTCCAGGGCACCGATCCGCGCCGCGAGCTGCGCGTGGCGGAACTGAGCGGCGGGCGGATGAAGCTGCGCATGCTGGTGCGGGGGCTGGGCAATGACTGGCGGCTGATCGGCAGTCGCGGGTCGATGCTCTATTTCATCACCGACCTTGGCGCCCCCAATCTGCGCGTGGTGGCGATCGATGCGCGCAACCGGCGGCGGGGCGCGCAGCAGGTGGTGGCGGAACGCGCGGACAGGCTGGCGGGCGGATCACTGATCGGCAGCCGCCTGATCCTGGCCTATGCCGTCGGTGCGCAGACGGTTGCGGAGCTGGTCGAGCTGGACGGACGGCGGGTGAGCGACGTGCCGTTGCCGGGCGTCGGCGCTGCGGCGGGTTTTTCGGGGCGGGAGGGCGATCCGGAAACATTCTTCAGCTTTTCCGGCTTCACCAGTCCGCCCAGCATCTACCGCTTCGACACTGCGACGCTGCGTTTCGACCTGTTCGCCCGGCCCGCCCTGTCCTTCGACCCCGATCAGTTCGGGATCGAGCAGGTCAGCTATCCGTCGAAAGACGGCACGCTGATCCCGATGACGGTGATCCGCAAGAAGGCGCTGGCGGCCAGCGGGAAGCCTGCGCCCACGATCCTCTATGGCTATGGCGGGTTCAACATATCACTGACGCCGGGCTATTCCGCGACGCGGCTGGCATGGCTGGAGCAGGGCGGGGTCTATGCTATCGCCAATCTGCGCGGCGGCGGCGAATATGGGCGCGCCTGGTATGATGCCGGGCGCGGGGCCAACAAGCAGAATGTGTTCGACGACTTCATCGCGGCGGGCGAATGGCTGAAAGCGCGGGGCTATACGACAAAGGACGGGCTGGCGATCGAGGGGCGCTCCAACGGAGGGCTGCTGGTGGGCGCGGTAGTCAACCAGCGGCCCGACCTGTTCGCGGCAGCACTGCCCGCCGTGGGCGTGATGGACATGCTGCGTTTCGACCGTTTCACCGCCGGGCGCTACTGGATCGAGGATTATGGTTCGCCGGACCGAGAAGAGGACTTCCGGCTGCTCTACGGCTATTCGCCCTATCATAATATCAGGGCGGGACAGGATTATCCGGCGATACTGGTCAACACCGCCGACACCGACGACCGCGTGGTGCCCGCGCACAGCTTCAAATATGCCGCAGCGTTGCAGGCGGCGGACCTTGGCCCCCGCCCTCGCCTGCTGCGCGTCGATACCCGCACGGGCCATGGATCGGGAAAGCCTGTCGACAAGCTGATCGACGAATATGCCGACAGCTATGCCTTTGCCGCCTACTATACCGGGCTGAAGATCCGCGACGAGCCATGATCCGCGTTCAGCCGCGCGACAGCCGACCGCATATAGAGCGGCTGCCGTTCTGAAGGAGCGATGGCGATGATCGGCAAGGCAGGATTGAAGACAACAGTTTCGATACTGGGCGCGGCGTTGCTGGTGGCCGGTACTGCGACCGCGCAGACGCAGCCCGGCTATGATTATCCCGAAGCCAATGACCAGCAGGCCCCGCAAGGCACCTCTGCCGACGATGACTTTTATGGCGTGGAGGATGACGTCCCCCAAGGCCCGCAGAATAAGGCGGATGAAGAAGATTTTTCCGACGTCACCGGCGCGGAGCAATCGCCCCCCCTTCCCCGTCGGGGTGATGAAAGCAGCCGTCGCTCCAGTGCGCGCGACGAGGATTATGCCCCCGAAGCGCAGGACGCCGATGAGCGGGAGGAAAGCGCGATGGCCGATGCCTGCGCACTGGCCGCCCGCGACGAGGCCGAGCGCGACGGCGGCTATGCCGAGGTCCGGCAGATGGAAGCCGCGCGCGACAGCCGCGACGGGTTCAGCATCGATGGCGACGTCGAGATACGCAGCGGATGGCGGACACAGGATGGACGCATGCGCCACTTCACCTGCACGATCGCGAACGGGCGCATACAGAATGTCTATTTCCGGCGGGACCGGGCAGACCGCTAGGCGGTATCGCGCCTAAAGCGCTGTCCAGCCCACAAAAAAAATCGCGGATGAACGGTCAGGCGACGCCTTCGCGCACCCCCGCCGCACCTTTCGACCGGGGGCCTCCGGTTTCTTGCCCTTCCTGTAATCGGCTGTTTCCAGAGGGCGCGCAAATGATCTAGGCGACCTGCATGCGTCCCCCGTCCTCACCTCATCGCACAGGCGCGATCGCGTTCATTCTGGTGACTGCGCTGCTCGACGTCATGTCGATGGGGATCATCGTCCCGGTGCTGCCGCAACTGATAGAGCAGCTGTCCGGGTCCACCAGCGCGGCTGGCCTGTGGAACGGGCTGTTCGTGGCGCTGTGGGCGGCCATGCAGTTTCTCTGCTCGCCAGTGATCGGATCGCTTTCCGACCGTTTCGGGCGACGGCCCGTGATCCTGGTGTCGGTCGCGGGACTGGCGCTGGATTTCATGCTGATGGCTTTGGCCCCCAATCTCTGGTGGCTGGCGCTGGGGCGGATATTGGCGGGCGTGACATCGTCCAGCTTCACATCCACCTTTGCCTATATGGCCGACATCACGCCGCCGGAAAAAAGGGCGCGTGGCTATGGGCTGATCGGCGCGGCATTCAGCGGCGGCTTTGTCGCGGGGCCTCTGCTGGGCGGAGTGCTGGGCGAGATTTCGTTGCGGGCGCCCTTCTGGGCGGCGGCGGCGCTTTCCGCCCTCGCTTTTGTCTACGGCTTGTTCGTGCTGCCCGAATCGCTGCCGGTAGAAAGGCGCATGGCCTTTTCCTGGCGGCGGGCCAACCCCTTTGGGGCCTTGAAGCTGCTGCGGTCGCACCCTGAATTGTCGAGCCTCGCCATCGTCAATTTCCTGCTTTATTTCGCACATCACCTCTTTTCGGCGGTGTTCGTCCTCTATGCGGGCGATCGCTATGGCTGGGGCGCGTGGCAGGTGGGGACGCTGCTGGCGCTGGTGGGCCTGATGGACATGGGCGTGCAGGGGCTGCTGGTGGGGCCGGTGGTCAAGCGGCTCGGCGATCGCGCAACGATGGTGACCGGCCTGGCGTTCGGGTCGGTCGGCATATTGGCGATGGGACTGGCGCCGACCGGCTGGCTGTTCATCGCGGCGATGCTGCCCAACGCGCTATGGGGTCTGGCTATGCCCACGATCCAGTCTCTGATGACGCAGCGGGTGTCGGAATCGGAACAGGGGCAGTTGCAGGGCGCCAACAACAGCGTCGGATCGATCGCAGGGATATTGTCGCCCATTTTCTTCGGCGGCATCTATTCGCTGTCGGTGGGCGCGAAACCGATGCTGCCCTTCATCGGCAGCGCCTTCGTGATCGCAGCTGCCGTTCTGGGTGCCGCGGCTTTGCTGGGATGGGCGGCGGGACGGCAGGGACAGGCTGAAGCGCTGTCCTAGACCTGCGCAAGGAAGCGGGAGTAAACTGGACATATCGAAGCGGGCGGACTAACCGCGCCCCATCCCTCTTCTTCCGGCTGACAAAGGCGATTCGATGACGCTGCCCCTTCAGGATTCCATCCTTATCGTGGACTTCGGCAGCCAGGTGACGCAGCTCATCGCCCGGCGCGTGCGCGAGGCGGGCGTCTATTCGGAGATCGCGCCGTTCAACAGCGCCGCCGAGGCCTTCAAGCGGCTCCAGCCAAAGGGCATCATCCTGTCCGGCGGACCATCATCCGTCATGTGGGAGGACAGCCCCCGCGCGCCGCAGCCATTTTTCGATGCGGGCATTCCGATCCTGGGCATCTGCTATGGCCAGCAGACGATGATGCAGCAGATGGGCGGCCAGGTGGAAGGCGGCGAGAGCGGCGAGTTCGGCCGCGCCTTCATCGAGGTGAAGAAGCGCTGCGCCCTGTTTGACGGTCTGTGGGCCGAAGGCGAACGGCATCAGGTGTGGATGAGCCATGGCGACAAGGTGACGAAGCTCGCGCCGGGTTTCGAGGTGGTCGCGGTGAGCGAGGGCGCGCCCTTCGCCATGACCGCGAATGAGGAAAAGCGCTTCTACGCCACGCAATTCCATCCCGAAGTCGTGCACACGCCCGATGGTGGCAAGCTGATCGCCAATTTCGCGCGCCATGTCTGCGGCCTGAAGGGTGATTGGACGATGGCCGAGTTCCGCGCCACCAAGATTGCCGAAATCCGCGAGCAGGTTGGCGATGGCAAGGTGATCTGCGGCCTGTCGGGCGGGGTCGACAGCGCCGTCGCCGCCGTGCTGATCCACGAGGCGATCGGCGACCAGCTGACCTGCGTGTTCGTCGACCACGGCCTGATGCGCAGCGGCGAGGCCGAGCAGGTCGTTTCGCTGTTCCGGGGCAGCTACAATATCCCGCTGGTCCATGTGAACGCCGAAACGCTGTTCATGAAGGGGCTGGAGGGCGTCACCGACCCGGAAGCCAAGCGCAAGTTCATCGGCAAGACCTTCATCGATGTGTTCGAGGATGAAGCGCGGAAGATCGGCGGCGCGGCGTTCCTGGCGCAGGGCACGCTTTATCCCGATGTGATCGAGTCTGTGTCCTTCACCGGCGGGCCGTCGGTGACGATCAAGAGCCATCATAATGTGGGTGGCCTGCCCGAGCGCATGAACATGAAGCTGGTCGAGCCGCTGCGCGAGCTGTTCAAGGACGAAGTCCGCGTGCTGGGCCGCGAGCTGGGGCTGCCGGAGATTTTCGTTGGCCGCCACCCCTTCCCCGGACCTGGCCTTGCCATCCGCATTCCGGGCGAAGTGAGCAAGGAACGCTGCGACATCCTGCGCAAGGCGGACGCCATCTATCTGGAGGAAATCCGCAACGCGGGCCTGTACGACGCGATCTGGCAAGCCTTCGCCGTACTGCTGCCGGTGCGCACCGTAGGCGTGATGGGCGACCACCGCACCTATGACAATGTGTGCGCCTTGCGCGCCGTCACATCGACCGACGGCATGACGGCGGACATCTACCCCTTCGACGCATCCTTCCTCAGCCGTGTGGCGACACGCATCATCAACGAGGTCAAGGGCATCAACCGCGTATGCTACGACTTCACGTCCAAGCCCCCCGGCACGATCGAGTGGGAATGATTTTTGCCCCCAACCAGATTGGCTAGGGGAGATGCCGATGGGACATTGGCGACAGGTTAGCTGAAACCGCTTGCTGTCACCCAAGCGTCATCAGGCTCGCATTGCCCCCGGCTGCTGTCGTGTTGATCGAAATCGACACCTCTTCGAGCAGCCACTCGAGCGGGTAAGGCTGGCCAGCGATACGGCGAGCAGAGGATGCGGCATGAACCGGCACAATGGGTCCGGGCCGGTTCGCCATCGCTACCGACAGGCTGATGATGTCAGCATCCTCGCCTTCTACAAGGGCCCCGGCAAGGGCGCCGCCGGTGTCATCCGATAGTCTCGCCGCGACGCTGGCGGGCAAGTCCGAAGGAAGCTTCGCTGCATCGATCACGCCTTCGCAGCCTGTTGCGAGCACCGCCGCGATTTGCGTCAAAAGGCCAGGTTCGGTTTTCGCATGCAGCAATATGCGGCCGCGGGGGTGGATCGTGTAGAGATTGCGCTCACCGACTGGCCCAGGCAGCTCTATCGTCTGGCTGAGCATCGATTGCGCCGCGCAGGTCCGGGCCCATGCGAGCACCGCAGTTTCGCCGCGCTGCGCCAGCCAATAGGTGAAGGCCGCCAGCGCCTCATCAACAGGCATCGATGTGCCCCCGCTGGCCGCTGGCGGTTCCCGGACCAGACGGGCCAGATAGAGAGGCCCGCCCGCCTTGGGGCCCGTGCCGGACAGTCCGCTTCCTCCGAATGGCTGGACGCCGACGACCGCGCCGATCATGTTGCGATTGATATAGAGATTGCCCGCCTTCACCCGCTGGGTCACATAGTCCATAGTCGCGTCGAGGCGGGTGTGCAGACCGAAGGTCAGCCCATATCCTGTCGCGTTGATCGCTTCGATCACATGTCCAAGCCGTTCGCGGTCGTAGCGGATAACATGAAGGACCGGGCCGAAAACCTCTCGCTCAAGATCGGCGATGCTGTCGATCTCAATGATCGTCGGTGGCACGAAGCTGCCCCGCCCGATGTCCGTCGGCATTGCATGCTGCTCGATACGCCGCCCCTTTGCGCGCATCGCATCGATATGCTTCTCGATGCTGGCCTTGGCCTCCATGGTAATGACCGGACCAATATCGACCGACAGGCGATCAGGTCGTCCGATGCTGAGTTCCTTCAGAGCCTCCTTCAACATTGAGAGGGTGCCATCGGCGATCTCGTCCTGCAGGCACAGGACGCGAAGTGCCGAACATCGCTGGCCAGCGCTGTCAAAGGCCGACGCGATCACATCGGCCACCACCTGTTCGGCGAGGGCGCTGCTGTCCACGATCATGGCATTTTGACCGCCCGTTTCCGCGATCAGCGGGATTGGGCGGCCATCGGGCGACAGACGCGTGGCAAGCTGTTTCTGGATCAGGCGCGCGACCTCTGTCGAGCCGGTGAAGATCACGCCCGCGATTTCCGCAGCCCCAACGAGCGCGGCCCCGATCTCGCCCGCGCCCGGCAGCAGCTGGAGCACATCGGCGGGGACGCCCGCGGCATGAAGGATGCGCACCGCCTCGGCGGCGATCAGCGGGGTTTCTTCCGCCGGTTTGGCAAGGACCGGATTACCGGCGACCAAAGCTGCAGCGATCTGGCCCGTGAAGATCGCAAGCGGGAAATTCCAGGGGCTGATGCAGACTATGGGGCCGATCGGCTGTTGCGTTGGCCCCAAAGTCGTTCGGGCCTGCGCCGCATAGTAGCGCAGGAAATCTATCGCCTCGCGGACCTCGGCGATCGCATTTGCCGCTGACTTGCCCGCCTCGCGGATGGCCAGCCCCATGAGATGAGGCATTTGCGCCTGCATGACATCGGCTGCCCGCTCCAGCATGGCGGCGCGGTCGGCAACCGGCGTAGCGGCCCAGGCTGCGGCGGCATGGGCGGCTATCCGGCAGGCGTCGCGCGCGTCCTGCTCCACGCAAAAGGCCACCATTCCCACCACATCGGTCGCATCCGCAGGATTGCACACTGGTCGTTCGCTGCGCACGATCCGGTGCCCGTAAATTTCGGGCCTGGCATGCCATTGCTTCGTCGCACTCTCTGTCAGGGCGCACGACAAATGCGCCAGCGCGTCCTCGTCGCTCAGGTCGATGCCCGCAGAGTTACGGCGATCAGCGTAGAGCGCCGACGGCAAGGCGATCTGGTCGTGCGGATGTCCCGGCCGGTCCATCGCGCGGACCTGCTCGACAGGATCCATGACGAGTTCGTCGATCGCGACGCTCGCATCAGCGACCCGGTTCACGAATGACGAATTGGCCCCGTTTTCAAGCAGGCGGCGGACAAGATAGGCCAGCAGCGTCTCATGCGTTCCGACCGGCGCGTAGATGCGACAGGGCCGATCGAGCTTCTCCTTTCCCACCACCTCGCCATAAAGCGGCTCGCCCATGCCGTGCAGGCATTGAAACTCATAGTCGCCGGCCGCGAAATTCGGGCCAGCGATGTGAAAAATGGTCGCCAGCGTCTGGGCGTTATGCGTCGCGAACTGTGGGAATATCGCGTCGGGGGCGGCCAACAGCTTTTTGGCGCAGGCTATATAGGCGACATCGGTATGGACCTTGCGCGTATAGACGGGAAAGTCGGCCAGCCCATCGACCTGTGTGCGCTTGATTTCGGTATCCCAGTAAGCGCCCTTTACGAGCCGCACCATGATCCGCCGGTTCGCGCGGCGCGCGAGATCGACGATCCAGTCGATCACAAAGGGGCATCGCTGGCCATAGGCCTGCACCGCGAAGCCGAGACCGTTCCAGCCCGACAGATCGGGATCGAGCGCCAGGCTTTCCAGCAGGTCCAGCGACAATTCGAGGCGGTCCGCCTCCTCCGCGTCGATATTGAAGCCGATATCATAGCGTTTCGCCAGCGCCGCCAGCGCCTTGACACGGGGCAGAAGTTCATCGGTCACGCGACCGGCCTGGGCGCGGCTGTATCGCGGGTGAAGGGCGGAGAGCTTGATGGAGACGCCGGGACCAAAATAAATACCGCGACCGGCCGATGCTTTGCCTATCGCATGAATGGCCTGCTCATAATCCCGATAATAGCGGACGGCGTCCGCGGCTGTCATCGCCGCCTCGCCCAGCATGTCGTAGCTATATGTGAAACCCTTCGCCTCCAGAGCGCGCGCGCGCTTCAACGCCTTGCCGATGGTCTCACCGGTGACGAACTGCTCCCCCATCAATCGCATGGCGATATCGACGGCGCGCCGGATCACGGGTTCCCCCGCCCGCGCAAGCAAATGCGAGAGTGCGGCGGCCAGCCCCCGGTCATTCACGCTGTCGAGCAGCTTGCCGGTGACGACCAGCCCCCAGGACGCCGCATTGACGAAAAGGGGCTTGCCGCTGCCCACATGCGACATCCAGTCGCCCTTTGCGATCTTGTCACGGATCAACGCGTCACGGGTCTGGTCGTCCGGAATGCGCAGCAGGGCCTCGGCCAGGCACATCAACGCCACGCCCTCCTGACTCGACAGGGCAAATTCCTGAACCAGGGTTTCGACGCCGCTGCGGGTCCGCTTTTCCCTGATCGACGAGACAAGCGCATATGCGGTGGTGCGGGCGTCCGACCGGACTTTGGGGGGTAAAGTCGCCAGATCCAGCAAGGGCTGGACGCATTCCGCTTCGGGTCGGCGATATGCCGCCGTAATCTCTTTGCGCAGCGGGGATGGTTTGCGCACGGGCGGCGCGAAGGCCGCGAAGGGCGGCGTTTGCGTCATCGCAAAAGGATCGCGCAGGGATCCGTCCACATGCGGTCAAGAAGCGTCTGCATACACACATATTCCTGTTCATCGCTGTTCAGACAAGTGCGATGATCTCTCCAGATCGCGCAAGGCCGGAGTTGCCGTCGCCAGCAAGGTCTTCGCGCGTCACTCGCCTGAACGCAACGAGGGTTGCGGGGACCGGGTCGGGCCGCTAGGTTCCCCTTTCGTTCCATAAGGGGGATCATCATGGACAGCCTGGCCGTCATCATAAGCCTTATCGCCCTGGTTGCGGGGTTGGGGCTTGGCTGGCTGTTGCGCGGCAAGGCGACGGCGTCGCTGGCCGCGGAAAAGGCGGAGCTTGCGGCGAGGCTTGGTCAGGCGGAGGCGCAGCGCAACGGCGCGCTACAGGAACTGGTCGTGGCGCAGGATCGCGCGGTCCAGGCGGGCGAGCTTG
Source organism: Sphingobium sp. MI1205 (assembly GCF_001563285.1). Classification (NCBI taxonomy): domain Bacteria; kingdom Pseudomonadati; phylum Pseudomonadota; class Alphaproteobacteria; order Sphingomonadales; family Sphingobiaceae; genus Sphingobium; species Sphingobium sp. MI1205. The sequence continues at coordinate 3,113,039 of NZ_CP005188.1, forward strand.
CGCGGCGGCTGGAGGAAGAGCGTAACGCGCGAGGGCTGGTCGAGCAGGAGATCGCCGCGCTGCGATCCGACACACAGGCGCGGGCCGAGGCGTTCGAGGCGCAGATCGCGGCGCTGAAGGACGCCAAGGAGCAGTTGTCGGCGCAGTTCAGCGAGATTGGCGGTAAGCTGCTGCATCAGGCGCAGAGCCATTTCCTGGAGCGGGCGGACCAGCGGCTGGCGCAGGCGCATGAAAAGAGCGAGGCGCAGCTGAAGCAATTGCTGCATCCGGTCAACGAGACGATTCAGCGCTACGACCAGAAGATCAGCCAGATCGAGCAGCAACGCACGGAAGCCTATGGCATCCTGCGCGGCGAGATAGAATCGATGAAGTCGGGGCAGGAGGCGGTGCGGGCCGAGGCGCAGCGGCTGGTCGATTCGCTGCGCCATGCGCCCAAGGCGCGCGGGCGCTGGGGCGAACAGCAGTTGCGCAATGTGCTGGAGACATGCGGGCTTTCCGAACATGTCGATTTCCGGACCGAGGTGAGCGTCGAGGGCGAGGATGGCCGGTTGCGGCCCGACGCCATATTGCGCGTGCCGGGCGGACGGGCGCTGGTGATCGACGCGAAGGTGTCGCTGAATTCCTATCAGGACGCCTACGGCGCGGATGGCGAGGATGAGCGCAAGCGCCTGCTCTCGGCCCACGCGGCGGCGATGCGGGCGCATGTCGATACGCTGGGGCGCAAGAGCTACGCCGACCAGTTTGAGGAAGCGCCCGATTATGTCATCATGTTCGTCCCGGGCGAGCATTTCCTGTCCGCCGCGCTGGAGCATGATCCGCAGCTGTGGGACCATGCGTTCGGCAAGCGTGTGCTGCTAGCGACGCCGACCAATCTGATCGCGATTGCCCGCACCGTCGCGGCGGTGTGGCGGCAGGAGAAGATGGCGGACGAAGCCAAGCGGATCGGCGCGCTGGGCAAGGAGCTTTATGAGCGGCTGGCGGGCGCGGCTGGATCGCTCAAGAAACTGGGCAACCGGCTAACGGGCGCGGTGAGCGACTATAACAGCTTCGTGGGCAGCTTCGAAGGCCGGGTGCTGGTGACAGGACGCAAGCTGCGCGACCTCAATATCGAAACGGGCGGGCGCGAACTGGACACGCTGGAGCCGGTGGACGCACTGGTCCGCGAGCCGGTTTCGGCCGAGGCCGTGCGCGCATTGCCCGAAACCATCGCCGACGCGGCGGAGTAGTGAGCGGGCCGGGCATGGCCCACCCCCGCAGCTTCCGCGCGCCATGCTCGTTGCAACGGGGCGGTTACCCAATTGCCTCCGCGCGCAATATTCCCTAAACGCGCCCTGTCATCTGGGGAGTAGCCAGCCATTCGAGCGATCGAATGGGCCGCATGTCAACATATTTGGCCGAGAGGCCATGGCATGCGGGATGCGGGGACGTCGGGCAAGCGCCCGGACCACCGCATCGGGCGAGACCAATGGCATCGGCTTTTCCCTGTCCGGCCGGGCGGGAGGAGGCGATGGCATTGCGTCTTCAACCCTTCGCCCGGCCCCGGATATTATTTATGGACGCTCTCCTCACCTCCACTACGCTGGTCGCGCTCGCCGAAATGGGCGACAAGACCCAATTGCTCGCCATGCTGCTCGCCACCCGCTTTCGAAAGCCGGTGCCGATCATCATGGGCATATTGTTCGCGACGCTGGCCAATCATTTCCTGGCGGCGCTGGTCGGTCGTTCCATCGCCGATATCCTGACCCAGGACTGGTTCCGCTACGCCGTCGCCGCCAGCTTCATCGCCATGGCCGCCTGGACGCTGATCCCCGACGAGATTGACGAGGATGAACCGCTGAAAGCGCCGTCGAAGGCAGGCGTATTCCTCACCACGCTGATCGCCTTCTTCCTGGTGGAGATGGGGGACAAGACGCAGGTCGCGACCGTGGCGCTTGGCGCGCAGTTCGAAAATGTCTTTGCGGTGACGGCGGGCACCACATTGGGCATGATGATCGCCAACGTCCCGGCGGTGATTTTTGGCGAGGCGCTGGCGAAGAAAGTGCCGATGCGCGCGCTGCAGATTGGCGCGGCGCTGCTGTTCCTGGCCCTTGGCCTGTGGATGATCGCGGGCCTGCAAGGCTGGATCGGATAAAAAAGGAACCCGCGCCCTCGCCCGCCTGTTGTCAGCGGGCGGCGGCTGTTGCAAGGGAAGCGCTTGCAGTCATTCCCCCAAGCAGGACAGGCATGGAACGCGTGATGAAGGACAGTCTGGTTACGGTGTTCGGCGGCGGCGGCTTCCTCGGCCGGCAGGTCGCGCAGGCGCTGATGGAACGTGGCGCGCGCGTGCGCGTGGCCCAACGCGATCTGGCGACCGCGCTGCGCGTGAAGCCGCTCGGTGGGCTGGGCCAGACCCAGTTTGTCGCAGCCGACATCCGCAAGCCGCAAAGCGTCGCGCGCGCCATTGCGGGCAGCGACATCGTCATCAACCTGGTCGGCGTGCTGAGCGGCGATCTGGAAGGATCGCATCATGACGGCGCGGCCAACGTAGCAAAGGCGGCGGCGGAAGCGGGCGTACAGGCGCTGGTCCATGTGTCGGCCATCGGCGCGGACCTGCAAAGCCCATCCGCCTATGGCCGGTCTAAGGCAGCGGGCGAAGCGGCGGTAAAGGCCGCGTTCCCCAATGCGACCATCATCCGCCCGTCGATCATCTTCGGCCCCGAGGATCAGTTCCTCAACCGCTTTGCCGACCTGATCAGCCGGTTGCCGGTGGTTCCGGTCATCGGCGCCGACACGAAGTTTCAGCCGGTTTATGTCGCCGATGTCGCGCAGGCGATTGCCAATGCGGCGGCTGACCCCGGCCGTCACGGCGGCAAGACGTTTGAACTGGGCGGACCCAGCCAGATCAGCATGATCGACCTCAACCGCTGGATCGCCAAGGCCATTGGCCGCGAACGCAGCCTGGTTCCGGTGCCCCCTTCCATCGCGTCGGCGATCGCAAGCCTTGGCTGGTTGCCGGGCGCACCCATCACGCGGGACCAATATGCGATGCTGCAGAAAGACAATATCGTGTCGCCCGGCGCTTCTGGTCTCGTGGAACTGGGCGTGTCGCCCACCCCGATGGAGGCGGTCGCGGACAAATGGCTGGTCCGCTATCGGCGCCACGGCCGCTTCGCCGGTCGCGCAAAGGCTTGAACGAGCGCGCCAGCCGGCTGGCTTGACGAGTATCGGCGGAACGACCGGATGGCGCGGTCGAAGAACAGGCGCGGCATTGCGCGCGTCCTTCGCTTCTGCACAATAGGCTCTCCAATGCCGCGCCCAACCCGTCCGGGGCGGTTTTCTTTCTCTTGCCGAGGACCTTAGCCGCCCGATGGATCTACATTATCTGACGGTCATCCTGCTTGGCATAGTCGAGGGGCTGACCGAATTTCTGCCGGTATCCTCGACCGGTCACCTCATCCTGGCGAGCGAGCTGCTGGGATATGACGCGTCGGTCTGGGCGATGTTCAATGTGATCATCCAACTGGGAGCGATCCTGGCGGTGGTCGTCCTTTATTGGCGCACTTTCTGGGCGGTAGGCATGGGGCTGCTGCACCGCAATGCCACCAGCTGGCGTTTCCTGCGCAATCTGGTGATCGCCTTCATCCCATCGGCCGTCATCGGCCTGGCGCTTCACGATTATATCGAAGTGTTGCTGGGAGCGCCGCATGTGGTGGCATGGGCGCTGATCGCGGGGGGCGTGGCGATCCTCCTGCTCGAACGGATGATCAAGGCTGGCCGCTTTCACGGCATCGCCGACATTCCGGTCGCGCGCGTGGTGGGCATCGGCCTTATCCAATGCATTTCGATGATTCCCGGCGTCAGCCGATCGGGTGCGACGATCATGGGCGCGCTGGCTCTGGGCGTCGAGCGGCGGACCGCCGCCGAATTCAGCTTTTTCCTCGCCATTCCCACCATGTTGGGCGCCACCACCCTGGAACTGCTGAAAAAGGGCGATCAGATCACATCGTCAGCGGTCGGATGGGACAGCATATTGTTGGGCTTTGCAGTCTCCTTCATTGTCGCGCTGTTGGTGATCCGCTGGTTTGTCGGCCTGGTGTCGCGCCACGGCTTCGCGCCATTTGCCTGGTATCGCATCATCGCCGGAGTCGGGGCGCTGGCATGGCTGTGGGCACGTTAGGTCCGAATAGGGACTAAATTGGCCCAAAGCCATTGCTCCAACGACGAAGCGGGTGGAAAATCATTTATAATTAGGTCATATTGGCTGTCTTAAATGCCAGAATCCACGTGACTCTGCGGGTTTTTCTGCTATGGACCCCCTGAAATCATTTTAGGGACTCATCATGGCTGACAATCCAATGCTGAAATTCGTGGGAACGGGCCAAGCCTATCCCGAGAAGCGTTCGGCGGATGATCGCGCGGACGATTTCATGGAAATCAGCCGCAGCTTTCTGCTGGAACGCGCGGAAGAACAGTCTTCGCGCTGTTCGCAGTGCGGCGTCCCCTATTGTTCAACGCATTGCCCGCTGCACAACCATATTCCCGACTGGCTGCGCCTGACGGCGGAGGGGCGGTTGCGAGAAGCCTATGAGCTGTCCAACCTGACCAGCACCATGCCGGAAATCTGCGGCCGCATCTGCCCGCAGGATCGCCTGTGCGAAGGCAATTGCGTCATCGAATTTTCCGGTCACGGCGCCGTCACCATCGGCAGCGTGGAAAAGTTCATCACCGACACCGCCTGGAAGGAAGGCTGGGTCGAGCCGCTCGTCCCCGGCAAGCCGCTCGGCCAGTCGGTCGGCGTCATCGGTGCAGGGCCTGCCGGTCTCACCACCGCCGAATATCTGCGCGTGGCTGGATATGAAGTGCATGTCTATGACCGGCACGACCGCGCGGGCGGGCTGCTGACCTATGGCATCCCCGGCTTCAAGCTGGAAAAGGACGTTGTCATGCGTCGCGTCCAGCGCCTGAAGGATGGCGGCATCGTCTTCCATGAAGGGTTCGAGGTCGGGCGCGACGCGTCGCTTGAAGAGTTGCGGACACGGCACGACGCGATCCTGATCGCGACCGGCGTGTACAAGCCGCGCGACATCAAGGCTCCCGGCGTCGGTGCTGCCGGTGTCGTCAAGGCGCTCGATTTCCTGACCGCGTCGAACAAGGCCGGATTTGGCGACGCAGTGCCGGAACATGAGGATGGCACGCTGCATGCCAACGGCAAGAAGGTCGTCGTGATCGGCGGCGGCGACACCGCGATGGACTGCGTCCGCACCGCCATCCGCCAGGGCGCGACTTCCGTGAAGTGCCTCTATCGCCGCGACCGCGACAATATGCCCGGATCGCAACGCGAAGTGCAGAATGCCGAGGAGGAAGGCGTCGAGTTCGTCTGGCTTTCCGCACCCATCGCGTTCGAGGGCACGGAACATGTGTCCGGCGTCAAGGTGACGAAGATGCGCCTGGGTCAGCCCGACGCTTCCGGTCGCCGTGCGCCCGAACCCGATCCGGGCACGGAATATACGCTGGAGGCCGATCTCGTCATCAAGGCGCTGGGCTATGACCCCGAAGAACTGCCCAAAATGTTCGGCGCTGAAGACCTGTCGGTCACCCGTTGGGGCACGCTGCGCGTCGATCACAAGACGATGATGACGTCGATGGACGGCGTGTTCGCCGCTGGCGACATCGTGCGCGGCGCGTCGCTGGTCGTCTGGGCGATCCGCGACGGGCGCGACGTGACCGAGCATATGCACCGCTACCTCAAGGCGAAGGCCAAGGCGGCGGCGGGCCAGAAAGTCGCGGCCTAAAACTACCCATTCAGCCCGTTCGGTTCGAGCTTGTCGAGAACGTGGCACAGCAAATCGAGACAGGCTCGAACCGACGGATTTGACGAGGAGGCATTCATGGCCAACACCCCCTATATGGCGAGCCCGGAAGAGCGCGCGCGCCTTGCCGCCGAGGGCATGTATCATCCGGAGATGGAAGGCGACGCCTGTGGCGTGGGCCTCGTCGCCGCTACTGACGGCCGCCCAAGCCGCCGTGTCGTCGCTTCGGCGATCGATGCGCTGAAGGCCGTGTGGCACCGTGGCGCCGTCGATGCCGATGGCAAGACGGGCGACGGCGCGGGCATCCATGTCGACCTGCCGGTGCGCTTCTTCGACGACGCCATTGCGGACTCTGGCCACAAGCCCCTGCCCAACCGGCTTGCGGTCGGCATGATCTTCCTGCCGCGCACGGACCTGTCGGCGCAGGAGAACTGCCGGACCATCGTCGAAAGCGAGATCATCGACGCGGGCTACACCATCTATGGCTGGCGCCAGGTGCCCGTCGATGTCTCCGTCATCGGCGAGAAGGCACAGCGCACCCGTCCAGAGATCGAGCAGATCATGATCGCCGGGCCGATGCCCGAAGAACGCGACATCGCCGAGTTCGAAAAGGATCTCTACCTCATCCGCCGCCGGATCGAGAAGAAGGTCATCGCCGCGCAGATCCAGGATTTCTATATCTGCTCGCTGAGCTGCCGGTCGATCATCTACAAGGGCCTGTTCCTCGCCGAATCGCTGTCGGTCTTTTACCCCGACCTTCAGGATGAGCGGTTCGAAAGCCGCGTGGCGATATTCCACCAGCGTTATTCGACCAACACCTTCCCGCAATGGTGGCTGGCCCAGCCGTTCCGCACGCTGGCGCATAATGGCGAGATCAACACGATCCGCGGCAACAAGAACTGGATGAAGAGCCACGAGATCAAGATGGCCAGCCTCGCCTTCGGCGAGCAGTCGGAGGACATCAAGCCGGTGATCCCGGCTGGCGCGTCGGATACCGCTGCGCTGGACGCCGTGTTCGAGGCGATCTGCCGCTCGGGCCGCGACGCGCCCACGGCAAAGCTGATGCTGGTGCCCGAGGCATGGCAGGCGGCGGCGAACGAAACGCCGCAGTCGCATGTCGATATGTACGAATATCTCGCATCCGTGATGGAGCCGTGGGATGGCCCCGCCGCGCTCGCGATGACGGATGGCCGCTGGGTCGTGGCGGGCGTTGACCGCAACGCGCTGCGTCCGCTGCGCTACACGCTGACGGGCGACAACCTGCTGATCGTGGGGTCGGAAACCGGCATGGTCGTGGTGCCCGAAACCACCATCGTCAAGAAGGGCCGCATGGGCCCCGGCCAGATGATCGCCGTCGATCTGCAGGAAGGCGAGATCTACGACGATCGCGCCATCAAGGACCAGATCGCAAGTGAGCGGCCCTATGCCGAACTGATCAAGGACTTCATGACGGTCGGCGATCTGCCGCAGGCGGAAAGCGCCCTGCCTGCCTGGGACAAGGCAGAGCTGACGCGCCGCCAGGTCGCGGCGAACCTGACGCTGGAGGATATGGAACTGATCCTCGCACCGATGGTCGAGGATGCGAAGGAAGCCATCGGTTCGATGGGCGACGACACGCCGCTGGCCGTCATTTCCGACAAGCCGCGCACGGTCAGCCACTTCTTCCGCCAGAATTTCAGCCAGGTCACCAACCCGCCGATCGACAGCTTGCGCGAACGGCATGTGATGAGCCTGCGCACGCGGTTCTCGAACCTGCACAATATCCTGGAGCAGGATACCCAGAACAGCCATGTGCTGGTGCTGAACTCCCCGGTGCTCGTCTCGGCCGAATGGGCGCGGCTGAAAGCGCATTTCGGCCCGGCCGTGGCGGAAATCGACTGCACATTCCCGGCAGAGGGCGGGCAGGAACAGCTGCGCGCGGCAATCGCCCGCATCCGCGAGGAAGCCGAGCAGGCCGTGCGCGAAGGCCGGACCGAAATCTTCCTGACCGACGAGCATGTCGATGCCGACCGGATCGCCATTGCAGGCGTGCTGGCGGCGGCGGCGGTGCATACGCATCTCGTCCGCAAGGGGCTGCGCAGCTATGCGTCGATCAACGTGCGCTGCGCCGAAGCGCTGGACACGCATTATTTCGCGGTGCTGATCGGCGTCGGCGCGACCACGGTCAACGCCTATCTCGCCGAAGCGAGCATCGCGGACCGCCATGCGCGCGGTCTGTTCGGCGATCTGTCGCTGGACGAGTGTTTCGAACGGTTCCGCATCGCCGTCAACGAAGGCCTGCTGAAGATCATGTCCAAGATGGGCATCGCGGTCATCAGCAGCTATCGGGGCGGCTATAATTTCGAAGCAGTCGGCCTGTCCCGCGCGCTCGTCAACGATCTCTTCCCCGGCATGCCCGCGAAGATTTCGGGCGAAGGCTATGCCTCGCTCCATTACAGCGCGAAGCTGCGCCATGAGGCGGCCTATGACAGCGCGGCCGTGCGTTTGCCGATCGGCGGCTTCTATCGCCAGCGCAATGGCGGGGAAACCCACGCCTATTCCGCGCAGCTCATGCACCTTCTACAGACGGCGGTCGGCACGGACAGCTATTCGACCTATCTGCAATTCGCGCGCGGCGTGCGCGATTTGCCGCCGGTCTATCTGCGCGACCTGCTGGAGTTCAACTTCGCCCGCGAAGCCGTGCCGATCGACGAGGTCGAGGCGACCACGGAAATCCGCAAGCGCTTCGTGACGCCAGGCATGTCGCTGGGCGCTCTGTCGCCCGAAGCGCATGAGACGCTGGCGATCGCGATGAACCGCATCGGCGCGAAGGCCGTGTCGGGTGAAGGCGGCGAGGACGCAAACCGCTTCAAGCCCTATGAAAATGGCGACAATGCGAACAGCGTGATCAAGCAGATCGCGTCGGGCCGCTTTGGCGTCCATGCCGAATATCTGGGCAGCGCCGAGGAAATCGAGATCAAGGTCGCACAGGGCGCCAAGCCTGGCGAAGGCGGCCAGCTGCCCGGTTTCAAGGTGACCGAGTTCATCGCCAAGCTGCGGCATTCGACGCCCGGCGTGACGCTGATCTCGCCGCCACCGCATCATGACATCTATTCGATCGAGGATCTCGCGCAGCTCATCTACGACTGCAAGATGATCAACCCGCGCGCGCGAGTGTGCGTCAAGCTGGTCAGCCAGGCAGGCATCGGCACGGTCGCGGCGGGCGTGGCGAAGGCGCATGCCGACGTCATCCTGATCGCTGGCCATGTCGGCGGCACTGGCGCGTCGCCGCAGACGTCGATCAAATATGCCGGTACGCCTTGGGAAATGGGCCTGTCCGAAGCCAATCAGGTGTTGACGCTCAACGGCCTGCGCCATCGCGTCAAATTACGCACCGATGGCGGCCTCAAGACCGGGCGCGACATCGTGATCGCCGCGATCCTGGGTGCGGAGGAATATGGCATCGGCACGCTGTCGCTGGTGGCCATGGGCTGCATCATGGTGCGCCAGTGCCACAGCAACACCTGCCCCGTGGGCGTTTGCGTGCAGGACGAAAAGCTGCGCCAGAAGTTCACTGGCACGCCGGAAAAGGTCATCAACCTGATGACCTTCATCGCCGAGGAAGTGCGCGAAATCCTGGCGCGGCTGGGCTATCGCAGCCTGGACGAAGTGATCGGCCGCACCGAACTGCTCAAGCAGGTCAATCGAGGCGCGGAGCATCTGGACGATCTGGACCTCAATCCCATCCTGGCCAAGGTGGATGCGCCCGACGAACAGCGGCGCTTCAGCCTGACCGAATGGCGCAACGAGGTGCCTGACAGCCTGGACGCGCAGATGATGCGCGATGCCAAGGCGGTGTTCGAACGTGGCGAAAAGATGCAGCTGACCTACACGGTGCGCAACACGCATCGCGCCGTCGGCACCCGCCTGTCCGCTGCCGTGACAGAGCGGTTCGGCATGTCCACGCTGGCGGACGGGCATCTGACCGTGCGTCTGCGCGGCTCTGCGGGCCAGTCGCTGGGCGCGTTCCTGTGCAAGGGCATCACGCTGGAAGTCTTTGGCGACGCCAACGACTATGTGGGCAAGGGCCTGTCGGGCGGCACCATCGTCGTGCGTACGACCGTGTCATCGCCACTGTCGAGCAAGGACAACACGATCATCGGCAACACCGTCCTGTACGGCGCGACGGCGGGCAAGCTGTTCGCGGCGGGCCAGGCGGGCGAACGCTTCGCCGTCCGCAATTCGGGCGCGCAGGTGGTCGTGGAAGGCTGCGGCGCCAATGGCTGCGAATATATGACGGGCGGGACGGCGGTGATCCTGGGCAGGACCGGCGCCAACTTCGGCGCGGGCATGACCGGCGGCATGGCCTTCATCCTGGACGAGGATGGCAGCTTTGAACGGCGCGCCAACCCGGAAAGCATCGTCTGGCAGCGGCTGGAAAGCGCCCATTGGGAAGCCCAGCTCAAGGCGCTGATCGCCGAGCATGCGGTGACGACCGACAGCAAATGGTCGAACACCATACTGGACGATTGGGATCGCTGGCGCCGTTACTTCTGGCAGGTCTGCCCGAAGGAAATGATCAACCGGCTGACCCACCCGTTGAGCGACGCCCCTGCGGAAGTCGTTGCGGCGGAATAAGATGATGAAAATGGGAGCGAGGCAGAACGCCTTGCTCCCATTTTCTCTAATAGGTCAGGGAAACCACTTCCCGATAGCGGCCCTCCGTCCAGCGTCAGTAAGATCCGCCGTTGAGCGGCGCTGCATCTGCGGCAAGGCTCTGCTGAACCATCTGTACCGGCACGTTCACCTCGCCAGCGGCAAAGCGTTCGATATTGGCCGGCAACTGCCGAACAGGCATGGGCCGCGCTTCCTCGGCCACAACCGGCGCGACTTCGCTTATTTCATAATCCTGCGCCATATAGTCGCGCACAACGGGATCGTCATAACCGCTCCACCCACTGCCCATCATGGCCGCCATCTGCCGATCCGCCAGCGTCGGACCGCAGCCCTTGCATGTGATTTCGACAGGACCGTTCAAAGCGGCCGGTTCAGGCTGCGCCACACTCTCCTGATCGTCGGAATAGGGCGTGGCGGCATCGGTGAACGCGACACGCGGCGAAGTCGTCGCGTACATGCCAAGCCCCAGCCCGCCCGCCAGGGCGGCCCCTGCACTTGCCATGCTGAACAACCAGAAACGGGGAGACATGCGACCTGCTCCTTCTTTGGCGCGCCGTGTTCATTTGCGTCTTCGGCAAAACAAACGCGCATGAAGATCGGTTGTTGCATGGGTCCGAACCCTTTGCTAAGGGCCGGCTCCTACCAAGGCACCGGCCCCGCCGGTTCCCGGAAAATGTGCGGTCGTGGCGGAATTGGTAGACGCGCAACGTTGAGGTCGTTGTGGCCGAAAGGCCGTGGAAGTTCGAGTCTTCTCGACCGCACCATTCAGTCTCTGACAAACTGATTTTGCCTTCGGGCTCCGGCATTGTGAATGCCCCACTTCCGGCACCCTTGATGGACCCGCAGGCGTCCAGCTTGTTATCCTCCCCGGCAAGGCGCATATGAGAGGCATAGGCATTCCCCAGGGAGTGCTAACTCGCAAATTGGCAGCGCTGGCTCCTGCTTGTGAAAGCGACGATCTCGTCGCGGCCCAGCAACAGCAAAGTGAACCAAAGCCATGACAGCCAAAAAGGTGAAATTCGCGCATGAGGCGCGCGAAGGCATCGCGCGCGGTGTCGATATCCTGGCCAATGCAGTGCGCGTGACGCTCGGCCCCAAGGGGCGCAATATTCTCATCGACAAGAACTTCGGCGCGCCCCGCATCACCAAGGATGGCGTTACCGTCGCCAAGGAGATCGAGCTGAAGGACAGGTTCGAGAATATGGGCGCCCAGATGATCCGCGCGGTGGCATCCAGGGCGCATGATCATGCAGGCGACGGCACCACCACGGCAACCGTGCTGGCGCAGGCAATCGTGCAGGAAGGCATGAAATCGGTGGCAGCCGGGGTCGATCCGATGGACCTCAAGCGCGGCATCGACCTGGCCGTAGCCGCCGTCGTGACCGAGCTAAAGGCGCGGTCCAAGCCCGTTTCGAACAATCAGGAGATCGCGCAGGTCGGCATCGTTTCGGCCAATGGCGACGAGATTGTCGGCACCAGGATCGCCGAGGCGATGGAAAGGGTCGGCAAGGAAGGCGTGATCACGATCGAGGAAGCGGCCGGGATCGAGTTCGAGCTTGATGTCGTCGAGGGCATGCAGTTCGACCGTGGCTATCTGTCGCCCCATTTCGTGACCAACCACGAGAAGATGATCGTCGAGATGGAGGATCCCTACATCCTGCTCCATGAAAAGAAGATGGGGGACGTGCAGGCGCTGCTGCCGATCCTGGAGGCAGTGGCCAAGGCGCATCGATCGCTGCTCGTCATCGCCGAGGATATCGAAGGCGATGCGTTATCGACCCTGGTGGTCAATAACCTGCGCGGCGGGTTGAAGGTCGCGGCGGTCAAGGCGCCGGGCTTTGGCGATCGTCGCAAGGCGATGCTTGAGGATCTGGCCATCCTGACCGCAAGCAGCGTCGTGACCCAGGATCTGGGCATCAAGCTGGCGAATGTCACGCTCGACATGCTGGGAACCGCCAGGCGCGTATCGATCACGAAGGATACGACCACCATCGTCCATGGCGCAGGCGATGCCGACGCCATTCGCGGCCGCGTGGACGCGATCCGGGCGCAGATCGAAGCCACGACCAGTGATTATGACAAGGAAAAGCTCCAGGAGCGGCTGGCCAAGCTGGCCGGCGGGGTCGCCGTCATCAAGGTCGGCGGCGCGTCTGAAGTGGAAGTCAGGGAAAGGAAGGACCGCGTCGAGGACGCCCTGCACGCGACCCGCGCGGCGGTCGAGGAAGGGGTGTTGCCGGGCGGTGGCACCGCCTTGCTCTATGCGTCGAAGGCCTTGGCGGGGATAAGCCCTCTTAATGACGATCAGCGGCGCGGCATCGACATCATCCACCGCGCGTTGCAGGCGCCGGTTCGGCAGATCGCCGCGAATGCGGGTTTCGACGGCGGGGTGGTCGCTGGCCGGTTACTAGACGGAGGGGATGAGAATCTGGGATTCAACGCCCAGACAGAACAGTATGAAAACCTGTTCCAGTCAGGCGTCATCGACCCCACAAAAGTCGTGCGCACCGCCTTGCAGGACGCAGCGTCCATCGCAGGACTGCTGATCACCACCGAGGTTGCGATTGCCGAAACGGGCGATGATGCCTGACATTTTCATCAAAATGCGCGGCGCCGGGAAGGATGCATCATGACGGTACGTACCACGCGCAAGTCGGTAACTTTCGCCGCGCCGTTTCGCCTGATCGGCTTTGATGAACCTCTGCCCGCCGGTTCCTATGAAGTGGAAACCGACGAGGAGATGCTGGAGGGGGCCGCGCATACGGCCTTTCGCCGAACGGCGACGACGCTCCGTGTCCGGAAAGGATCCGTCACCGAGCATCACTCGATTGACCCGGCGGATCTCGCTGCGGCGCTGGAGCGCGATCGACAGGCTGCGCTACCGACGACGCCGACGCCCGAGGCGGCATCAGCACAGGCCGCTCCCTCCCAGGAAGCGTCCCTACGTCATCCGCGATGGGTTTCCCTGTGGGTCCGCAACAGGCCCCCAACAGGGTAGCATGTAGGACCGTCCGGTTCAGCTTTTCAGGGTGACGAGGCTCACCACGCCGGGCTTTTGCGAAGGATTGGATGCATTCTGCTTCCGGGGCTTTTCCGCCTTGGGTTTGCGCACTTCGCGGTTCGATTTTTTCTGACCTTTGGCCATAATCACTATTCCTTTTCGTTGGACGCGGGTTGCGCAGCCCGCCTTTTCAACTGAGCGCCGCTGGTCTTCATGGCCAATGACAAGGTGGATCGGGATATTGTGCTGCCGACATTTCACGCTCCTCGCCAAACGGGAGCGCCTATGTCTCTCAGCCCCGGCCTGGTCTGGATGAAGCGAACCGGAATAATCCCGTATAGCACATCACGGCGGACGGCGCGCCTGCCATCGGTCAAAAGATAACCGCTTGCGCACGCCCTTCAGGCTGAAGCAACACTCACGCGGACATCCATATCGATAAAATCATCAGCCGCCCCGATGAATCCGCCGGCGACCGGCATGATCTGCTTGTTGCACCGGCCGACCGCCACGCCGATGAGGTTGGCCGATCCGACGCGCCGGTGCGTCGGATCAAACGCGATCCAGCCTGCCGAAGGAAGATAGACCTCCGCCCAGGCGTGGGTTGATCCCGGATCGGACACGGGCTGATCGGGATCATATAGATAGCCCGACACCGCGCGGGCGCCGAAGCCCAGATGACGAACCGCATCGATGAACAGCGCCGCCATGTCCCTGCACGAGCCGCTCCCCAGGGACAGGGTTTCCAGTGGAGCCTGCGTTCCGGCCTCGTCCCGGATCCGATAGGCGATCGCATCCCCTATCCCTGTGTTGACGTCCTTGAGGAGAGACAGGGTGTCGGTGACCGTCCCGTACACAAAGCCCTGAACCCATTTATCGAATCTCCCGCCATCGTCGGGATATTGGGTTTTCACGTGCGCGCCGAGATCGGCAATTTCTTCGTCCGAATATCGGAATGGATAGGAATGAGCGACCGGGGCGATCCGGAAGACTGGCCAGGCAGGCGCATGTTGCTCGACCAGGATATCGGTGGAAATGCAAAGCTGGCTCGTACGCTCCGAAAAATGTGCGGTGGCGACCAGATTGCCGAACACATCCTGCGTCCATTCCACCTCTGCGTGCGGGGCGATACGAACCGAGTTCGACAAAATCCGCAGGTCATGGGAATTGCGCGGCATGAGCATGAGCCGATGCGTTTCCAGTTCCACCGGGTTCCGGTAGCGATAAGTCGTCTCGTGACGGATGCGAAGTTTCATGACCTCCTAACGCGCCATCACGGCGCGCGGGGGCAACGCTCGTCGTTTCGCAAGATATTCGGCTGCGGGGTGGCCCTGCGGTTAAACCCCACAATCAAATCTTGCCCAGTTCATTGCGCAGGAAGAGCCGCTCCACACTGTCACGCCGGGGCAGGCCCATCCCTATCATAGGGCCTGCCCTGCCCTGCCGCCGCGCCGCGCGTCTCGCAGAAAGATAACAGGGGTCCATCAGCGACAGCAGCGTCAGAAGTGGCGCCATGCCCGGCCATCTCAGCTGGATCAGCCGCCGCCGATATTGCAGCCATGGCCGGACGCCGCGCGTCATCGCTCGGGGCACGGCCATGCCCAGCAACCTGCGTGCCGTCAGCAGTTGCGTGCGCATCGCGTTGCGCGCGTAGGCCGATCCGAACAGGTGGTTCAGCTCTGCCCACTCCGCTTCACTAAAGTCGGCGGCGAACGACTGGATATCGACAAGATGGCGCAGGTCGATCCGGCCCCGCAGATAATCACGGCCCTTGAGCTGGTCGTGGAGCAGCAGGATCGCGGTGCAAGCAACCGGAGACGGCAGCAGGACCCTGCTGCCGGGCAGCGCCACTTCGGTCGCGTTCCCTGCCAGATCATCAAACAGATAGAATAGCGTGCTGAGGCTGCCATATTCGCAATGAAGGTCGATCGTCGCCGCGTCCTGCGGTCGCGACAGGACTGCCGGGACACCCGCGTGAACGACCGGCGCTTCGAGGCGATAGCCTATGCTGCACAACTGATCGATCACATCGCCGAAGCGATCGACCGCGACCATCAGGTCGATGTCGGCCAGCATTCGCGCCGATCGCTCCTGCGGCGGGGCATGAGCGAGCCAGGCCGTACCCTTCAATAATATGGGGCGGACCTCACGGGCATTCATCACCGCCGCCGCCTCATCAAGCTGGCTCAGCAGGCGCTCATTACGCTCGGCATTGCGCCTTTCCATCTCGGACAGGAAAATGCGGACGTCGGCGGGCAATTCGGCCAGCCGCCCGGCATCGCTCAGCCGGGCCGAGACAGTGGGACTGCACAGCGTCTTGTTGGCCAGCCCGATGATGGCCGACCAATCAGCGGCGGCAGGCGTGTCTCCGCGCAGGCAGGCAAGCAGACCATGAAGATGATCAAGCCGGGCCACAAAATGCGCCCAGCAATGCCGCCGCCTCGTCCAGATCGTCATAATGCAGTTCGCAGCTTCGCGCCCCGCTGACGGCGCCGATCAACGCGTCGAGCGCGGGGCGATCGACCTCACCGCTGGCCGACGCCGCTTCGGACAGAAGATGCCTGATAATCGCCATCGGTTGCTGGGGCGTCAATTGTGCGCGCGCGCCCTTTCTCCGCCGCAGCTTGACGATCCAGCCGACCGGTAGCGGCCCCTGGTCCACGGGCGACGGCAAGCCAAGGTAGCGCACCCGCCGGCCGTCGGGACGCCAATGGATCCTGGGTTGAAGACGCCCCGGATAGCGCGACGCCATCATCGGCCATGCGCCCGACTTCACCGTGGGCATGAAGGGCAGCCCCTGGACCCGGCCGTCGCGGTCCAGCATAGCGATGTCGTCACCATGATAGGCGAAGTCGCTTTTCAGCAGCCAGGATGTCAGCGTCGTCTTGCCCGCGCCCGGATGACCCGTCAGCAGCAGCATTCGGCCGTTGCGGCTCACACAGCCGGCATGAAGCGCAAGGCTCCAGCGCGCGTCTTGGATGACGTCCTGAATGACCCGCGCCTTGACGATCGTACCGGCCTGGTTGAGCTGCAGCACGGACGCATGGCCTGGATCGCGGCTGAACAGGCACAGGCTGTGGGTGGACCAGAGATGATAGACATTATCGACCGGCCCATCCGGCCATTCCGCCTGCAGATGCGCGAAAAGCGGGGCGACATGATCGACCAACGCCTGATCATGGTAGCGCAGCGAGAAGCTCCGCCCGCCTAGCGTCACGGACTGGATCAGGATGGGATCGGATGCAGGCGGTCGGTCGGTGGCATGCACCAGTCCCGATTGGGACCAGTCCGCCAGTACAGTCTGGAGCATCGCCGAGGCGGGGGTGAACCCGCGCTCGACGACCTCCTGCGCAAGCTGAGGCAGGCTCACGCCATCTTCCAGGCGGCACCCGATATAACCGGCGATCTGGTTCAACTCGAAAAGGGCATGGCGGCACCGGGACACGATCACCGGCTGGTCGTCGATGAACGTCATCGATGTCCCGGGGGTCAGGCGCAACATCAGTTCAACCCCGTTACGGGAACCACGCGCACAACCGTTTCGCCGTTGAAGCCCAGCTTAGTGCGCCCCGCCCCTGTTGCCCGGACTACCGGGGCCGGTGCCAGGTCCGTCATTGATCGGCGGGTTGCCCGGAGGCTGCGGATCGGGGCCGTTTCCGACGCCATTATTGCCCTTGGGTCCGCCGCCACCGCCGCCGCCCGAAGCCGCGATCGCTGCCGATGACAGGGACGTGGATAACATGATCGTCATCGCGGGCGGAACAGTCGCAGCGAAACGGCCACAGCTCTTCAAGAAGCGACGCCGGTCTTCGACCGCAGACAGAATGGCAGGTTCCTCAGACAAGGGTAGCCTCCTCTTTTTCAGGGTTGGCTCAAATTATCATCAGTCCTGCCAAGCGTGCACTGCTATGGCGGAGTATATCAGAAGGTATAAGAGGAAACGAGCCGGCGTCAGCATCATCGCCACGCCAGCCCACCGCCTTGTCAGTGCTCAGTCATGCTCCCGGTCGCCAGCGCCCATGTAAAGTTCGCTGCCCGTCTGGCGGAAGATTTCGCTCATCTCCGCCATCCCCTTTTCCGCATCCTCCGCCGCGATGAAGTTGTCGGCGGGCTGGTTCTGCTTTGCGGCAAAATCACGCACTTCCTGCGTGATCTTCATCGAGCAGAATTTGGGTCCGCACATGGAACAGAAATGCGCGGACTTCGCGCCTTCCGCAGGGAGCGTCTGGTCGTGATATTTCTCCGCCGTGTCGGGGTCGAGCGACAGGTTGAACTGGTCGCGCCAACGGAATTCAAAGCGCGCGCGGCTCAATGCGTCGTCGCGAACCTTGGCCGCCGGATGCCCCTTGGCAAGGTCGGCGGCATGGGCGGCGAGCTTGTAGGTCACCACGCCGACCTTCACATCGTCACGATCCGGCAGGCCCAGATGCTCCTTTGGCGTCACATAGCAAAGCATCGCCGTGCCGTACCAGCCGATCATCGCCGCGCCGATGCCGCTGGTGATATGGTCATAGCCCGGCGCGATGTCGGTGGTGAGGGGGCCAAGCGTATAGAAAGGCGCCTCGCCGCATGCCTCCAGCTGCTTGTCCATATTTTGCTTGATCTTGTGCATGGGCACGTGGCCCGGCCCTTCGATCATCACCTGCACATCCTGTTCCCAGGCGCGCTTGGTCAGTTCGCCCAGCGTATAGAGTTCGGCGAACTGCGCTTCGTCATTGGCGTCCGCGATCGATCCGGGACGCAGGCCATCGCCCAGCGAGTAGGCGATGTCATAGGCCTTCATGATCTCGGTGATCTCATCGAAATGCTCGTAGAGGAACGATTCCTTGTGATGGGCGAGGCACCATTTCGCCATGATCGACCCGCCGCGCGAGACGATGCCGGTGACGCGCTTGGCGGTCATCGGGATATAGGGCAGGCGCACGCCCGCATGGATGGTGAAATAATCGACGCCCTGTTCGGCCTGCTCGATCAACGTGTCGCGGAAGATTTCCCAGGTCAGTTCCTCGGCAATGCCGCCGACCTTTTCCAGCGCCTGATAGATGGGCACGGTGCCGATGGGCACGGGCGAGTTGCGCATGATCCATTCGCGCGTGTCGTGAATGTTGCGGCCGGTGGACAGGTCCATCACCGTGTCCGCGCCCCAGCGGATCGACCAGACCAGCTTGTCGACTTCGCTCGCGACGTCCGATGCAACGGCGCTGTTGCCGATATTGGCGTTGATCTTCACCAGGAAATTGCGACCGATCGCCATCGGCTCCGATTCCGGGTGGTTGATGTTGTTGGGGATGATTGCCCGGCCACGCGCGATCTCGTCGCGGACGAACTCGGGCGTCACATAATCAGGGATTTCCGCGCCCCAATCCTGACCGTCACGCACATATTCGGCCAGACGGGCGCGGCCCAGATTCTCACGCTCGGCGACATATTCCATTTCCGGGGTGATGATGCCCTGGCGGGCGTAGTGCATCTGCGACACGTTCATGCCCGGCTTGGCGCGCAGCGGCCGCTGGATGGTATGCGGAAAAGGCTGGACGCCGCCGCTGCGATCGGGGCCTTTGAGGCCATTATCCTCGGGCTTGGTCGCTCGCGCGTCATATTCCTCTACATCGCCCCGTCTCATGATCCAGTCACGGCGCAGCGCAGGCAGGCCCGCCATGATGTCGATGCGTGCATCGGGATCGGTATAGGGGCCGGACGTGTCATAGACGCGGACCGGCGCTTCGCCGCTGCCCGGCTCCAGGTCGATCTCGCGCATGGCGACCTTCAGCGGACCGACATGGATCTTGCGGGATCCGCGAATGGGACCAGTGGTAACGCGCATTTCGGTGCGGGCGGGAATGTCGGCCATGGGTTTTCCTTTCAGGCGATGACGGTCGCGCGGCCCGTAAGACCGGCGAGAAACAGGAGGATGCCGAGCAGAATCGAAATGATCGCCCATGCACGGGTGAAGTTGAGTGACCAGCGCCCCAGCTTGACGAGCGGACCGGGAACGGCAAGCAGCAGCGCGCCTTTGACCAACGCGACATAGCCGATCAGCGTCACGACGATGGCCAGCGGGTCGGTCCAGATATCGTGGATAAGCACCAGCGCCGCGCCGATCGCAAACACCGGAAAGCCCAGCGCCATGACGAGCCCCGGCGACCGCTCCAGATCGTCCATCATGGCGCGCCAGCGATGGGGCGCGGCGAGGCCGCCCACGCCCATCACGACCATGTAGAGGCCGATCACTTCGGCAAGACGCAGGGTAAGGACGGAAATCGTGTCCATCGGCAGTTCCGTCCTCCTCTTCATCGCACGTGGCGCGGGATGGTCGGACTGCCTCTGACAAGCCGTCCCTTCCTACGCCGGTTTTAGCCGGATCAGGTTCAGCGGGTCGCAGCCACATCAGCTGCCTCTCAACCGCTTGTGAGCGGTCCCCCGGGGATGCCCCTCGATAGCCCAAATGCAATGCCCGCGCCACCCCGTTGTGGCGCTGGACAGGCAGGGCGCTTTTCCGCTTTATGGCAGCGATGAAGCATCATGACCTGTCCACCAAGGAAGGGCGCAAGGCGCATCGCCACGAAATGCGCATGGTCGCGGTGCGGCCCCGCCGCTGGGGGCTGTGGCTGCTGACGGCGGGATTCCTCCTGCTGCTGACGCCATTCGCGCTGGATGTACACAGCCTGTTCGGGCTCTGGCCGCCGATGCTGGGAGCCTTGTGCATCATAGCGGCCGTGCCGTTATTGGTTGTGAGCGTCTTGTTGAAGCGGCGCTATACACGACAACGACTTGCCGGGCAGCAGATGGTGACACGCATAAAGGGCTGAGCGAGGACCATCGCCGTCGCGCGATCTCGATCGATATGCTATTTTCTCGCCCGCGAGCGGCCGACCTTGGAGTCGGGCGTCTGACGAGAGGAGCGCAGCCATGTCCGCACCGATCGACGAAGTGAAACTGCACGAGTTTGTGGGAAAGATGCTGGGCGACCTGGGCGGCGCGATGAGCGTACCCACGGTGCGAATTGGCGTCAGGCTGGGGCTGTTCGACGCGCTGGCAAAAGAGCCCGCTACCGCCGCCAATCTGGCGCAGCGAGCCGGCGGGCTGCACGAGCGCTACGTGCGGGAATGGGCGTTGGCGCAGGCGGCGAACGGCTATATAGATTTCGACCCGACCACGGACCGGTTCAGCCTGTCGCCCGAGCAGGCGATGGTGTTCCATCATGCCGATAGTCCGGTATATCTGGTCGCGGCCTTCGAAATGGTCGCAGCCATGATCGAAGCCGAAACAAAGGTCGAGGAATGCTTCCGACACGGGACGGGCGTCCGCTGGGGAGATCATGCCGGCTGCCTCTTTTGCGCGACGGGGGCCTTTTTCCGGCCCGGCTATGTCAACAACATCGTCCAGAATTGGATCCCCGCGCTGGACGGCGTCGAGGCGAAGCTTCGGACGGGCGCGAAGGTCGCCGATGTTGGCTGCGGCGTTGGCTTTTCGACGCTGCTAATGGCGGAGGCTTATCCGGAAAGCCGATTCACCGGCTACGACTTCCACGAGCCGTCGATCGAGGAAGCGCGGCATCATGCGCAGGCGCATGGGCTCGAGGACCGAGTCCAGTTCGAGGTGGCGACCGCGAAGGAGGTTCCAGGCCGTGATTTCGATCTCGTCACCATGTATGACTGCCTGCACGACATGGGCGATCCGCGCGGGTGCGCCGAGCATATGCGGGAGATCCTGGCGCCGGACGGAAGCTGGATGATCGTCGAACCGATCGCAGGAGACCGGCCGGAAGACAATTTCAATCCGGTAGGTCGGCTCTATTACAATGCGTCCACGATGATCTGCGTACCGACGTCGCTGGATCAGGAGGTGGGTGCCGCGCTCGGCGCGCAGGCCGGGGAAGCAAAGCTGACCGCTGTCTTGCGCGACGGCGGGTTCAGCCGGGTGAGACGTGCGACGGAGGGCCCCTTCAACATGGTACTGGAGGCGCGCTAACCGCCCCCGCTTCGCTCACGGGGCCGAAACCCCCTCGAACATCAGCTTCATCCCCGTCCTCGGCCGGATCGTCAGGCGGCTGATCGGTTCGGGCTTGAAGCCGTCAGGCACGGACAGGCGATAGCGCCGCACCACGCTGGCGATCACGGTCATCACCTCCTGCTGGGCAAAACCGGCACCGACGCACACGCGCGGGCCCCGGCCAAAGGGGAACCAGGCCTGTTTCACCATCTCCGCATTGGCGGGATCATCGAAACGATCGGGATCGAAGCTGTGCGGGCAGGCCCAATTGTCCTTGTTCCGCTGCGTCAGCCAGGGCGCAACCACCAGCATCGCGCCTTCTTCCAATTGCTTGTCGCGCATCGGCATGGGGCAGGTGACTTCGCGCGGGAAGAAGGCGACCGGCGGATATAGCCGCAGCGTTTCCCGGAAGATGTTGCGGATCGCCCCCATGTCCTTGAGCATCGACGCCGCAAGAGGCGCGTCACCTGCTATCCCGGCAACTTCGGCGCGAGCGGCGGTCTGGATGTGCGGACATTCAGCAAGCATGTAGAGCGCCCAGGTCATCGTGCTGGCGGACGTTTCATGGCCCGCGAGGAACACGGTCGAAACCTGATCCATCACCTGTTGCAGGGTGAAGGGTTCCCCGCTGTCGGGATGCTTCGCCTCGATAAGCGACTGGAGGATGTCGCGATGCGGGGCTTCGCCGCGCCCGTGATATCCCTCGTAGCGGGCCTCCACGATGGGACGGAACACATCATGGATCGCCTTTGCCGGTTTCAGCGACCGCGTTTCAAACCAGCGCGCGGGCGCGCCATAGAGGCGCAGCATGGAGGCGCTGTGGGCGAAGCGCTGGAACTTGCCGAAGGCGTTGTGGATGATGTTGGAGCGGTGCTCATCCAGCGCTTCGGAAAAGAGCGTGCGGAATATGATGTCGGCCGCGACATGGGTCATCATCGGGTCGATATCGACGGGTCTGCGGCGGTCGGCCGCGTCGATGCGAGCGAGCAGATCGTCCGCCGCCGCCACCATCAACGGCATGGAACGATTGAGCGCGGTGTGCGCAAAGGCGGGGTTCACCATCGCGCGCTGGCTTTCCCAATCCTCGCCATTGGCGGAAAAGACGCTGTTGCCGATCAGCGGCGACAGGTTGCGAACCAGTTCGCGATGCTTGGGAAAGGCCGTGCCGCCGCGCAATATCCTGTCCACCAGGGACAGCTCGTTGGCGATATACATGGTCTGGCCGGGCATGCGGATTTCGCCCAGCTTCATCGTATAGCTTTTCTCGAACAGCACATGGATCCAGCTGTGCCAGCCGCGCAGGAATCGCTTGATCAGGCCGCGACGGGTGCGGGGTGGCTGGGGATAGGGCGGGGTGAAAGGTTCGGTCACGATATGGCCCTGAACTGCGCCAAGGCTTCATCGATGGTGCGACGGCCAGCGGTCAGGCTGACATAGTCCACCGGCGACAGGCGATCGCCTACGCGCAGATAATCGAAATGCGCCTCATATTTGTTCGACCAGCCGCTATTATAATTTTCCGGGTCGTAAAAGACGTGGAAGCGCGGCGAAAGCAGTTCCACCCGCGCCACGCAACGGTCGGAAACCAGCCGGACGGGGTGAACGCCATGATAGGCCGCGCCATCGGCCGGGGCGGAAAAGTCAATCAAGCGAAACGCCTTGTCGTCCAGCGCCTTCAGATCCTCATGATACCAGCGGGCGTCCTTGCGCAATGCGATGACGGGCACGACCTGCCCCAGCGTCAGCACGATGAACCTGTCGGGCAACGGCTTGCCTTCCCGCAGATCGAAGATGCGACGCAGCACGCTCATCGCATAGATGGTGCCGTTGCTGTGCGACGCAAAGACGACTTCGTCATAGGGGCCGTCCATCTCTTCGGCGATCCGGGCGGCGAACTGGTCGAGCCGGGCATCCATTTCCGCCCCCGGCCCCCGCGCCGCGACGCTGTGGTTATAATACATGAAGCGCAGCAGCCACGGCACGATCAGCTTGTTCAGCAAGCGGCCCGAGAAAAGCACGCTCACCCCGATGCCGACGAGCGCGGCGATCCAGGCGGGCAGCACGAGCGACAGCAGTAGCGCCGGAACCAGCGCCAGCGCCAGCGGGATCAGCACGGCCAGCAGCGGCGGGTAAAGGATAGTGATGACCGGCCCCGGCCGCAGCCTGCGCATCCGCAGGAACTGCATGTGCCGGGCATGGGCGCTGTAGGTGGCGATGGACCGCCAGGCGAGCGCCAGCGGATTGCGCACCCACACCTTGCCGACCAGATCCTCCCAGCGGAGGAATTCATAGTCGGTTTCGACCCCTGCGCTGTGGTTGGTGATGGTCCAGCACGCGGACGAGGCCGGGCCGGAACGGCGCGCGCTCACGTCCACCTGCTCACCCGAAAGGCGCGCATATTTCTCGGCCTGCTCGCGATACAGCTGGTGATAGAAACGCACCCCGCGCGGATCGAAACCGCCAAGGTAGAAGACTTTACGCTTGAACTTTTCCATGGCCCCCGTCCACATCGGGCCATGACGACACCCGAACGCGATTACTGCTATTTCATAGACCACCGCAAATACAACCGAAACATCGGCTGTCGGCGCCATGACAATGCCTATGGCATCAATGGCGGCGGCGGCGAGCGGGACCGGTGGCGGGCGGACTTCGCCTTTTACCGGCACATGCGGGACAATGGCGACCCGATGGCGCTGCCGTCCCTACTCGCCTGCCTGGCCTTTGGCTGGTTCTGCTGGAACTATCACCCCGGCAAGGGGCTGTGGCGCGGGCAACTCTTGCGCCGTTTTGCAAAAGCGCCGAAGTGAGCGCGATGATCAAACATGTTTCCATCGGATCGGTGACGATCGGCAACGACCTGCCCTTCGTCCTGATTTCCGGCCCCTGCCAGATCGAAAGCCGCGATCATGTCATGATGATGGCGGACCGGCTGTGCGGCATCGCGGCAGCGGCTGGCGTGCCCTTCATCTTCAAATCCTCGTTCGACAAGGCGAACCGGACGTCCGTTTCGGGGCAACGCGGCGTCGGCATCGATGCTGGGCTTGCGATACTGGCAGAGGTGAAGGCGCAGTTCGGTTGCCCCGTGCTGACCGACGTGCATGAGGCGGGACAGGTCGAAGCAGCCGCGCAGGCGGTCGACATCCTGCAAATACCCGCCTTCCTCTGCCGCCAGACCGACCTGTTGCTGGCCGCGGGGAAGACGGGCGCGGTCGTCAATGTGAAGAAGGGCCAGTTCCTCGCCCCCTGGGACATGGCCGCCGTCGCGCAAAAGGTCGCGTCCACCGGCAATGATCGCATCCTGCTCACCGAACGCGGCGCGAGTTTCGGCTACAACACATTGGTCAGCGACATGCGTTCGCTGCCGGTGATGGCGCAGACCGGCTATCCGGTCGTGTTCGACGCCACCCATTCGGTGCAGCAACCCGGCGGGCTGGGATCGGCATCGGGCGGGCAGCGCGAATATGCGCCGCTACTCGCGCGCAGCGCCGTGGCCGCAGGCGTCGCGGCGATCTTTGCCGAAGCCCATGACGATCCCGATCAGGCGCCGTCCGACGGCCCGGTCATGCTGCCAATTGCGTGGGTCGGGCCGATGCTGGAAAAGCTGAAGGCTATTGATGCGGTGGTGAAGGGGTAATTCCTCCCCTCCGTTCGCCCTGAGCTTGTCGAAGGGCTTCACTTCTCTTTGCAAAAAGAGCGGCTTCGACAGGCTCAGCCCGAACGGGGGAATGGGTATCGCAAGATGTTTACGGCCGCGTCTGCCCCGTCCCACGCACCAACCACTTGTAGGTAGTCAACCCTTCCAGGGCGACCGGCCCACGCGCATGCAGTCGGCCGGTGGAAATGCCGATTTCCGCGCCCAGCCCGAACTCGCCGCCATCGGCGAACTGCGTCGAAGCATTCCACATGACGATCGCGCTATCGACCGCGTTCAGGAAGCGCTCGGCCTTGCCCGCATCCTCCGTAATGATCGCATCGGTATGATGGCTGGCATGGGCCGCGATATGGGACAGCGCTTCGTCCATCCCATCGACGATCCGAACCGACACGATGGCGTCGAGATATTCGGTGTCCCAGTCCTCGTCGGACGCAGCGGTAACGCGGCTGTCCATCGCCCGCACGGCTTCGTCGCCGCGCACTTCGCACTTGGCGTCGAGCAGCGCCTTCACGATCGCAGGCGCCTGGCCGAACGCCTTGTCGATCAGCACGGTTTCGGTCGCGCCGCAAATGCCGGTACGGCGCATCTTGGCGTTGACCACCAGCTTGACCGCCATGTCAGGGTCGGCCGCGCCATCGACATAGCTGTGGTTGATGCCGTCGAGATGCGCGAGAACCGGCACGCGCGCTTCTTCCTGCACGCGGGCGACCAGGCTCTTGCCACCGCGCGGCACGATCAGGTCGATGAACTCGGCGGCTTTCAGCAGCGCGCCCACAGCCGCACGGTCGGTCGTCGGGACCAGCTGCACCGCGTCTGCGGGCAGGCCAGCGGCGGCGATACCCTCCGCCATGGCGGCATGGATCGCCCGGTTGCTTTCCTTCGCTTCGCTGCCGCCGCGCAGGATCACGGCATTGCCTGCGCGCAGGCACAGTGCAGCCGCATCGGCGGTCACATTGGGACGGCTTTCATAGATGATGCCGATCACGCCCAGCGGCACGCGCACCCGGCTCAACTCCATGCCATTGGGACGCACCTGCGTGTCGATCACGCTGCCCAGCGGATTGACGAGGCTCGCCACCTGATCGACGCCCGCAGCCGTCGCCAGAACCCGGTCCTCGTCCAGCCGCAACCGGTCCAGCAGCGCTGGCGACAGGCCGTTTGCGACCGCATTGTCCATGTCACGCGCATTGGCGGCGATGATCTGCGGCGCCTGATCGCGCAACGCTTGAGCGGCACGGCGCAGCGCATCGATCTTCTGCGCGTCGCTTGCGCTCACCAATGTTGCGGCAGCAGAACGCGCACGCGCGCCCATGGTCGCAATCAGCATTTCGGGAGTCTGGGTGAGGTCGTTCATGATAGTCAGGCCTTTCGCCCGCGCCCTTAGCATGAAAGCCGGGCCATGCGAACCCGTGCGGGCGGCAGGGCCATGGCCTGCCGCCACGCCGGTCAAGCCGCCTGTGCGAGGCGCTCCGCCTTCAGCGCCCTGAACATGCGGCAGGGCGGGATATTGCGCCACTCCACCCGCTCGACAATCTCGTTGAACTGTTCTGTGAGCAGCCGCCGAACATAGGCTGAATATTGATAGACCAGAAATTCGCCCCCCGGCCGGATCGCGCGCTGCGTCTCTGCGCAGATAAATTCCCCCACCCCGTCCGGCAGGGTCGAAAAAGGAATGCCCGAAAGGATGTAATCGGCCTGCTGGTGCCCTGATTCGGTGATGAAGCGGCGCACATCGGCCGCCGACCCATTGACGACACGCAGCCGGGGATCATCGATCTGCGCTTCCAGCCAGGCGACGAAATCCAGGTTGAGGTCGATGGCCAGCAAGGTCGCATCGGGATGCATCCGCTCCAGGATCGGCCGGGTGAATGTGCCCACGCCGGGACCATATTCAACGAACAGCCGCGTCCGTTGCCAATCGACACGATCCAGCATGCTGTTCACCAGCGCGGCGGAAGAGGGAATGACCGATCCGATCATTCCCGGATGCTTCACGAACTGGCGGAAGAACATGCTCCACTGGCCCAGGAACGAGGCGGGGTCTGCTTTTTTCTTCAGGGGAATGGAGGCCATCAATACTCGCCTGTTTGCCATCTCGTCAGGGCGTTGCAAATATCGGCAAGTCTTGCAAGCCGCTTTGCACGCAGGCCGGGCGCACGCCCGGCCTGCGGTAACGAACGCGCGGATATGCAGACCGGTTCAATCCGCAATCCACTAGCCCTTGTTAAGATTGCCGTTCCCGCGATCGCAACATGTCCGGAGACACGAAACCGATCGGTTCGACGCGCATCGCGCTCTGCTTCAGCTGGGTCTGGATCTGTTCATATTCCCGCTCCATTTCCGGCGTGACGGACGCACGGGTTTCCTCCATCGCGGCTTCGAAATGCGCATGCCCGACCTTCTCGACCGATAGCGACTGGCGCAGCGCGACCAAACCGGCGCGACGCACCAGATCCTCAAGGTCAGCGCCGGTGAACCGTTCCGTCCGCTCGGCCAGATCGTCCAGATCGACATCATCGGCCAGCGGCATCTTGCCGGTATGGATCGCCAGGATGCGCCTGCGCCCAGCCTTGTCAGGCACGGGGACGTAGATCAGCTCGTCGAACCGCCCCGGCCGCAACAGCGCGGGGTCGATCAGCGTCGGCCGGTTGGTCGCGCCGATGACGATCACCGACTGCAACTCTTCCAAGCCGTCCATTTCCGCGAGGATGGTGTTCACCACCCGCTCCGTCACCGCCGGTTCGCCCAGACCGCCACCACGGACGGGGACCAGGCTGTCCAGTTCGTCGATGAAGATGACGGTCGGCGCTACCTGCCGCGCGCGCGCGAACAGGCGGGCGATCTGTTGCTCGCTCTCGCCATACCATTTGGACAGCAGGTCGCTCGACTTGGTCGCGATGAAGTTCGCCTGCGCCTCGCGCGCGACCGCCTTGGCGAGCAGCGTCTTGCCGGTGCCGGGCGGACCATAAAGCAGGAAGCCCTTGGCCGGGCGAATACCCAGCCGGCGGAAAGCGTCCGGATCCTTCAGCGGCAGTTCCACCCCTTCCTTCAGGCGCATCTGCGCGTCGTCCAGGCCGCCAATGTCGGCCCAGCCGATATTGGGCGCCTGCACCATGACCTCGCGCATCGCGGACGGCTGCACCCGCTTGATCGCGGCCATGAAATCCTCGCGCGTGACGGACAATTCCTCCAGCACGTCGGGCGGGATCGTCCCTTCCTCAAGGTTCAGGCGCGGCATGAAGCGGCGCACCGTTTCGATCGCCGCCTCGCGGGTCAGCGCAGCCAGGTCGGCGCCGACAAAGCCATAGGTCATCCGCGCCAGTTCGCTCAGGTCGACGCGCTCGTCGAGCGGCATGCCGCGCGTATGGATGCCCATGATCTCGCGCCGCCCGCGCTCGTCCGGTACGCCGACAATGATTTCACGGTCGAAACGGCCCGGCCGCCGCAGCGCCTCGTCTATGGCTTCGGGCCGGTTCGTGGCGGCGATGACGACCAGATTGGTGCGCGGCTCCAGCCCGTCCATCAGGGTCAGCAACTGGGCTACCAGCCGCTTTTCCGTCTCTCCGGTCACATTGCCGCGCTTGGGTGCGATGGAATCGATCTCGTCGATGAACAGGATCGAGGGCGAGGATTTCGTCGCCGCCTCAAATATCTCGCGCAGCTGCTTTTCGGACTCGCCATAGGCCGAACCCATGATCTCGGGGCCGTTGATCAGGAAGAACTCCGCCTCCGATTCATTGGCGACAGCACGCGCCAGCCGCGTCTTGCCGGTTCCCGGCGGGCCATGGAGCAGCACCCCCTTGGGCGGATCGACGCCCAGCCGCTCGAACAGTTCGGGATAGCGCAGCGGCAATTCCACCATCTCACGCAACTGGTCGATCGCCTCGGCCATGCCGCCGACATCGTCATAGGTGACATCGGCCCGCCGAAGCTCGCGCGGCTCCTCATATTCGGCGCGCAGCTCGATTTCGGTGTCCGCATCGATCTGGACCACGCCCTTGGGCAGGGTGGACACGACGACAAGCCGGATTTCCTGGAGCGCATAGGCGGGCGCCGCCAGCATCTGGCGCAACTGGGGCGGCATGTCGCCCGGCGGCACTTGCTGCTGCCCGGCGGTCGCGACGATGTCACCGGCCGCCAGGGGCCGCTGAAAAAAGACGCGTTTCAGTGCGTCGGGGTTGCCCTGGAGCCGCAGATTATTTTGTGCAGGTGCGAATACGACGCGCTGGGCCGGGCGTGGCTCGACCTTGCTGACATGGACGAAGTCGCCTGATCCTACCCCGGCATTGGCACGCTGCAGGCCATCCAGGCGCAGCACATCCAACCCTTCATCTTCCTTGTAGGGGCGGACCACCCGCGCGGACGTGGACCGTTTGCCAACGATCTCGATCACATCGCCTTCGGCCAGCTGTAGTTCCGCCATCACCGCCAGCGGAATGCGCGCAAGCCCGCGTCCCGCGTCCTCCGGCCTCGCGTTTGCGACCTGAATCCTGCGTTCCAGGCTGTCCTGTTCGGCCATTGCCATCCCCATTCTTGTCACTGCGTAACGAGATAGGAAACGTCAGACGCCAAAGAAAGAGCCCGACCATTACGAAAGCCCAAACAAAAAAAGGGCCGACCCGAAGGTCAGCCCGGAAAGTTTTAGGAGAGGATGCCTGAAAGGCCTTTCCTATGTGCGCCGCAGCATGTAATTTCGCAAGTGCGAAAGAATTTGAGGAGTTGCAAATTTTGCATCTTGCCGGTTGACGCGATTTTCTGCTGGGTGGAAAGAGATGATAACGTGCTGGATCATGCGTCACCGTCCCCCAACGGATGACGCGTCGCAGCAGAGTGGATGCTGGTTTTGACATATTATGCGCAGATTACCGCCCCTCACGGCCCTTGAGGCCTTTGTTCAGGTTGCCCGCCTCGGCTCGGTAAAGGCTGCGGCGGAAGAACTTGCGCTATCGACCCCTGCGCTCAGCCGCCGCGTTCAGGCGCTGGAGCGTTTCATCGGCCGCCCACTCTTCGACCGTAAGCATCAGGCGTTGGAAATGAACGCCGATGGGCAGAAGTTGCTGGACGACATCGCCCCGGCCCTCGATTCCCTCAGCCAGGCGCTTGAAAACATCCAGAGCGGCGGCAACCAGCTGCGCCTGCGCCTTGCGGTCATGCCCCTCTTCGCCACGCAGCGCCTTTTCCCCCATCTGGGCGCCCTGCGGCAAAAGCATCCCCAGCTGCATATCGACATCGAAACCACGCCCTATGCCGTTGCGCGGCTTGGCGAAGGGCTGGATGCGGCAATCGTCCTGGCCAAGGATATCGATCCGGCGCTCTACGCCCATGAACTGGACCATGACGAGGTGTACCTGATCGGCCGCAAGGCGCTGCTGGAACCGCCCAACGCGCTGGCGACGCCTGCCGATCTGGCCCAGCACACCATTCTGCTTCATCGCGACATGACGCTGTCGTTCGACGCGTGGAAGGAAGCGGTCAAGCTGCCCGACCTTCAGCCGCTGGCCATCGACAATTATGATTCGGGGCAGTTGATGCTAGAGGCCGCGGCGCAGGGCCTGGGCGTGGCGGTCATGCATGCCAGCCATTACAAGGAAGCGGGCGATTCCCGTCTGGTGCGGCTGTTTCCCGAGACGCGGGTGGAAAGCCCCTATCGCTATTTTTTCGTCTGCCGCCCGCGCGCCCTGCAAACCCGCGCGGTGCGCATTTTCCGCGATTGGCTGATCGGCGCGGACATTTGAAACGGGAAAATCATCGGCTCTTCAGAGGCTTGTGATTTTCTGCCTTCAGCGCCCTTAACCTTGATGGTGGTCGTCCGTTATACGGGGTTATGACTGGGGCATCATCTTCCGCAAATCCACAACATGGCCTTGCCGATCGCCTGACGCGATGGGCGCGCGGCCTGTCCGGCAAGGGCGAAGCCGAGGAGGAGGTCGAGGAGACCGAACCCCAGCGCGCCCGCGCGGGCAGCAGCGCGCACCGCGAAATCAACCGCCGCCGCAAACTCTATGACGAGATCGGCAATTTCCTCTTCGCGCATGATCTTGACCTGACGCCGCTCAATTTCGGCGTGGCGCATGATTATCTGACCGGCGCGCAGATTGGCGTGGAAAAGGCCATCAGGGCCGTGCTGGCCGAACGCGGCACGATCAGCAACGGCCTGGTGGAGGAAATCGTCGCCGAGCAGCGCGCCGATGAGGTAACGCCCGAGGCGCTGTCCATGATGCTAGCGAAGGTCGAGGAAAACCTGTCCGAATTCACCGGCCTGATGACTGAATCGCGCAATTCGGCCAAGGATTATGGCGCCGCCTTGCAGGAAGAGGTGAAGGGCTTGGCGGCCCGAGCCGATAATGAGCCCGTCCTTGCCCGCCTGGTCGCGCTGACCCGGTCGATGGTGGAAAAGACCCGCCAGGTCGAAGGCCAGCTGAGGCAGAATGAAAAGCAAACCCACGCCCTGCGTTCCAGCCTTGCGAACGCACGCCGCGCGGCCGAACATGATCATCTGACCGGCCTGCCCAATCGCCGTGCCTTTGAAGGAACGCTTCGTGAAGAGATCGCGCTGGCGCAGAAGGAGGGCCAGCAGCTAGCCGTCGCCTTTTGCGACATCGATCATTTCAAGCTGATCAACGATACCCATGGCCATGACACGGGCGACCGGGTGCTGAAATTCGTCGCCGGGCTGCTGGCGAAGGCCAGCAATGACCAGTGTCATGTCGCGCGGCACGGGGGAGAGGAATTCGTCATGCTGTTCCGGGGCAAAACCGCCGCCGAAGCCTGCGAGGCAGTGGACAGCGTGCGTCAGGATCTTGCCACTCGCAGCCTCGTCAACCGCACCAATGGCGAACGCATGGAGCGGGTAAGCTTTTCAGCAGGCGTGTCCAACGTGCTGGCCTATGACGATCCCCGCGCCGCGCTGAAGGCCGCCGACCGGGCGCTGTATCTCGCCAAGGAACATGGCCGCAACCGCGTCTATCTGGCTGCGGAAATCGACTGATCGCCTCCCTTCCGCCAAGCGGAGGGGAACGGCATTTCAGAAATCCGGCTTTTCATAATGGGGCGGCGGGGTGATCACCTCCATCCGTTCCGACAGCAGAGGACGGAAGGACGGGCGCGACTTGAAGCCTGCATACCAGCGCTTCACCGTCTCATGCCCGGCCCAGTCGATGCCGCCCAGATAATCCGCGACCGACAGATGCGCCGCCGCGGCAATGTCGGCCAGGCTCATGGTTCCGCCTGCCATCCAGCTGCGATGGTCCAGCAGGTAATCCATATAATCCATATGGACATTGGCGCGTTTCATTGCCTCGCGCAGCACCCTGGCATCGGGGGGCGCACGCTCGATCAGGCGCTTCTTCATCCGCTCGTGCAGCAGCGGCCCGACGACATCGCCATAGAAATTCTGGTCGAAAAAGGCGGTCAGCCGCCGCACCTCCGCCCGGCCCGCCGCCGTGCCGGAGATCAGCGGGAATTTTTCCACCGTCTCCTCGAAATATTCGCAGATCGCCTGGCTGTCGATCAGTGTGACGCCCTTTTCGACATCGACCATGACCGGCGTCGTGCCAGCGGGATTGAGGTCCAGGAATTCGTCACGCGCCTCCCAGGGCGATTCGCGCACCAGATCGTAGCCCACCCCCTTTTCGCCGAGCAGCAGGCGTATCTTGCGAGAAAAGGGACAAAGCGGGAATTGGAAAAGCTGCCACATAGGCTTCCTGTTAGGCGGAGCCAGCCTTCGCGAAAAGCGACAAAATCGCTCGCTCCTGCTAAATCCAGGGGCGATAATGGTGGAAACTTTGGCGGCGCGTGCGCGATCCTGGCTTCCGGTGACCGGATACAGCCTCTAGAGGGTCTGATGATCGCAAAGGAAAGGATGCCCGATGTCTGATGATTTTTTCCCGGTACCTTCGGAATGGGCCGCTTCAGCGTTGCTCGACCGGGACGGACGGGAGACGGATTATCAGCGATCGATCCAGGATTCTCATGCTTATTGGCTGGATCGGGCCAGGCGGCTCGACTGGGCAACCTTCCCGACCAAAACCGATGAAAGCAGCTTCAATGAAGCCGATTTCGGCGTCAAATGGTTTGCAGACGGCGTCCTCAACGTCAGCATCAACTGCATCGACAGGCATCTTGCCGAGCGCGGCGACCAGACCGCGATCATCTGGGAACCGGATTCGCCCGATGCGGAACCGC
The DNA here is from genome assembly GCF_001563285.1 of Sphingobium sp. MI1205. Taxonomy (NCBI): domain Bacteria; kingdom Pseudomonadati; phylum Pseudomonadota; class Alphaproteobacteria; order Sphingomonadales; family Sphingobiaceae; genus Sphingobium; species Sphingobium sp. MI1205. The sequence continues at coordinate 3,146,316 of NZ_CP005188.1, forward strand.
GCCGTTACACCTACAGGCAGGTTCATGAAGAGGTCTGCCGCTTCGCCAATGTGCTGAAGAGCGCGGGCGCGAAGAAGGGCGACCGTATCACCGTCTATCTGCCGATGATCCCGGAGGCGGCCTTCGCCTTGCTCGCGTGCGCCCGCATCGGTGCGATCCACAGCGTGGTCTTTGGCGGCTTCTCACCCGAAGCGCTCGCCGGCCGCATCATCGATTGCGATTCCACCCTCGTCATCACCGCCGACGAAGGCTGCCGCGCGGGCAGACAAGTGCCGCTCAAGGCCAATGTCGATGCCGCGCTCAAGGATTGCCCGAGCGTTGACAAGGTGGTGGTCGTGCAGGCGACCGGCGGCGCCGTGACCATGCAGGAAGGCCGCGACCTCTGGCTGCATGAGGAAGCCGCCAAGGTTTCCGCCGATTGCGCGCCCGAACCGATGAATGCGGAAGACCCGCTGTTCATCCTCTACACTTCCGGCTCGACCGGCAAGCCCAAGGGCGTGCTGCACACCACCGGCGGCTATCTGCTCTGGGCCAGCCTGACCCACGAACTCTGCTTCGATTATCGCCCGGGCGACATCTACTGGTGCGCCGCCGACATCGGCTGGGTCACGGGCCACAGCTACATCGTCTATGGCCCGCTGGCGAACGGCGCGACCACGCTGATGTATGAAGGCGTGCCCAACCATCCGACGCCCAGCCGCATCTGGGAAGTGGTGGACCGCCATCAGGTGCAGACGATCTTCACCGCGCCCACGGCGCTGCGCGCGCTGATGAAGGAAGGCGACGAATTCGTCACCAGGACCAGCCGCAAGTCGCTGCGCCTGCTGGGCACCGTGGGCGAACCCATCAATCCCGAAGCCTGGCGCTGGTATCATCATGTCGTGGGCGAGGATCGCTGCCCGATCGTCGATACCTGGTGGCAGACCGAAACAGGCGCGGCGATGATCGCGCCCATGCCCGGGGCGACCGACCTCAAGCCCGGCTCGGCAACGCTGCCCATGCCCGGCGTGGTGCCACAGATCGTCGATAGCGAGGGCAAGGTGCTGGACGGCGCGGCGGAAGGCAATCTGGTCATCGCGCAAAGCTGGCCCGGCCAGATGCGCACGGTCTGGGGCGATCATGAGCGCTTCTTCCAGACCTATTTCACCACCTTTCCCGGCAAATATACGACCGGCGACGGGGCGCGCCGCGACGCGGACGGCTATTACTGGATCACCGGCCGGGTCGATGACGTCATCAACGTCTCCGGGCACCGCATGGGCACCGCTGAAGTCGAAAGCGCGCTGGTGCTGCACGAAGCCGTGGCCGAAGCCGCCGTGGTAGGCTTTCCCCACGACATCAAGGGGCAGGGCATTTACGCCTATGTGACGCTCAACGCCCATGAGGAGCCGAGCGACGAGCTGCGCAAGACGCTCGTTACCTGGGTGCGTACCGAAATCGGGCCGATCGCCACGCCCGACGTCATCCAGTTCGCGCCGAGCCTGCCCAAGACCCGGTCGGGCAAGATCATGCGCCGCATCCTGCGCAAGATCGCGGAAGGCGAGGTTTCCGCGCAGGCTCTGGGCGACACCAGCACGCTCGCTGACCCGTCAGTGGTGGAGAATCTGGTCGCCAACCGTCAGGGGTAGCCGAAGCGGTCGATAGCGGTGCCTTCGCCCGCGACATGCTGGGGCGCGGGCTGGGGTGACTTCAACATGATGTTGAAATCCTAAGCACCTTGGCTTATATCAACTTGGCAAATGTCACGGGCTTTTGGCCTTCGATACTAGAACCCCCGCTATTGCCGTAGCGGGGGTTCGCTCGTTTGGAGGCGCGTTGCCGCGCGCCTCCGCCCGTCGCACATCCTATTTGGAGCGCGAAACCTCCACGATCTTGAGAACCAAGGTCGCAAAGGCGATCATCACTCCAAGAGCGATGATCGCATCTGCAAATGACACCTGCTTTCTTCTCCTCCGATACGCGGCAACATCGCCGCGCACTGGCTATAAAAGGAGAAGGTTGCCGCCGCTATTAAACCTTTCGATTTAAACCATTTCGCCGATCAGCAACTTGGGCAGCGCGCCGGATTCCCCGCGCGCTTCGGCCATGAAGCGGTTCTTGAGCACCGACGTGCGCTGCACCGCCGCCAGCCCCGCGCGACGGACCAGCGAAGGAAGGCGGCCCGGCACGTCGAACAGCCGGACCAGCCCGTCCATCGCCACGCTGACCGACATGGCGTCCAGTCCGCGCCAGCGCTGATAGCGGGCCAGCAACTGCGCGTCGCCGGGGTCCAGCCCCAACCGCATTCCTTCGACCAGCACTTCAACCAGCGCCGCGACGTCGCGGAAGCCCAGATTAAGGCCTTGCCCCGCGATCGGGTGGATCGCATGCGCGCTGTCGCCCACCAGCGCCAGCCGCGTGTCAGTGATCCGCGCCGCATGATGAAAGCCCAGTGGATAGCTGGACCGTGGCCCGGCGAGCGAAATCTCGCCCAGGAACCCGCCCATCCGTTTCTGCGCCTCCGCCAGCCACGCCCGCTCGGAAAGCTTGAGCATCACCGGCGCCTGCTCGGTAGGCACGGTCCACACGATGGCGGATCGGGTGCCCGGCAGCATCGGCAGCAGCGCGAAGGGACCGCCGGGATAGAAAATCTCGTAAGCGGTGTTGGCGTGGGGCACCTCATGGTCGATCGCCGTCACCATGGCCGTATGCTTATATTGCCAGCGCGTGGTGCGAATTCCGGCCGCTTCCCGCGTGGGACTGTTGCGCCCCTCCGCTGCCACCAGCAGCGCGCCGTGCAACACCGCTCCGCTCGCCAATGTCAGCGTCACGCCATCGGAATTGCGATCGACATGGGTTGCGCGGTCGGGCTGGAAACGGTTCAGCTTCTCCGCCTTTTCCGCCGCTTGGGCCAGTGCGATGCGCAGCTCGCGATTGGGGAACATGGTTCCCATCACGCCGTCATCAGGGTCGGGCGCAAAATCGAGCGCACCCGGCTCCAGCCCATCGCTCACCCAGATCCGGTCGATGGGGCAGCCCTTGCCTTCCAGAAAGGCGGTGACGCCGATTGCCGACAGCATGGCGTGACTGGTCGAGCTGATGGCCGAAACGCGCCCGTCAAAGCCCACTGCGCTTGTTTCCACCGGATCGGCCGGGTCGATGACGGCGCACCGCACGCCATGACCCGAAAGAGCGATGCCAAGGGTCAGCCCAACCAGACCCGCGCCCAAGATGACCACATCAAAATTTTGCATGCCGCCTGTCTAGGCGTTTGGGAAGGAATTGGGAAGCGCCAGCCCACTGCCAATACTCCGCTCGTGCTGAGCTTGTCGAAGGGCCTTTCTACCTCAAATCCGGCGACGGGCTTCGACAGGCTCAGCCCGAACGGGGCGACAGTCCCTACAGCTTGCGCACCCAGCCAGCCGGGTCGGCCACGCTTCCGCGCTGGATGCCCGTCAATTCGGCCCGCAGCGCTTCGGTGACGATCCCGCCGTCGCCGTTGCCGATGGTGAAATCGCCCTCGGCACTCTTCACCGTGCCGATGGCAGTGACGACTGCCGCCGTGCCGCAGGCAAAGGCTTCGCGCAGCTTGCCGCTGGCCGCATCCGCGCGCCACTGGGCAAAGCTGTAAAGTTCCTCGCGCACCTCATGCCCCTTGGCACGGGCGAGAGTGATGATGCTGTTGCGGGTGATGCCGGGCAGGATCGTACCCGACAGCGGCGGCGTGACGATCGCCCCGTCATCCATGACGAAGAAGACGTTCATGCCGCCCAGTTCCTCGACCCATTTATGTTCGGCCGCGTCCAGGAAGACGACCTGATCGCAGCCATGCCGCGTCGCTTCCGACTGCGCCACCAGGCTGGCGGCGTAATTGCCGCCGCACTTGGCCGCGCCCGTGCCGCCCTTAGCCGCGCGGGTATAATGTTCGGACACCCACAGCGTGACCGCCTTCTTGCCGCCCTTGAAATAGGCGCCTGCAGGCGAGGCGATGACGCAGAAGATATATTCCGCCGCCGGGCGCACGCCCAGGAAGCTCTCGCTCGCGAACATGAAGGGGCGCAGGTACAGGCTGCCCTCGCCGCCCGGAATCCAGTCGGCGTCGATCTTCACCAGTTCCTCGACCGCCTCCAGGAAAACATCCTCAGGCAGGACCGGCATCGCCATGCGCTCGGCCGATTCGGCGAAGCGGCGGGCATTTTCCTCCGGCCGGAACATGGCGATGCTGCCATCTTCCCGGCGATAGGCCTTCATGCCTTCGAAGATTTCCTGCGCATAATGCAGCACGGCACAGGCAGGATCGAGTTGGAACGGCTCGCGCGGGCCAACGACATGGCTATGCCATCCCTGTCCCTCGGTGTAGCGAATCGTCACCATATGGTCGGTGAACAACCGCCCGAAGCCCGGATCTTCCAGCAATATTGCGCGCTGGTCAGCCGATACAGCCTTGCTGCTCGGGATGACGGTAAAGCGCGACTTCTGCTGGACGTCCATAATCTATGCTCCTTCGGGGTAGGACGGGGCCGCCTATGTCACAAACGGCTGGATGAGACAATTGGTCATTAATACTGACCAATTTATTTCAGCGGCGAAAGGGCCGCTGCGATTTGGCTGGCATCTTGGCGCGGGGCGGCGCGGTCTCTATCCCGCGTCCATGCATTATTTTTCCGACAATGCGACGCCCGTCTGCCCGGATGTGATGGCCGCCATCGCCGCCGCCGATCAGGCCGATCATGGCTATGACGGCGACGCGTGGAGCGCGCGGCTGGACGGTGCATTTTCGGACCTGTTCGATGCGCCCGTCCGCGCCCTGTGGGTCACCACCGGCACCGCCGCCAACAGCATCGCGCTGGCCTGCCTCTGCCCGCCCTATGGCGGGATATTCTGCCATGAAGAATCGCATATCGTCGTCGATGAGTGCGGTGCGCCCGGCTTTTACACCCATGGCGCGACCCTGATGGCCCTGCCCGGCGAAGGCGCAAAGCTGTCGCCGGTCATTCTGGTCGAGCGGCTGAAGGCGATCCGGCCCGATGTGCATCAAGTTCCCGCCCGCGCGATCAGCATCACCCAGGCGACTGAATATGGCCTGGCCTACACGCCCGATGAGGTCGCGGCGATCGGTCAGGTCGCGCGCGGCCATGGGCTTGGGCTGCACATGGATGGCGCGCGATTCGCCAACGCCATCGCCTCTCTGGATTGCCATCCCGGCGATGTCACATGGCGCGCCGGCGTGGACATCCTGACCTTTGGCTGCGTCAAGAATGGCGGCATGGCGGGCGAAGCATTGCTGTTCTTTGGGCCGCAGGCGGACGCGCGCGTGGCGGAGGCAGCCCGCTGGCGCAAGCGCGGCGGCCATTTGCTGTCCAAGGGCCGCTACCTCGCCGCACAGATACTCGCGTTGCTGGAAGACGGCCTCTGGCTTCGCAACGCCCGCTCCGCCAACGCCGCAGCAACAGCATTGGCGCTCTCCGTGCCGACGCGCCTGCTTCATCCGGTTCAGGCGAACGAACTGTTCATCCGCCTGTCGCCCAAAGAGGCCGCCAGCCTGCGCGCGCAAGGGTTCGACTTTTACGACTGGGGCGAAGGGGCCGCGCGCCTCGTCACCAACTGGGCACAGGACGCCGCCAGCGTCCGCCCGCTCGCCGATGCGCTGAAGGCACTGCCGTGAACGGCCAGGAAGCGAAGGGCGGCGTGGTGCTGCCCTTCCTGCTCGTGGTCGTCATCTGGAGTTCCACCTGGATCGTCATTCGCGACCAGCTCGCCGCGGTCCCGCCCAGCTGGTCGGTTTGTTACCGCTTCCTGCTGGGCGCGGCGGGCATGGCGCTGTTCGCGCTTGCGCGGCGCGTACCCCTGCGCCTGCCGCCAGCCGGCATTGCCTTTGCCGCGCTGCTCGGCCTTGCGCAGTTCGTCCTCAACTTCAACTTCGTCTATCGCGCTGAACATTATCTGACGTCCGGCATCGTCGCGACGGTCTATGCACTGCTGCTGATCCCCAACAGCATCATCGCCTGGATCGCCTTTCGCCAGCCGGTCAGCCGCGCCTTCATCACTGGCTCGATCGTGGCGATCGCGGGGATAGCGTTGCTGCTGCTGCGCGAATATCGCGCCGCCCCGGTATCGGCTGACGCCGTGCTGGTGGGCATCGTCCTGAGCGTCGCGGGTCTGCTGAGCGCATCGGCCGCCAATGTGATGCAGGGCATGCAGATCGCCCGCCGCCTGCCGATGGCGACCGTACTTACCTGGGCGATGCTGATCGGCAGCATGATCGACGCGGCCTATGCCTGGGCGACAGTCGGCCCGCCGGTGATGGAATGGCGCGCGGGCTATCTGCTGGGCATTGCATGGCTGGGGATCGCCGGGTCGGTCATCACCTTCCCCCTCTATTTCCAGCTCATCCAGCGCGTAGGGCCAGGCCGCGCCGCCTATACCAGCGTGCTGATCCCGGTCATCGCGATGCTGATATCAACCGTGCTGGAGGGCTATCGCTGGACCACGCTCAGCGCGGCGGGCGCGCTGCTCGCCGTCGGGGGCATGGTGATCGCGCTGCGGGCGAAATCCGCTTAACGGCGCAGGCCCGCCTCATAATGCCGCTTGGCCGCATTCACGCGGTCGATCAGGCTGGCGAGCGACTGCGGCGCGCAGGCCGCACGTTCCGGCGTCGGCAGGCGGCTCATCCGCAGGCTGAGCGCGGCGAATTGGCGGTCTATCGATTCCATGGATGATGGTCCCTGCAAAGCTGTGGGACCACCCATCGCGGCATTTGGTTAACGCGGCGTAAGCAACGCGCCGAACCGTGTCAGCCCGCTTGTGCAAGGCAGGCGGCAAGCCCCTCGCGGTAGGTCGGATAGCGCGGGGACCAGCCCAGCAGCCGCTTGGCCCGCCCATTCGCAACCCGCCGGTTCTCGGCATAGAAGGACCGCGCCATCGGCGACAGCCCCGCCTGTTCCAGTGTCAGCAGCGGCGGCTCGGGACGGCCCAGCATCGCACAAGCCGCTTCGATAAGGCGGTTTTGGGCGCAGGGCAGATCGTCGGAAAGATTATAAATCCCCGGCGGCCCGTCGAACGACGCGACGATGCCCGAAACGATGTCATCCACATGGGCGCGACTGAACACCTGATCGGGCAGGTCGATGCGATGCGCGCGTCCCTCCCGCACCCGATCCAGCGCGCTCCGGCCCGGCCCGTAAATACCCGGCAGGCGAAACCGACGCATGTCGGGACGCAGCGCGCCCCAATCGGCATCCGCCCGCACCCGCGCCCCGCGCCGCCCGGATCCGGTAGGGCTGTCTTCATCCACCCAGGCCCCCGAAGCATCGCCATAAACGCCCGTGGAGGACAGATAGCCGGTCCACAGCGCGGGCGCTGCGGCGATCGCAGCGCCATAGCGGGTCAGCACGGGATCGGCCTCGCCCTCGGGCGGCACGGACGAAAGGATATGGGTAGCGCGGGCAACGGCGGCGTACACCGCGCTCTCGTCATCAAAGGCGATCGCCTGCGCATCGGCGGCGCGTCGCACGCCGGTAACCTGCCAGCCCTGCGCATGCAGCCGCGCTGCAAGGCGGGAGGCAGTGTAGCCCATGCCCAGGATCAGCATATGGGGCATAGAGCCAGCCTTCCGGATTAAACGGTAAAGCTCTCGCCGCAGCCGCAGCTGCCCTTGGCATTGGGATTGTTGAAGACGAAACCAGCGGTGAAGTCATCCTCCACCCAATCCATCGTCGACCCGACGAGATAGAGCACCGAACCGCCGTCAATGTAGAAGGTGCCGCCGGGCGTCTCGATCTTCTCGTCAAACTTCGCTTCCTCGGTCACATAATCGACCGAATAGGCAAGGCCCGAACAGCCACGGCGCGGCGTGGACAGCTTGACGCCGATCGCTCCTTCGGGCGCCTTGCCCATCAGTTCGGCGATACGCGCCTCAGCGCTAGGCGTCAGGATGACGGCGGCGGGGCGGGCGCGGGTCTTGGTCTCAATGGTCATCAGAGCATTCCCAGTTCAAGCTTGGCCTCGTCCGACATTTTCTGCGGGTCCCATGGCGGATCCCAGACAAGGTTCACCTGCGCGTCCCCCACGCCGGGCACAGCGCCCACGCGCAATTCGACTTCGCCCGGCATCGATTCAGCGACCGGGCAGTGCGGCGTCGTCAGCGTCATGGTGACGACCGCATGGCCGTCCTCCGTCACATCGACGCCATAGACCAGGCCCAGGTCATAGATGTTGACCGGGATTTCAGGGTCGTAAATTTCCTTCAGCGCGTCGATGATCGCGTCATACAGGCTGCCGCCCGGCTCGCCCTTGGGCGTTTCGGCGGGACCGGCGCTCAGGAATCCGTCCAGATAGTCGCGCTGGCGGGGGGCGGCCTCTGCCACCTCCTCGACGCGCGCCTTGGGCGGCATGTCCACCGCTTCGACTTCTTCCACCAATATCTTGCGCTCTTCGCTCATCCGAAGATTTTCCTCACTCGCTCAAGTCCCAGGACCAGCGCATCCACATCGCTGTCGTCGCTATAAATGCCGAAACTGGCCCGTGCGGTCGCTTCGACGCCCAGATGGCGCATCAGCGGTTGGGCGCAATGATGTCCGGCGCGGATCGCGACGCCCGTTTCATCCAATATGGTGCCCACATCATGCGGATGCACCCCCTCGACCTCGAAGGAGAGGATTCCGGCGCTATCCTCCGGCCCGAAGACACGGACGCTGTTCAGGCTTTCCAGCGCCGCGCGCGCCTTGCCCACCAGCGCGCATTCATGGGCGTGGATCGCGTCAAGCCCGATGCCCCGCACATAGTCGATCGCGGCGGACAGCCCGACCACGCCGGTGATGTGCGGCGTCCCCGCCTCGAACCGGGTCGGCGGCGGCGCATAGGTCGTCTTTTCGAACGTCACCTTGTCGATCATCGATCCGCCCCCCTGATAAGGCGGCATGGCGTCCAGCAGTTCCTTGCGGCCCCACAGCACGCCGATGCCGGTCGGGCCATAAAGCTTGTGCGCGGAAAAGACGTAGAAATCGCAATCGAGCGCCTGCACATCAACGCCAAGGCGCGGCACTGCCTGACAGCCATCGATCAGGATCTTTGCACCGACCATGTGCGCAATGTCGGCGGCGCGGCGCACGTCCAGCACGCTACCCAGCACGTTGGATACATGGGCCAGCGCGACCATGCGATGCTGCGGCGTGATCATCCCGCGCATCGCGTCCAGATCGATCTTGCCGTCCGTGGTCAGCGGCACGACATCGATATGTGCGCCGACTTTTTCCGCGACGATTTGCCACGGCACGATATTGCTGTGATGCTCAAGGCAGGACAGCAGGATGCGGTCGCCTGCCTTCAACTGCGTCCCCGCCCAGCTTTGCGCGACAAGGTTGATCCCTTCTGTCGCACCCCGGACATAGACGATCTCACTGTCCGACTGCGCGCCGATGAAGTCTGCAACCTTGTGCCGCGCCGCTTCATAGGCCAGCGTCATGTTCGCCGACCGCTCATAGACGCCGCGATGCACCGTCGCATAGTCCGGCCCATAGGCGCGGGCGATGGCGTCGATCACGGCATTGGGCTTCTGCGCGGTGGCGGCACTGTCGAGATAATGCCAGTTGCCGACGCCGGGAAATTCATCCCGCAACCGCAGCCCTTGGGCCAGTTCCGTCATACCAGCGCCTCCAGCTTGGCGATCGCCGCCGCTTCCAGCCTGTCCTTCGCCGCTTCGTCGGTGACATCGTCGAACACGCCAGCGACAAAGGCCTTCAGCAGCAGCGTCTTGGCCGTCGCCGGGTCCATGCCGCGCGACGCCATGTAGAACAGCGCCTGCTTGTCCAGTTCGCCAACGGTCGCGCCATGGGCGCACTTGACGTCATCGGCGTAGATTTCCAGCTCCGGCTTGGCGTTCGCCGTCGCCGTGCGGTCCAGCAGCATGGCCTTCACCGACTGGAAGGCATCCGTGCGCTGCGCATCGCGCGCGACGTTGATACTGCCCAGATAGCTGCCGGTTGCACGCTGCCCCAGGATCGACCGGATCGTCTGCCCGCTGGTGGCGTCAGGCTGGGCATGGGTGACGGAGGTGATGATCTCTAGCACCTGATCCCCGCCGCCGATGATCGCGCCGTTCAGCTCGAAATGGCTGCCCTTGCCCAGCGTCACGGCAAAGGTCACGCGCCCCAGCTTGCCCCCGACATTGAGCACATGAAAGTCGCACCGCGCCCCGTCAGCAATGGTGATGACATAATCATGCACCGCCACCGCCCCATCGCCTGCGTTCTGCAACAGATGATGGCGCGCGGTTTCACCTTCGGGCACATCAATCCGCGTCGGCGCAGGCAAAGGCCAGACAGAGGCGACAGCCTCCAGATCGCTGTAGCGCCATTCTTCCTGACGGCGGGTCGGCAGAGCAAGAGCGGTCACGCGGCGACCACCTCGGCCCCGACTACCTCGGCATAGCCTTCGCGCTCCAGTTCCAGCGCCAGTTCCGGCCCGCCCGATTTCACGATCCGGCCACCCGCCAGCACATGCACGAAGTCCGGCTTCACATAGTCCAGCAGCCGCTGATAATGGGTGATCAGCAGCACCGCCTTGTCGGGCCGCCGCATGATCGCGTTGATGCCCGCGCCCACGATCTTGAGCGCGTCGATGTCGAGCCCCGAGTCGGTTTCGTCCAATATCGCCAGCTTGGGATCGAGGATCCCCATCTGCACCATTTCGGCGCGCTTCTTCTCACCGCCAGAAAAGCCGACATTCACCGGCCGCTTGAGCATCTCCATGTCGAGACCCAGCAGCGCCGCCTTTTCCTTGGCAAGGCGGATGAACTCGCCGCCGTTCAATTCCTTCTCGCCCCGCGCGCGGCGCTGCGCATTGAGGCTTTCGCGCAGGAATTGCAGGTTGGAAACGCCGGGTATCTCGACCGGATATTGAAAGCCAAGGAACAGCCCGGCGGCGGCGCGCTCATGCGGCTCCAGCTCGAACAGGTCCTTGCCGTCGAAGGTCGCGCTGCCGCCCGTCACTTCATAATTGGGGCGGCCGCCCAGCGTATAGGCCAGCGTGGACTTGCCCGCGCCGTTCGGCCCCATGATCGCATGGATCTCGCCCGGATTGATGGACAGCGACAGACCCTTCAGGATCGCCTTGCCGTCAATCTCGTTAGTCAGCTTCTCGATCGTCAGCATGTATTCAACCCTTATGCGCGCGCTGAAGCGTCCGCGCGGTCCAGAAGGCCATGTCCCGCACATCGCCCGGCGCGGGGAACAGCGTGTCGATATGCCGCTTGATCGGCATATATGGCCACCAGTCCGCACCCGGTTCAGGCGATCCCTTTTCCAGCAATCCGGTCACGAATTCGGTCACCGGCCCCATGCGGGCGAGGTTGGGCGCCTTCGCCTTGTGAAACGCCTTGTCGGTCCGCAGCTTCTCGGTAAAGGCTACGTCCCCGGCTTCAAGCGCAGCACGGCACTCCGCCTGATAGGCGTCGAGATCGCCGAAATCCTTGCGGGCGCGCTCTTCCAGCTCGCCCTCTTCCAGCTCATAATCCTCGGTCAGGATACGGATCGCGGCGGTCCATGACTGGCCATTGCCGACATCTTCCGCGAAATCGGCCAGGGCATCCTGAATATCGTCTTCGTCGCTCAAAATTCTCTTCCCTGGTATCTTTGGGGGCCTCAGCCCACCGATCCTTCAAGTGAAATGCCGAGCAGCTTCTGTGCCTCGACCGCGAACTCCATCGGCAGCTGTTGCAGCACTTCGCGCGCAAAGCCGTTGACGATCAGCCCGACCGCGCTCTCCGCATCCAGCCCGCGCTGCATCGCATAGAACAGCTGGTCGTCACTGATCTTGCTGGTGGTCGCCTCATGCTCGATCTGGGCGCTGGGGTTGCGCACTTCGATATAGGGCACGGTATGCGCGCCGCACTGGTCGCCCAGCAGCAGGCTGTCGCACTGAGTGAAGTTGCGCACGCCCTCCGCACCCGGCGCGACGCGCACGAGACCGCGATAGGTGTTGTTGCTGCGTCCTGCTGAAATTCCCTTCGACACGATGGTCGATCGCGAACCCTTGCCGTTATGGATCATCTTGGTGCCGGTATCGGCCTGCTGCATGTTGTTGGTGAGCGCCACCGAGTAGAATTCGCCCACGCTATTCTCGCCGTTCAGCACGCAGCTGGGATATTTCCATGTAATCGCGCTGCCGGTTTCCACCTGCGTCCAGCTGACCTTGCTGTTCTTGCCCTGGCACAGCGCCCGCTTGGTCACGAAATTATAGATGCCGCCCTTGCCGTTCTCGTCGCCCGGATACCAGTTCTGGACGGTCGAATATTTGATCTCCGCATCGTCCAGCGCGACCAGCTCGACCACGGCGGCGTGCAGTTGGTTCTCGTCGCGCATCGGCGCGGTGCAGCCTTCCAGATAGGAAACATAGCTGCCCTCGTCCGCGACGATCAGCGTGCGTTCGAACTGCCCGGTATTCTCCGCATTGATGCGGAAATAGGTGGAAAGCTCCATCGGGCAACGCACGCCCTTGGGGATGTAGACAAAGGTGCCGTCGGAAAAGACCGCGCAGTTCAATGTGGCGAAATAATTGTCGTGCATCGGCACGACCTTGCCCAGCCACTTGCGGATCAACTCCGGATATTCGCGCACCGCCTCGCTGATCGAACGGAAGATGACCCCCGCTTCCTCCAGTTCCTTGCGGAAAGTGGTGGCGACGGACACGCTGTCGAACACTGCATCGACGGCAACCTTGCGGCTGCCCTTGACCCCCGCCAGCACTTCCTGCTCGGCGATGGGAATGCCCAGCTTCTGATAGGTCGCCAAAATCTCCGGATCGACCTCGTCCAGCGAATTCAGCTCCGCCTTTTTCTTGGGCTCGGCATAATAATAGGCGTCCTGATAATCGATCGGCGGCACGTTGAGCTTGGCCCAGTCGGGCGCTTCCATCGTCTGCCACAACCGGAACGCCTTCAACCGCCATTCCAGCAGCCATTCCGGCTCCTTCTTCTTGGCCGAAATGAAGCGGACCGTATCCTCGTTCAGCCCTTTGGGCGCGAAATCCTGTTCGATGGCGGAGGACCAGCCATGTTCATAGGTGGAGGCGCGTGTCGCCGCCTCATGCGCTTCCAGGTTGCGGATGGTGGTGGTCTCTTCGGTCATAGCGCGGTTTGTTTCTCGACTTCATCGGCCGGAAGCAACGCCTCAGGCGGCGTCAAGGGGCTCGAAACGAACGGAGGTTGGGGCATGTCTTGTGTCAGGCTGGCGATCGTGACGCCTGCCAGCGCCAATCGGATCGCGTCATTGGCCACGTTCATATGCGGCCGGACGCGGCACTCCTGCTCCAGCAAACAGTCATGCGCGCCATGTTCGGCGCAGGCGGTCATGGCGATCGGCCCTTCTACCGCTTCGACCACATCGGCGAGCGTGATAGTCGCTGGCGGTCGTGCCAGCCTTACCCCGCCGCCCGTACCACGGCTCGATTCCAGCAGCCCGGCGGCCGACAGGCGGCTCACCAGCTTCTGCGCGGTGGGAAGCGGGATGCCGGTTTCAGCCGCCAGCGTGGTCGCATTCATCCGCGCCGCGCCGCAATGGCGTGCGGCGGCGGACATCAGCACCACGGCATAATCTGCGAAACTCGACAGCCTCATATCGACAAAGCGCCCTGCGTTGCGAACCATTCTCAAATCGGATCGAATCAATCCGATTACTCATGTGGTCGCGCGGCCCCTCGGAATCAAGCCATTTTTGCGCAGATTGGCAGATCAGCTGAAGCGGTTCAGCACCGCTACGTCGCCGCCCAGCGAACGCCGCAGCAGCGTCAATTGCGCCACCGCGGTCGGCTCTGTCTGCAACTGGTGCGGGGTCAATCCAATGAAATGCTTGATCTCCCGGATAAAATGGGACTGGTCGTAAAAGCGCCCGTCCTCGCATAATTCCTGCCAGCTATGGCCGTCCAGCGCGATGCGCGCGCTGCACCGAAGCGCTCGATATTTCCGCGCGAGCAGCTTGGGCGGGCAGCCATAATAGCGGTTGGTCAACCGTGCGAGTTGACGCGGCGACAGCCCGGTCCGCTCGACCAGCGCCTCGATCCGCGGCGATCCTTCGCCCATCAACCAACCATCCACCGCTTCCAGCAGCCGCCAGGTCGTATCGGGCAGCGGAGCCACCCATTGGTCCAGCGCGGACCAGCAATGGTCCGCGACAACCTCCGCGTCATCGACGGTTCGCAACCGGGACAGCAATGCCGCAAGCGCGCCCTCATGTTCGATGCTCAGGTCGCGCAGCCGGTCCGCCAGCGCGCTGGCATCACCCCCTTCCAGGCTCACCCAGCCCGCAGGCAGGAGCGACACGCCAATGACGTGGGCAGGGCCATCCAGTTCAAAACGCGTCGCGCCCAGCGTCGGACCCAACAGGCAGACTTCAGGCGTCGGCTTCGTCTTTCCATCGTGGAAATGATAATTGCCGCTGCCCTGCACCATGAAGCGCAGCTGCGGCACATCGGCACGGGTCACATCCGAATAATGGCTGGCGCTTTCGGTGAAGATATACAGCGATCCGAAATAAGCCCGCAAATGTTCGGGAGGCGCGAAATAGCGTAGTCGTACCGGCCCCTGTGCCGCTTCTACCATATAGGAAAGCGGCGTCTCCGCGCTATTTGACGAAATGCTTTGCATCCCCCCGGACGGCCTGTCGCGATATAGCCCCATATTCACCCCTGCCGCCTACTATGAAGCTTCTTTCCGCCCGCGCAAGAGCGATGGAAGGGAGAGAGGATTTTTTACGAACCGCTTCGCAAAAAAATGACCCGGCGGTTTTATCCGCCGGGTCAGTAAAAGGTCTCGTCAGCCAAATGGCTTAGAGCCTTCGGGTCGCAGGACTCTCATAAGTCCGAATCGGAGAAGGATGATTGGATGGATCGGACATGAGCCGGTCTGAATCGGGACGATTCTGCTCCAAATGGCGTTCCAGATCCCCTTCCCGAGCAGCTGTTGCGTTCTTGCCACAACGACTCGACGGCGGCCTTACGCGCTGGCATAGCGCGCGCCATGTTCTACAGCCTCGTCCGCCCCCTGTTCTTCGCTCTCGATGCCGAACGCGCGCATCATCTTTCGATCGCGCTGCTTCGCCTGATGCCGAACCCGGCCCCGGCCCGCCCGGATCCGGCGCTGGCGCAGACAGTCGCGGGCATCCACTTCCCCAATCCGGTCGGCCTCGCTGCAGGATATGACAAGGAAGGGCTGGTCGCCCACAAGATGCACGGGCTGGGCTTTGGCTTTACCGAGCTGGGAACGCTGACCCCGATGCCGCAGCCGGGCAATCCCCAGCCGCGCCTTTTCCGCCTGGTCGAGGATCGCGCGGTCATCAATCGCATGGGCTTCAACAATGGCGGCCTCGCAGCGGCGGCCGAACGCGTCGCCAAGCGCCGCCGTCCGGCAGGGGACGGCCCCGCGCCCGTGGTCGGCATCAATATCGGCGCGAACAAGGACGCGGCCGACCGGATCGCCGATTATGTGACCGGCGTCACCTGCATGGCGCCGCTTGCCGACTATCTGACGGTCAACATCTCATCGCCGAACACGCCGGGCCTGCGCGCCTTGCAGGATCGCGCCGCGCTCGACCAGCTGCTGGGGGCCGTCATGGCCGCGCGGGGTGCCGACAAGACGCCCATCTTCCTCAAGGTGGCGCCGGATCTGGAGCCGGCCGATATCGAAGATATCGCCGCCGCCTGCCTCGACCATCGGGTCGACGCGCTGATCGTGTCCAACACCACCATTTCCCGGCCAGCGCTCCGGTCTCGGCATGCAGGGGAAAGCGGCGGCCTGTCCGGCGCGCCGCTCACGGACCTTTCGCTCCAGCGGCTACGCGATTTCCGTGCAATATTGGGCGATCGCCTGCCGCTGATCGGCGTCGGCGGCATCGCCACGGCAGAGCAGGCCTATGCCCGGCTGCGCGCCGGGGCCAGCCTGATCCAGCTATACAGCGCGCTGGTCTATGAAGGGCCTCATCTGCCCAGGCGGATCAATGCGGGCCTCAAAAAGCTGATGGCACGCGACGGCTTCACCCATATCGGCCAGGTCATCGGCATCGACGCCTGATCTGAAGGACTTGCAGCGCGGGGGACGGACGATAGGGTGGCGCGCATGACGTTCCGCCTCGCCACGCTGCTGGCCCCAATCGCCCTCGCCCTCCTGCCCGCCGCGCCGCTTGCAGCGCGGGAGCCGGTCGCGCTCAACGCCACCGTGTCCGCCGCCGACCCGCGCGCCGCCGCCGCCGGACAGGAGATGCTGCGCCGGGGCGGCAGCGCCACGGATGCGGCCATCGCCATGATGCTCGCCCTCAACGTCGTCGAACCCCATAATAGCGGCATCGGCGGGGGCGGCTTCCTGATGCACCATGATGGCGAGACGGGCCTGCTCGAATCGCTCGACGGCCGCGAAACCGCTCCGGCAGCGGCGCGGCCCGATCGTTTCCTCGGCCCGGATGGCCAGCCGCTCTCCTTCCGCTCGGCCTGGCCCGGCGGCTATTCGGTCGGCGTGCCGGGCAATCTGCGCCTCGCCTGGGAAGCGCACCGCAAATGGGGCAAGCTCCCGTGGGCCACCCTGTTCGATCCGGCGATCCGCCTCGCCGAAGACGGTTTCGAAGTGCGCCAGCGGCTCGACACCGCGATGAAGGCGGTGGCCCCTGTCTGGGCCGACTTCCCGGAGATCCAGAAATATTTCTGGATCGACGGCGCGCCCGCCCCCATCGGCACGACGCTCAAAAATCCGCCGCTCGCCGCCCTGTTCCGCCGCATCGCCGCAGAGGGGCCCGACGCCTTCTATATCGGCGAAATGGCGCGGACGATCGCCAGCACCGTCACCAATGCGCCCAAAAATCCCGTGCCGATGACGGAGGCCGACCTTGCCGCCTATCAGGTGAAGACCCGCAAGCCCGTCTGCGGCCCGTATCGCGCCTACACCATCTGCGGCATGGGTCCGGCTTCATCGGGGGGCGTCACCGTCCTCCAGATATTGGGCATGGTCGAACGCTTTCCGCTGGGGCAATGGGGCAAGGACGATGCCCGTTCCTGGCACGTCATCGGCGAAGCCATGCGCCTCGCCTATGCCGACCGCGAAACATGGCTGGGCGATCCCGACTATGTATCCGTGCCGATCGCGGGCCTTATCGACCCCACCTATCTCAAGCAACGCTCCGCCCGGATCGCGCTAGGCCGCGCGCTCAACGACTATCGCCCCGGCACGCCGCCGGGTGCACAGCCGCGCACCACCGCCCAGCCGCAACCGGAAAGCGGCACCAGCCATTTCGTCGCGGTCGACCGCAATGGTGACATCGCCGCCTGGACGTCCACCATCGAAAGCTTCTTCGGCAGCCAGCTGATCGCGAATGGCGTCATCCTGAACAATGAACTGACCGATTTCAGCTTCACGCCGGAAAAGGACGGCGCGCCCGTCGCCAACCGGGTGGAGCCGGGCAAGCGCCCCCTTTCCTCCATGTCGCCGACCATTGTCTATGATGCAAAGGGCACGCCCGTCTTCACCGTTGGCGCGGCAGGTGGGCGCACCATCATCATGCAGGTGGCAAAGGCGCTGATCGCCCATTTCGACTGGGGCCTGTCAGCACAGGATTCGATTGCGCTCGGCCTGCAATTCTTCAACGCCAACGGCCTTGTCCTCGAAAAGGGCACGACGCTGGAAAAGATGAAGGATCCGCTCGAAGCCTGGGGCCATAAAGTGACGATTGCCCCCATGGGCCTCAAGGCCAACGCGGCTGAACGCACGCCCGACGGCCACTGGCAGGGCGCAGCCGATCCGAGGAGTCCGGGCGTATCATTGCAGGAGTGATGCCCGCAGTTCCTCTGTTCTCCGTCACCCCAGCGAAGGCAGGAGTCTCAGGCCGGATGCCGCGCCCTCTCCCAAGATCCCAGCTTCCGCTGGGATGACGGTCCTCCAGCACCGCGTCACTGCTTCAAATCCAGCCCCGCCACATTGAACGCAAAGGGAAAACTCTGGTCCTTTGGCCCCACGACCAGATCGACCTTCACCACCTTGTTGCCCTGCACCGCTTCATAAGCCCCGGCGGCGGGAAGCACGGCAATCCCATCCTTGTTCTCGGTCATCCGCCCGCGCCACTCATGGCGCTTGCCATCGTCGGTCGTCGCCGTGACGCGGCAGTCGGACAGGTCGCAGCTGAATGGCGCGCCGACCAGCTTCACCGTCACCTCGCCACCGCCCTCAGGCGTCGGCTGCACCAGCAGAACGGAAAATGTGTCCTCCGCCGTCATGGTCGGCACGCTGTTGGCGCTGCCGATATAGGCGAGCGTCGCCTTGCTGCCTTCGCCGCCCTCATATTTCCACTGCTGGCCGATCTGATCGCGCTGGGTTGGGCCTTTATCCTCGCCCGAACAGGCCGCGATCAGCCCAATCGCCGCCAGCGCCATAATGCCGCGCATCGCGCGTCTCCCTTGTCCGTTTCGCATACGTAAAGGAGAACGCGTATTGGGCAGGAGGTTTCCGCCCTAGCTGTAGCGGTCCGCGGTCTGGCGGATAAGCGCGATCATATTGGGGATGCCCTGTGTCCGATTGGAGCTGAGCTGATTCTTGAGGTCGAACGGCGCAAGCGCCCCTTCGATGTCGGCGGCGCTGATCACGGCGGGCGTCTGGTCCTGCACGGTCAACAGCACCAGCGCGATGATCCCCTTGGTAATCGCCGCGTTGCTGTCGGCCAGGAAATGCAGCCGTCCATCGTCAAGCACGGTGGGATAAACCCACACCGCCGCCGAACAGCCCCGCACCAGCGTCGCGTCGGTCTTGAGCGCGTCGGGCATCGGCTCCAGCGCGCGGCCCAGGTCGATCAGCAACCGATAGCGGTCATCGGCATCCAGAAATTCATATTCTTCCTGAAGATCGGCAAGGGCGGGCACATCGGTCATGCCATCGCATATAGGCGGAAAAGCGGCGTGCGAAAGCCGCTTTTCCTCTCAAATATCCACGCCCGCCGCGATCGCCTCCAGCTTGCGGATGCGTTCCTTAAGGTCCGCCACCTCTATCCGCGCGTTGGCCGAAGGCGGCGTCTCGCCACCCGCTCGCCCCAGCTCCGCGCGCTTCAGCTCAAGCCATCCGCTCCAGCCCCGCAACGCCGCCAACGCAACGATCGTCAGCGCCAGCAGCCCGCTCAGCGCCAGGATCATCATCGAAACAGGCTCGCTCATCCCGTCCCTCCTCAATTACGCTCAGCGCAGGCTGTCGATCTCGTCCGCCAGACGGCGGTTACGGCTGGTGTAGAAAGCCTCGATGTCCGCCAGCCGCCGGTCGATGTCGCGGAATTTGGACCGGACGTCGCGCGCCGATCGCGCCGGGTTGGACCGCACGCCCTGCCAGAATTTCTCGTCATCCCGGTCGGAATAAAGGCCCGCGGGCTTGTTCTCGGCGAAATAGGCGGCGGCGAAATAGGCGATCAGCGACCAGGGAAAGGCGCCCATCAACGTGACCAGCACCGCGCCGACCCGGACCCACGTCACATCGACGCCGGTATAGTCGGCAATGCCGGCGCACACGCCCATCCATTTGCCATTCTGCTTGTCGAGGTAGAATTTGGTGCGGCGGGCAGCCATGTCAGTTCCTCCCTTGGAGATTTTGGCGGTCGAAATCGTAGCCGTCGTCCTGCG
Organism: Sphingobium sp. MI1205; assembly: GCF_001563285.1. Taxonomy (NCBI): domain Bacteria; kingdom Pseudomonadati; phylum Pseudomonadota; class Alphaproteobacteria; order Sphingomonadales; family Sphingobiaceae; genus Sphingobium; species Sphingobium sp. MI1205. The sequence goes on from NZ_CP005188.1 coordinate 3,165,924, forward strand.
GCGGGCGCGATGGACGGAAATCGGTGCGGAAATCAGGCCGGAAATCAGGGTTATCGGCCGCGACGATCCGCTCGACCGTCTGCAACCTGTCCTCCAGCCGCCGGGCGAGCAGGTGCAGCTCGTCCAGCAACTGCTCATCCTCATCGGTGATCTTGGGCGACTGCCTCCACTTGGTCGTATAGTGCAGGATCAGCCAGGGCATGCCGATGAACAGCATGCCCACTATGGCGATCGGGACGATGATATCTTCCATCACCTCATGCCCCCCTGCAGCTGTTCATGCTCGCCTTCAGCGCCGCCAGTTCGGCGTCCACCCTGTCGGCGGACTGAAGGTCGGCAATCTCTTCCTCCAGGCTCTTCTTGCCCTGCCCCATGCCCAGGGCGTCGGCGCGCCCTTCGGCCATGTCCACCCGGCGCTCCAGCATGTCGAAACGGGCAAAGGCCTCGTTCACCTTTTCGCCGGCATAGGCTTCGCGCATCCGCAGCCGATTGTGGGCACTTTCCATGCGCGTGACCAGGCTGTTCTGCCGGGTCCGCGCCTCGCGCAGCTTGGCCTGCAACTTGGCGATGTCCTCCTCTGAAACCTTCAGCGCCTCGTCCAGCACCTCGATCTCGTGCGACAGCTGCTCGGCCATGTCGGCGGCCTTCTGTTTCTCGACAAGCGCCGCCTTGGCCAGATCCTCGCGATCCTTGCTCAGCGCCAGCTGCGCCTTTTCCGTCCAGCTTTCCTGCAGGCCGCGCAGCTTATCGATATGGCGGCGCATCTCCTTCTGGTCGGCGATGGTGCGGGCGGCGGACGCGCGCACCTCGACCAGCGTTTCCTCCATCTCCAGGATGATCATGCGGATCATCTTGGCCGGGTCTTCCGCCCGGTCGAGCAGGTCGGTGACATTGGCGGCGATGATGTCGCGCGTGCGTGAAAAAATACCCATCGGAACTGCAATCCTTCCGTTCAACGGCTTCAGGCCATGTGATTGCAGAATCCGTGCCAATTCCCCCGAAGCCCGGATTTGCCGACTATTCCCTCGGCACGCGCCGATAGGGCTTGCCAATATGTGGGGATTTTCACCATATATTGGCGATGGAAAGAAACACGCAGTTCATCGGCCAGTCGCTTGCCTTCCTCGACGCGGTCGAACAGGCTGGCCGCGCGGCGGAACTCAATCGCCCGGTCCTTGTGATCGGCGAACGCGGCACGGGCAAGGAACTGATCGCCGAACGGCTCCACCGCCTATCGCCGCGCTGGGGCGAGCCGCTCATCATCATGAACTGCGCCGCGCTGCCCGAAACGCTGATCGAAGCGGAACTGTTCGGCCATGAACAGGGCGCGTTCACCGGCGCCACCCGCGCCCGTGCCGGACGTTTCGAGGAAGCGGACGGCGGCACCCTCTTTCTCGACGAACTGGCGATGCTGTCCATGGCCGCGCAGGAAAGGCTGCTCCGCGTCATCGAATATGGCGAAGTCACCCGGATCGGCGCGTCCCGCCCCATGACCGTCGATGCCCGCATCGTCGCCGCGACCAATGAGGATCTGCCTGCGCTGGCGGAGTCCGGCCGCTTTCGCGCCGACCTGCTCGACCGCCTGAGCTTTGAAGTCATCACCCTGCCGCCGCTGCGCGCCCGCGAAGGCGATGTGGCGGTGCTGGCGGACCATTTCGGGCGGCGCATGGCGGCGGAGCTGGGCTGGCCGGAATGGCCCGGCTTCTCCCCCGCCTGCATGGCCGGTCTGGACGCGCACCCCTGGCCCGGCAATGTCCGCGAATTGCGCAATGTTGTGGAGCGCGCCGTCTATCGCTGGAACGAACCTGCCCGCCCGATCGCGGCTATCGTCTTCGACCCCTTCGCCTCGCCCTGGAAACCGCAGTCTCCAGCGCCGGGCGCGCCGTCAGAGGGCGTTGCTCCCATCGCCGCCACGCCGCCCGCACCCGTCACTGATCTGCGCGCGGCGGTGGATGCGCATGAAGCGGCCCTCGTGCAGGCCGCACTGGAACGCCACCGCTACAACCAGCGCGCAACGGCCAAGGCCCTGGGCCTCAGCTATGACCAGCTACGCCACTGCCTGAAAAAACACCGGTTAAAGTCGGACTGACCGATCAGCGCGTCGGCACCGGCTCCGCGCCCGAATAGTCGTAAAAGCCCTTGCCGGTCTTCCGTCCCAGCCAGCCCGCCTCGACATATTTCACCAGCAGCGGGGCAGGGCGATATTTGGAATCGCCGGTGGTCGACTGCAGCACGTTCAGGATCTCAAGGCAGGTGTCCAGCCCGATGAAATCCGCCAGCGTCAGCGGCCCCATCGGATGGTTCAGCCCCAGCTGCACGCCCGTGTCGATGTCGCGAATGCCCGCCACGCCTTCGCCCAGCGCGAACACAGCCTCGTTGATCATCGGCAGCAGGATGCGGTTGACCACGAAACCGGGCGCATCGAACGCCTGCACAACCTGCTTGCCCAGCCGCGCGATATAGGCTTCGACCGCCGCCACCGTCTCGTCGGACGTCGCCAGCCCGCGGATCAGCTCGACCAGCACCATCACCGGAACCGGGTTGAAGAAGTGGATGCCCACGAACAACGTCGGATCGGGCGCCACCTGCGCCAGCCGGGTGATCGGGATGGACGATGTGTTGGTCGCCAGGATCGTGCCGGGGGTGACGACCGCGCCGACATTGGCGAAGATGCTGCGCTTGATCTCCTCCCGCTCGGTCGCCGCCTCGATCACCAGCTGGGCCCCGGCCAGCGGCGTCAGGTCGCCGCTCGCGCGGATACGGGCAAGGGCAGCCTTGGACTCTTGCGCGGTCAGCTTGCCCTTTTCCACCGCGCGGTCCAGCTGGCGCGAAATGCTCTGCAGCCCTTTTTCCGCGCGCTCCAGATCGACGTCGCACAGGATCACGTCATAACCGGCCTGCGCCGTGACCTGAGCGATGCCCGCGCCCATCTGGCCGGCGCCGATGACGCCGACTGTGCGAATGTCGATCATGCCATTGTCTCCGCGTAAATCAACATGTCGCCCACTAGCGGCAAGGAAGGCGACGGGCCAGCGCCTTTTGCGCGTCAATCACAACGGCGGCTGTGTTAACCGACCATGAGCGCCGTCATCGGATGGGACGGACGGCCCCGTGCTCCCGGCAGATTGGTTTGCAGTGGAGCATTTCCGCCTTTGCGCGCCGCGCGCTAGATGGTTAAAAGGCCGCGCATGTCCGTATCAGCGTCCATGCCCGTACCGGCGACCGGAAGGTTCATCGCCGCCGTGCATCACTTTCCGCTGCGGGTTTATTTTGAGGATACGGACCTTTCCGGCATGGTCTATCACGCCAACTATCTGCGCTACATGGAACGCGCCCGGTCGGACATGCTGCGCGCAGCGGGCATCGACCAGCGCGCCGCGCAGGAAGATGGCACCGGCGTCTATGCCGTCACCGACCTAAAGATCGCCTACAAGCGGCCCGCGCGGCTGGACGACGACCTGATGGTCGAAAGCCGCGTGACCGCAATTCGCCCTGTCGCCTGCACCATTCATCAGAGAGTCAGGCGCGGCGATGAAATACTGACGGATGGCGAAGTCTGCGTCGCCTTCCTGACACACCAGGGCCGCCCGACGCGGCAGCCGAAGCCCTGGATAGACATTTTCAGCTGCTTGATGAGAGGGGAAGACATCAACCCATGAGCCTTTCGATGCCCGACCTAGGCGCGGCGGTCGGCGCCGCCACCGACGCTGCGACCATTTCGCCGCTCGCCCTGTTCCTACAGGCGGATATCGTCGTAAAGGTGGTGATGCTGGGCCTCGTGCTCGCCAGCATCTGGACCTGGGCGATGATCATCGGCTTCAGCGTCACCCTGCGCAAGGCCAGCCGCCAGAGCAGCAGCTTCGAGGAGGATTTCTGGAAGGCGGAGGATATCGACCGCTTCTATGAAGCGCGCGGCAAGTCCGATTTCCCTGCCGCTAAGGTGATGGCCGCAGGCGTCACCGAATGGCGGCGATCGACCGCGCAGAAAGTGATCGACCGCGACGGCACGCGCGACCGGCTCGGGACGGCCATGTCCAGCATGATCGCGGCTGAGGTGGATCGCCTGTCCGACCGGCTCAACATCCTCGCCACCATCGGCTCGGTCGCGCCCTTCGTCGGCCTGTTCGGCACCGTCTGGGGCATCATGCGCGCCTTTACCGCGATTGCGAAAGAACAGAACAGCTCGCTGGCGGTCGTCGCGCCCGGCATCGCCGAAGCCCTGTTCGCCACCGCCATCGGCCTGTTCGCCGCGATCCCCGCCGTCATCGCCTACAACCGGTTCAGCCACGGCATCAACCGCATGGAATCAAAGCTCACCCGCTTTGCCGACGGCTTTTATTCGACGCTCAGCCGCGAACTGGAAACGCAGCGGTGACGGTCAACATCATCCCCTCACCCGTCATCCCAGCGAAAGCTGGGATCTCCATCGACTACAGGCGCGCTCAAAGGCACGAGATGCCAGCCTCCGCTGGCATGACGAGCCGGACGGAGGTCCAATAAATGGCCATGTCCGGCCCGCCCTCTCACCGCCGTGGCCGTGGCCGCGCGCCGATGGCCGACATCAACGTCACGCCGCTGGTCGATGTCATGCTGGTGCTGCTCATCATCTTCATGGTGACAGCGCCGCTGCTCGTCACCGGGGTTCCCGTGAACCTGCCCGAAACCCGCGCCAAGGGGCTGGACCAGGACCAGAAACCGACCATCGTGTCCATTGACCGCGACGGCGGCCTCTATATCGACGAAGCTGAAATCAGCGACGCTGACCTGCCGGGCCGCCTTGCCGAAATCGTCTCCGCCAATGCTGGCAAGGCAGAGCCTCCGCAAATCTTCCTGCGCGCCGACACCGGCCTCGACTATGGCCGGGTGATGCGGGTCATGGGCGAACTCAACCGCGCAGGCCTCAACAAGGTCGCACTGGTCAGCACCGGGGGCAATGACGCCGCGCTCGGCGACGGTTCAGAATAGGGGGCATAGGGTTCGGGCATGGAACGCGCGGAGAAGATCGGCCTTGGCGTGGCGAGCGCAGGACATGTCCTGCTGTTCGGCTTGCTGTCGGTCGGCTTTCTCGCCACCCCCAATCCCCTGAAACTGAACTCGCCGCCCATGGACGTCAGCCTGGTGGACGAAGCCGCGCTCCAGTCCACCGCGCCCCAGGTCTCGCTTCAGCCCCCGCCGCCCAGTGTCGCGCCCGAAGAAGGCCCGACCGAGGACGCTGCGCCCGCGCCGGTCCCAGAACCCGCTCCCACTCCTGAGCCGGAACCGACGCCAGCACCGCCCCCGCCAAAGCCAGCGCCTCCCAAAAAGGCGGAAAAGCCAACGCCCGCCAAGCCCAAGCCCGCGCCGCCGAAGAAGGAAGTGGCCAAGGCTGCGCCAAAGCCCAAACCCGCCCCTGCAAAGCCCGCCGCCAAGCCCGCGCCGTCAAAGGCGAAGTCTGCCGCCAAGCCCAAGGCGGATGCCCCCGCGCGCGCATCCGGGCAGGGCAAGGCGGAAAAGCCAAAAGGCTCGCTTCTCGGCAAGGATTTCCTGAAAGGCATCGACACCGAAGCCGACGCGCCGCGAAAGGCCGCGCCGCCGCCCGCCGCCACCATGGGTCCGGCGCAAAAGGCCGCGCTCGACCGCCTCATCAGCGACCAGATCTACCGCCACCTGAAACTTCCCTCGGGCGCGGACGTCGAACTGCTGGTTGCCTTTCTTGAAGTGAAGCTCGACCGCAATGGCCGGGTGATCGGCAGGCCGGAGGTTCTCGATATACAGGGCAGGACCGCCAGCAATAGCCCGCAGGTTTCCATTTACAAGGAACGCGCGGTGCAGGCCGTGCTTCAGGCATCCCCTTTCCAGGGGCTTCCGGCCGAATATTATGACCAGTGGAACTGGCTCAAACCCCTCAGAGTCTATGCAAGGAAAGCGCGATGAAACGCTTCGGAATAACCGCACTGCTTGCCCTTTGCGCAGCCTTTGCTCCGCCAGCACTCGCCCAGCTGTCGGTCGATGTGACAGGTGAGATTGAGAGCAACCTGAAAATCGTCGTCCCGGCCCTGCCCGCGCAGGCGGAGGTTTCGACGCCAGCCGGGTCGTCCACTGAACTCGGGCGGAAAATCGCCGAAGTCATCGCCACCGACCTCAAAGGCTCCGGCCTGTTCGATCCGTCCGGCCCCGGTGGCATCCCGACCATCGCCTTTCCCGAAGTCACTAACCCCGTCTATGACAAATGGGGCGCCTATCAGGCGCTCGTGCAGGGCTTTGTCCGCACCACCGGCGGCGAAGCGGACATCACCGTTGGCTGTTACCTCTATGACGTCGCGCTGAAACAGGAACTGACCCGTCAGGGCTTTATCGTTGCGCCCCGCGACTGGCGACGCGCCGCGCATAAATGCGCCGACGCCATCTATGCCCGCCTGTCGGGCGAAAGTCCCTTCTTCGACAGCCGCATCGCCTATATCGCGGAAAGCGGGCCAAAGGGGAATCGCACCAAGCGGCTCGCCATCATGGACTCCGATGGCGCGAACCACCGCTTCATCACCAATGGCCAGTCGATCGCGCTCACTCCGCGCTTCTCGCCCGATTACAAGTCGATCGTCTATGTCAGCTATCTGGGCAGCCGGGTACGCATCTATGTCTATGACATCGGCAGCGGTCGCCAGCGGCTCGTCACCGAAAGCAACAATACCACCTTCGCGCCGCGCTGGTCGCCTGATGGCCGCAATATCCTCTTTTCCATGGCTGTCGGGGGCAATACCGACATCTACCGCGTGTCCGCGCAAGGCGGCCAGCCGGTTCGCCTCACCAACGCGCCCGGCATCGACGTCGGGGGCAGCTATTCGCCCGATGGCAGCCGCATCGTCTTTGAAAGCGACCGGTCGGGCAGCCAGCAGATTTATGTGATGAACGCCGATGGATCGGGCCTGCGCCGCATCAGCCATGGGGGCGGGCGCTATGCCACGCCCGAATGGAGCCCGCGCGGCGACCTGATCGCCTTCACGAAGATTTCGGGCGACTTCAAGATCGCCGTCATGACGCCGGACGGCGGCAATGAACGCATATTGACCAACGGCTGGCAGGATGAACAGCCAAGCTGGTCGCCCAATGGCCGCGTTCTGCAATTTTTCCGCACCACGCCCGGCCGCAACGGCTCCAGCCAGGTCTGGCAGGTCGATCTTACCGGGGTAAACGAACGCCGCATCCCCACCCCGCTCAGCGGCTCCGACCCTGCATGGGGTCCATTGCTGCCCTGACAGGGAACCACATCGTCGCGAAGGCGTAACGAACTCATACCTCTCTTAAGGAGACCGCCATGAAACTTACCCGCCCCCTTCTGATCGCAGGATGCGTCCTGGCCCTTGCCGCCTGCGGCAAGAAGGCGCCCAAGGATCTGCCTCCCCCGCCGCCGACCGATACGAGCGCCCAGACCCCCACTGACATCGGCGGAACCAGCGGTGTGGTGAAGGGCAGCCAGGAGGATTTCGTCGCTTCCGTCTCGTCCGACCGCATCTTCTTCGACACGGACCAATATGATGTCGATGCGCAGGATCAGCAGACCCTGCAAAGCCAGGCCGCCTGGTTGCAGCAGAACCCCAATGTCCGCGTGACGATCGAAGGCCATGCAGACGAACGCGGCACCCGCGACTACAACATCGCCCTGGGCGAACGCCGCGCCAATGCCGCGAAAAACTATCTCGCCTCACTGGGCATCGACCCCAGCCGCATCAACACCGTCAGCTATGGCAAGGAACGTCCCGCTGCGCTGGGTTCCGACGAAGCCTCCTGGGCGCAGAACCGCCGCGCCGTGACGGTCACCGTTCAATATTGATCGCTCTTCGGGCGGGCGGCTCGCCTGCCTCAGGGGCGTGATGAACCCTCGGAATATCCCGCCGGTCGCAGGATCGGCGGGATTTCCTTTGCCTTCAACAGAGGCTCGCGCAAACGCTCAGGGCCGCTGGCGGCGCTCGGCGATCCGGCGGCTGAACAGCTCTAACAGGTTCACCGTAATCTCGATGGCGGCATCGGGCACCCCGTCCAGCAGTTCACGCCGCAAGCCATCAAGCCGTTCCTCGATGCGCCCCGCCAGTTCCTTGCCCGCCGGCGTAAAGCCGATGCGATTGGATCGCTTGTCATCGGGATTGGACGCCCGCTTAACCAGCGCCATCGCCTCCAGCTGATCCAGCGTCCTGACCAGAGAAGGCTGGGTGATCCCCAGCAACTCCGCCAGATCCGCCTGCCGGGTCTCAGCGCCCAGCCGGTCCAGATGGACAAGGCACCAACCCGCGCTGTTCGACACGCGAAACTCCGCCAGCGCCTCATCCGCCAGCGCCCGCCAACTGCGCACCAGCAAAGGCAGTTTCCGCGCCAGCGCGCGCTCCATTTCCAACCGCGACATATAATTTAGGTAGCTAACTAAATGAGTAACGTCAATAATCCGCGATTATTTCGCTACTTCATTCACGCATTCAAATTCCGGGAGCTTTCAAAAACCCCCGGAAATCCTCAATATCAAGCCCGCTTCGTCCCGGAAAACCCAGCCGCCCCAAACGCGCCCAATTGCATGGTCCCGCTGATGCTGTCGCCACTCACCTCGGCCTCGCAATCCATCGTCACCGGCATCGGCATCGTCATGTTCATCTTCCAGGTCAGCTTGTTCCCATCAACCTTGCCCTCAGCCACATCGAGCGAACCCATCATCCCGGCGAAAGTCCCATGGAAGCCGTCTCCCGAACTGATGACGGTCAACACGCCCTTCTGCTCCCCCAGCGGCGTCTTCGCCACACAATCATAGGCTCCATCGACAGCTGCCATCTTCATTCTCCTTTGCGGACCTTAGTCGGCCAATGTTCCCATCTCGACCGGCAGGCCCACGGCGTCAAGCTGCGGCCGCACCAGTTTCGCGTCACCCACGACCACCCAGATCAGCCGGTCGGGATTGATCGCGTCACGCGCGGCCATGTCCAGGTCGGCCGGAGTCATTGCCCTGTAGATCGCTGGCAGCTTTTCATAGAAATCGTCCGGCCGTTCCAGCAGCCGATTACGCATCATCGCGCCCAGCAGGTCGGACGATGTTTCGAAGCTGCCGGGCAGCGACAGGATCTGGCTGTTGATCGTCTGGTTCCGCTCGGCCTCACTCGTCCCCTTGCTCGTCAGAAAGTCGGTGATGTCCTTGCGCGCCGCAACGATCGACGCCCCCGTCTTGTCCGTCTGCACCGGCGCATAGACCAGAAGCGGCATCGTATCCTTCACGCCAGGCAGGGTGCTTCCCGCCGAATAGGCCCACCCCTTCGTCTCGCGCAGATCCATGATCAGACGGGACGTCGAACTACCACCCAGCACCTCGTTGGCTGTGATCAGCGTCACCGGATTGTCGATGCCGCGCTTGTTGGTCAGCAGCCCCGCGAGGATCATCGACTGCGGGCTCTGCGGCTTGTCGACCAATATGATCCGTGACGGTCGCATCATCCGGTCCATGCGGAACAGCTTGGTTCCCTTCGCGACATTCGGCGCTTTCCAGTCGCCGAACCGCTTTTCAAGCAGCGGCATGACCTCGGCCAGTTCCGTGTCGCCCGCTACGAAGATGGTGGCATTGTCGGGCCGCAGCCATCTGTCATGGAAGGCGATAAGGTCAGCGCGCGTCACCGCCTTGACCCCGCTTTCCGTGCCCGACCCGGTAAAGGGAATGCCATAGGGATGCGCCTGCCCGTAAAGAAGCGGCGGCAACAGGCGTTGTGCAATCGGCATGGGCGCGGTCTTTTCGGCGGCAATCCGGGTCAGCACCTGCCCACGCAGCCGTTCCACCTCTTGCGGGGCGAAGGCCGGGTTGCGGATCACATCGGCCAGCAATCCGAGCGACGCATCAAGATTGGGCTTCAACGCATAAAGACCGACGGTGGTCGTATCCATGCCGTTACCCGCGCTGATGGATGCCCCCAGCCGCTCCTGCTCCTCGGCAATCTGGATCGAGTTCCGCGTCTTCGTCCCTTCGTCCAGCAACGCAGTGGTCAGCCCCGCCGTGCCGAGCTTCGCCTTGTCATCGGCGGCATTGCCAGCATCGAATGACACCGATACCCGAATCACCGGCACCGTCGCCCGGCGCGCAAATATGACCGGAATCCCGTTCTTCAGCTTCGCATGTTCGATCTTCGGGAATTCCAGATCCTTGACCGGTTCGATAGCGGGCGCGGCGATTTTCGTCGGCGCTGGCGGTGTCGCCGCCACAGGCGCAGCCTTCTGGGGATCACGGAAATAGGCGGGGCGATGTGTCGCGTTGCCTGCCAGCGCATTATCTTCCGGGGACCTGTCGCCAGGTGCAACGGTCAGCCGAAACACCGGCCGCCCCAGCCATTTGCGAGCCGCCTCGCCCACCGATTGCGGCGTAGCGGCGGCGTAGAAAGCAAGGTCCTTCTTATATTTTGCCGGATCGTTGGAATAGACCGCACCTTCGGCCAGCGTCACCGCCTTGCCGCTGAACCCGCCTACCTTTTCCAAGCCGCCGATGGTGCCGGAAAGCTGCCGCGTCGCCGCCCGCTGAACCTCATCGCTTGTAGGCCCCTTGGCCAGATAGTCGGCGAGCAGCTGGTCCAGCCGCTTGCCCACCGCTGCGGCATCCTGACCGGGCTTAACGTCTACCGTAATCTCCGCGATGGACAGCTTTTCAAAGGGCTGGACGCTCGCCTTGACGGCCACCGCAACCTTCTCCCCGCGTACCAGCACATTATCCAGGCGAGAGGATTTGAGCCCGCCAAATACCGCCATGGCAAGGTCGAGCTGCGGCAGGTCTGCCGAATTCACTCCAGGTACGATCCAATTGCGATAGAGCCGCGTGGCCGCGACATTGTCGTGCATCACCTTCTCGACATCCTGCGGAAGGGTGGGGACGGCCGCTTCCACATCCTTGGGCGCCGGGCCGGGCGGAATATCGCCAAACCATTTTTCTACCTTGGCACGGGCAGTGGGAGGATCAATGTCCCCCGCCAGCACCAGTACGGCATTGTTGGGACCGTAATGCGTCTTGAACCAGTTCTGCACATCGGCAAGACTGGCCGCATTCAGATCTGCCATCGAGCCGATCGTCGAATGGCGATAGGGGTGCCCCTCCGGCAGCATGGCGGCCAGCTGAGCATATTCGACGAGGCCATAGGGCTCATTCTCGCCCATCCGTTTTTCATTCTGGACGACCCCGCGCTGCGTATCCAGCTTGGCCTGCGTGACAGCGCCCAGCAGATGGCCCATGCGGTCGGCTTCCAGAAACAAGGCCCGGTCGAGCGCGCCTGTCGGCACCGTCTCGAAATAATTGGTTCGATCAAACCAGGTCGTGCCATTCCAGTCGGTCGCGCCGATATCCTCCAGACGACCGAAAAATGGCCCGTCCGCATTTTCCGAACCATAGAACATCAGATGTTCGAACAGATGCGCAAAGCCGGTCTTGCCCTTGGGTTCAAACCGCGACCCGACATGATACCAGACCGACACCGCGACCACCGGCGCCTTGCGATCGGTATGAACGATAACGCGCAGCCCATTTTTGAGTGTGAACTGCTCATAGGGAATATCGACTGCCTCAACGAGGCTGGAGAGCGGCGCGGGCGCAGCCACGCCAGGCGCGGAGACCGCCTGCGTTATCGGCGCGAGCGACAGAGAGCAAAGGCCAAGCGCCAGCATCAGCCGCCGCGACAGGGGGAAAAAGGTCATGAGCGCCTCATGAAATCAATGGCATGCGGCCGCACACCCCGCACAGGCGCAGCATAGCGAGGCGGGTTAGCCGCGCAATACGCATTCCGCTGGACAGGGGTGCAACACGGGATAACGTCATGTTTCAATCAAGGAGAGGATAACCGCTGATGCGCCTCGACCGCCGCTTTTTTCTGGTTTGTTCATTCTTTTTCCTGATCCCCGCCCCTGCAGCGCAGGGTTCGCCCGCCGAAATCTCCTCCGCCGAAATCCGGGCGGATATAGGCTTCCTCTCGGACGATTTGCTGGAAGGCCGGGATGCGGCCACGCGCGGTTATGATCTTGCCGCACGCTATGTTGCCGCACGCTTCGAAGCGCTCGGCCTGCGACAGGCGGTGCAAGATAGCTGGTATCAGTCGGTGCCGCTTGTCGTCACCCAGCTGGACCAGCGGATGACGTCATCGCTCACCATAGGCGGCAGGCGGTTCGAAAATGGCGGCGACGTCATCATCAGCGCCTTTGGCCGGGAGCCTCGTCAGACCGTAGAGGCGCAGGCGGTATTTGTCGGTTTCGGAGTGGCGTCAGTGCGCGAGAAGATCGACGATTATGCGGGTCTCGATCTGAAGGGAAAATTCGCAGTCGCCCTGTCCGGCGCGCCCGCCGGCTTGCCGAGTGAGATCGCCGCGCATCTGGCCGCCGAAAAGGCCGCAGCAGCGCAGGCCGCAGGCGCCATCGGACTCATCACCATCCCCAGCGAAAGTCTCCTGACGCGTACGCCTTGGGTCAGGTTGCGCGACCGCCTCACGGGACCCATCGTCGGCTGGGTGGGAGCAGATGGGCGCAGCTTCAGCCGGACGCCGGGCATCGTCGCGACCGCCTATGCCACCGGCGCCGCCGCCAACGCTTTGCTGGCTGGAAGCGGCGCGTCCCTGACGGCAATCCGCAAGCAGGCGGCAAAGCGCAGGCCCATGCGAGGCTTCCCGCTTCGCCCGACCGTCAGGCTGGAACGTAACGCTGCGGTCAGCGCGGCAGCCAGCTCCAATGTGCTGGCGATGTTGAAGGGATCGGACCCGCAACTGGAGGACGAATATATTCTGCTGATGGCGCATCTCGATCATCTGGGAATGCGCAGCGACGCCAAGGGGCTTCCCAGGATTTGCAATGGCGCAATGGATAATGCAGCTGGCGTCGCGACCATGCTGGCGGTGGCCAAGGCCTTCGCGCAACACGGACGGCGACCGCGCCGATCGATCCTGTTCGCGGCCGTCACCGCCGAGGAGGACGGGCTGATAGGATCGCAGTTCCTGGCGAAACATCCGGTGACACCGCCTGGCGGACGGGTGGTGGCAGTTATCAATCTGGACATGCCCATCCTGACTTATGATTTCCAGGACTTGATCGCATTTGGCGCTGAACATTCAACCTTGGGGCCGATTGTCCAACGGGCGGCAGAGGCGTCGGGCATCGCACTATCGCCTGACCCGTTGCCGGACGAGGGGCTGTTCACCCGGTCGGACCATTATCGCTTCGTCCAGGAAGGTATCCCCGCCGTCTTCCTGATGACCGGCTTTGACGGTTCGGGAAGGCAGGAGTTCCAGAAGTTCCTGAAAACCGATTATCATCAGCCGTCTGACCGGATCAGCCTGCCCTTCAATTGGAACGCCGCGGCCAAGTTCGCATACGTAAATTACGCCATTGCGCGGGACGTCGCCAATGCGGATCATGCGCCCCAATGGTATTCAGGCGATTTTTTCGGGGATGAATTTGCGGCTGAAGCGCAAAAGGTGACGAAACAATGAGCATAGACTGACGCATTATTTGGATGCGCCCCTTGTGTGGCTTTTTAGCAACACTACATGACTGGCATATTTAAGCCCGTGAGGATGACATGAACCTCGAGAAATTCACTGACCGCGCCAAGGGATTCCTCCAGTCGGCGCAAACCGTCGCAATTCGGATGAGCCATCAGCGCATAAGCCCCGAGCATCTGCTGAAGGCGCTGCTGGAAGATGAGCAGGGCATGGCGTCCGGCCTGATCAAGGCCGCAGGCGGTGATGCTGCCGTGGCACTTCGGGAGACCGACGCGGCGCTGGCGAAGGTGCCCGCGGTGTCGGGCAGTGGTGCGCAACAGACGCCGGGACTCGACAATGACGCCGTCCGCGTGCTCGACAGCGCCGAACAGGTTGCCGCCAAGGCGGGCGACAGCTTCGTCACGGTCGAGCGACTGCTGCTGGCCCTGACACTCGCCACCACCACGGCGGCCGGAAAGGCGCTGAATGCAGCTGGCCTGAAGGCCGAGGCGCTCAACGCAGCGATCAACAACCTGCGCGGCGGCCGTTCAGCCGATACGGCGAGCGCGGAAGATCGCTATGACGCGCTGAAGAAATTTGCACGCGACCTCACGCAGGCGGCGAGGGATGGCAAGCTCGACCCGGTGATCGGCCGCGACGAGGAAATCCGGCGTACCATCCAGATCCTGGCACGCCGGACCAAGAACAATCCGGTCCTGATCGGCGACCCCGGCGTCGGCAAGACCGCGATCGCCGAAGGCTTAGCGCTGCGCATCGCCAATGGCGACGTGCCCGATACGCTCAGGGACCGCGCGCTGATGGCGCTCGACATGGGGTCGCTGATCGCTGGCGCCAAATATCGCGGCGAGTTCGAAGAGCGGCTGAAAGGCGTGCTCGACGAGGTGAAGGCTGGTGAAGGCCAGATCATATTATTCATCGACGAAATGCACACGCTGATCGGCGCGGGCAAATCAGAAGGCGCGATGGACGCGGGCAATCTGCTCAAGCCCGCCCTCGCACGCGGCGAATTGCACTGCATCGGCGCGACGACGCTCGACGAATATCGCAAATATGTTGAAAAGGACCCGGCGCTTCAACGGCGTTTCCAGCCCATTTTTGTGGGCGAGCCGACGGTGGAGGACACCATCTCCATCCTGCGCGGGCTCAAGGAGAAATATGAGCTGCACCATGGCGTGCGGATCACCGACGGGGCGATCGTGTCGGCGGCGACGCTTTCGAACCGCTACATTACCGACCGATTCCTGCCCGACAAGGCCATCGACCTGATGGACGAGGCTGCGTCACGCCTGCGCATGGAGGTCGAGTCCAAGCCTGAGGAGATCGAGACGCTCGACCGGCGCATCATCCAGCTGAAAATCGAACGCGAAGCGCTCCGCAAGGAGACCGATAAAGCGTCGAAGGATCGTCTGGAGGCTTTGGAGAGCGATCTTGCCAATCTGGAGCAGCAGTCGGCCGAACTGACACAGCGCTGGCAGGCGGAGAAGGACAAGATTGCTGGCGAGAGCAAGTTGAAGGAGCAGTTGGACGCCGCTCGGGTGGAACTAGAGCAGGCGCAGCGGGCGGGTGACCTCGGCAAGGCTGGTGAGCTGGCCTATGGGCGCATTCCCGAGCTGGAGCGCAAGATCGCGGAGGCGGAAGGCGCGACCGAAGGCGCGATGCTGCGCGAGGAAGTGACGAGCGAAGACATTGCAGGCGTCGTGTCGCGCTGGACGGGCATTCCCGTCGACAAGATGATGGAAGGGGAGCGGGAGAAGCTGCTCGCGATGGAGGAAGAGCTTGGCAAGCGAGTGATCGGACAGGCCGATGCGGTGAAAGCCGTATCGACCGCCGTTCGGCGCTCGCGGGCCGGATTGCAGGATCCCAACCGGCCGCTTGGTTCCTTCCTGTTCCTGGGGCCGACAGGCGTCGGCAAGACCGAATTGACCAAGGCGCTCGCCGGTTTCCTGTTTGACGACGATAGCGCGATGGTGCGCATCGACATGAGCGAGTTCATGGAGAAGCACAGCGTCGCCCGGCTGATCGGCGCGCCTCCCGGCTATGTCGGCTATGAGGAAGGCGGCGTGTTGACCGAGGCGGTGCGGCGGCGGCCCTACCAGGTCGTGCTGTTCGACGAGGTTGAAAAAGCACATAGCGATGTGTTCAACGTGCTGCTGCAAGTGCTGGACGATGGCCGCCTGACCGATGGTCAGGGACGAACCGTCGATTTCACCAACACGATCATCGTGCTGACGTCGAACCTGGGCAGCCAGTTCATTGCCGGGCTGGCCGATGACGAACCGGTAGAGAAGGTCGAGGATCAGGTGATGGAGATCGTCCGGAGCCACTTCAGGCCCGAATTCCTCAACCGGCTGGACGAGGTGATCCTGTTCCACCGTCTGGGCGCGAGCCATATGGCCCCGATCGTCGATATCCAGGTTGGGCGCGTGCAAAAGCTGTTGAAGGATCGCAAGGTCGTGCTGGACCTGACCGATGGCGCGCGGGCGTGGCTGGGGCGGGTAGGCTACGACCCGGTCTATGGCGCGCGGCCATTGAAGCGAGCGGTGCAGCGTTACCTGCAGGATCCACTGGCCGACCTCATCCTGCGCGGCGAAGTTCCCGACGGGTCCACGGTGCGCGTCGATGAGGGCGATGGCGCGCTTAAGCTGAGCGTGGGGTGACTGATCCCTCGCTCGCCATAACGATGATTAGGGGGGCACCAACCGGCACCCCCCTAATCATTATTTGCGATCACTTCGATCAGAAGTTGGCTTTTACGCCCACGCGGTAGGCGCGGCCGTAAATGCCGGTGCCGCCCTGAACGGGGTTGTAATTGTTGGCCCCATAGGTGACAGGATCGATCGGCGGTAGGTCGTCAAAGACATTGAGCACGTTCAAGTAGAGCGTGAAATTGTCATTGAGCTTGTAGCTGGTGGCAAGATCGACGGTGATATAGTCATCAACATCGCAATCGACGAACTGCGGGGAGAGAAGGCCACAGCCTCCAGACGCGCCTGGACCTTCAATATCTTCAGCAGACAGGTTGTAGCCGCCAAAGAATTCCGCCGTGGCGGACACGGTGAATTTGCCCCACTCCAGCGTATTGGTCCAGCTGCCGTGCCATTCGGGCGTGCCCGACCCGGCGGTCAGGCTGTAGTTGCCAAGCGTGCCTTCATAGCTTTCCCGGCTTCCGTCGGCAAAGGTCGTGTCGAGATTGATGATGTAGGTAGCTTCCAGCGAGCTGGTGAAACGGACATCGCCAAAATTGAACCGGCCCGTCGCCCCGAAATCCAAGCCTTCGGAACGGATCGTCGTGGCGTTGATGAGGGGCGCCTGTACATAGGCGACGCGCGGCAAAGCCGTGGGGTTTGTCGGATCGGGTGAATCCTGGATGATGTTGTAGCCTGCCGGGATGGCCTGACCGGAATAATATGCCGCCAATGCCGGCCCGAACGGCGCTGGGATAATCGCGCCCTTCTTCTTGATGTTGTAATAATCGACGCTGAGCCGGACGTTTCGGATCGGCTCGAATATGACGCCTGCCGTCCAGCTGGTCGATTTTTCCGGTTCCAGATCAGGGCTGGCCAACTGAGTTTGACCATAGCTGCTGGAGCTGAGATAGGTCGGGCAGCTGGTAAAGGTCGCCCTCGTACAGCCAAATTGGGCAAGATAGGACTCGGGGAAAGTCGATGCCGTGTTATTCACGAATCCCGTCGTGGGCAGTGCGTTCGCTTCCGCGAAGCTGGGGATACGGAAGCCGCGCGACCAGGTGCCGCGAAGCGTCAGGGCATCAATCGGTTTGTAACGGAAACCGACCTTCGGCGAGAAGGCGTCTTGCCCGCTATTATAATTATCGTAGCGGCCCGAAGCGTTCACCTCGAAACCTTCGAAAGCAGGGACGCTCAATTCGACAAAGCCGGACCTAACGACGCGTTCGCCCTGAGTGCCAAAGGCGTTGATGATGAAATAGCGCTCGGTGGGCCCCGCATAGTCCGCGTTGGCGCTAGGTGCATTGATCGCTTCCAAACGGATCTGACCGCCAAAGCCCAGCTGAACAGGACCAGCCGGCAGTTCGAACAGCGTGCCGTTGAAGCTCAGCTGCGCCGCATAAAGTTCGGAACTCGACTTGGTGATATTATCCGGTGACAGATAATCGAGTGTCGCCTGGCTATTCGACAGCGGATTGACGAAATTATAGCTACCATCGGCAACGACGTTCAGCAGCCGCTGGATATAGACATAGCCGGTCTGCGTGCGGGTGAGATCGGTCCGCATGCCGACGATATCAGCCGCAAAGTTCCAGCTGTCCGTGATCGGCCCCGCGATCGAGAAAGCGCCGCGATAAGTACGGCTCAGCGTTTCGTTGAACTCGGTCAGGTTGGGAATGCGACCAAGGATGCGGGCCTGCAGGCCTTGCGCGGCGAAGGGATTGTTCGGGTTGAGCGTGCCATTGCCGGCGTCACAGTTGGGCTGTGGCAGGCCATTGACGAGCGGGCAGACATAGACCGGCAGCGCGAGCGCGAAAGAACCGGGCGCGTTCGGCAAACCGCTATTATAAGTGCTGAAACGGGGGAAGGCGATACCGGCCGGCCCGTTGGCGCGGATCGTTGCCGGTTCACCGCTATAGCTGACCTTGCTCTGCAGATAGTTGGCGGTGAACGACGCTTCGATATCGTCGGTGACGGCGACGGTTGCCTTCAACGCGCCGCCGAAACGCTCGATACGGGGCGAGATGACGCCATATTGGCGCACCAGATCGCCTTGACAAACAGTCGTGGGCGCGAATGTATTCTGCCCGTCCGACTGGGCCAACTCAGCCGGGGTGAGCGTATAAGGGGTTTCCCCAGCGATACAGCCCGCGGCAGGATTGAGAATCTGATAGCGCCCAAGCGGATCATCAAGCGCACTAAGCGAATCTGTCGGAGCGACGAAGAACGTCGTTGCGAAGGAGCGGCGATCACTCGACGAGGTGGCATCGTCCCAGCCAACATAGCCGGTGCTTGAAGGGTTAATCGAGCCCCCGTTGGGGCCGACCTGCGGCCCGCAGACGCCATCACGGCAGATGCCGGACAGATCCTGCGAGTTATAGGGGTAAGGCCGGTCGCGATTGTAGAGCGCATTCTGGCGATACCAGAAGCCGCTGGCGTAGATATTGTAACCGTCGCGGCCGAGGTCCCCGGTGCCTGCGGTCAGGCTGATCCGGTAGTTTTCGCCGTCGCCGCGCTCGGTGATGCCGCCTTCGACGCGGCCGCCGATGCCTTTGAACTGCTTCTTGGTGATGACGTTGATGACGCCCGCGATGGCGTCTGCGCCATAGGTGGAAGACGCGCCGTCCCGCAGCACTTCGACGCGATCGACGATGTCGTCAGGGATCGTGTTCAGATCGACGAAATTGCGGGTCGCGTCATCCGCCAGCGGGTAATAGGCGGCGCGCTGGCCGTCAAACAGGACCAGTGTCGAACTGGTGGTGAGGCCACGCAGCGACACCGCCGATGCACCGGCCGCGAAGGCGCCGTTGGCCGAGAAGCTGTTGGTCAGCGCCGCGCCGTTATTCGACGAGATGCGCTGCAGCGCTTCCTGAGTGGTCTGAATACCGCGTTGTTCAAGTGATTCCGAGGTCAGAACCGATACGGGCGAAGGCGTGTTGTTCACGTCCTGCCGCAGAATAGACCCCGTGACGATGATAGTGGCCTCGGGCTCATCAGCCACGGTGCCTGCGGGAGCGTCCTGCGCGAAGGCAGGTGCGGCGAGGGCCGCGAAGCCGACGCTTGCACTTGCAAGCGCCTGCAGCGCCGCGCTTCCGCGCAGCCACGCATTGTTCGAGATTTTCTTCACAGTCCAGTCCCTTGCTCTGGAGCGACGCAAGCAAGCCTGCGCCCTTTGTTGTCCACGCATGGAGAGGAGCATTAGGAGCCCGACAGCAAACCCCTCTTCATCCGTGCTGTGGCGCAGTCTGCGCAGTCGTTTTAAGAGTGTAAAGCAGCGTCGCGGAAGAGAGTGCAGTTTGCTGTTGCACTGTCGTAAATTTGCCACATCATTTCTAAATGTTACTTTTAGCGCCGCTAGATAACTTTGTGACGTTGATGTGGCGTCCGCCGAACTTTGCTTCTGATGTTTGCGGAAACTGTGTGAAAAAGTTGCGCAGGGCGACAGGATCAGCGCAGTTGCTTAGGGCTGGAGGCGATGACAGAGCGCCCGATGCCTTAGTGATGTTCTGGCCGCTCTGGCCGTCGCCAAACACGCCAACACAGATGCGCTGCAAATCGAATAGGCCTGAAATGCATCGCAAACGTGCGGGCACAACACCGACTGGTCCGATTAGTGGCCCCGCGCCTTTAACTCGGCCCGGACAGAGGCTTCGGCGGTGGCATAGGCCTCCTGCCGGGCAATGCTCCAGTAACGAAGATCGTCGAGCGGGATCTTCTGTCCGGTGACGGCACAAATAACATGGTCGCCCGCCTGCAGGACGCGGAAGCTATAGGCCATATAATGCAGCCGGGCCGGGCGGTCACGGTTGGACATCAGCATGAATCAGCGGCCTTTTCCATTTTCGAGCGCATCAGGAGAACAGATCCTGTTGCCGGCTTTCCCCGCGTTGCCGCGAATTGCGGGGCGCACGCGGTGAAGCGGATATAGATTGGCTTTCCGGCTTCTCAAGAGGTTGAGAGGGGGAACCACCCTCCACCACCGCCCCGATTGTACCGTCGGCAAAATGAAGCGAGACCGCTCCTGCTGCGCGCGCGTCGGCAACCCTTTTGACGAGGTGATCTCCCGCCATCACCCGCGCAAATCCGCGCTGGAGCGGGAGGTCTGGATTGACCGAAACAAAGAGGCGCGAAAGGCTATCGAAAGCCGTAGCCTGAGCATGAAAAACGCGGGTCAGATAATCCGGGCGCAGGCGCAAGCGGTCGAGGCGTTCCTTACCCCGGCTTAGATATTGCAGTAGGAGAGCAGGGCGAAGCGCGCCACTGGCCTGCCCCAGATGCGCACGGGCGTCGGCAACGCGATGGCGCAGGCAATTGCCCAAGCTATCGGATAGCTGGTCGAGCCGTTGCCGCTGTGGCGCAAGCAAGGTGTCGGGCGTCGGCATCAGACGGACCTGCATGTCCAGCCGCTCGCGCGCCTGCGCCGCGCCCCGTCGCACGGCGCGGTTCATCCGCAAACCCTGCTCGGTCAGCATGGCCATGAGGTCGGCCCGGACCGGCACGGCCAGTTCAGCTGCGGCGGTGGGCGTCGGTGCGCGCATGTCGGCGGCATGATCGCACAGCGTTGTGTCGGTCTCATGCCCCACGGCAGAAATGACGGGAATTGAACACTCCGCCACGGCACGGACCACGATTTCCTCGTTGAAGCTCCAGAGATCCTCGATGGAGCCGCCGCCACGCGCCACGATGACGAGGTCGGGCCGAGGCAGCGGGCCGCCGGGCTTCATGTCCGAAAAACCGCGCACCGCCCGCGCGACCTGCTCGGCCGCGCCTTGCCCTTGCACTAGCACGGGCCAGAGAAGGACATTTGTCGGGCAGCGGTCCTCAAGACGATGCAGGATGTCGCGAATGACCGCGCCGGTGGGGGATGTGACGACGCCGATTGTACGGGGCAGGAAAGGCAGGCGACGTTTCCGATCCCTGTCGAAGAGGCCCTCGGCGGCGAGCTTTTGCTTCAGCTTCTCCAGCAGCGCCATCAGCGCGCCTTCGCCCGCAAGCTCCATCCGATCGATGACGATCTGATATTTGGAGCGCCCCGGATATGTCGTCAGCTTGCCGGTGGCGATCACCTCGACCCCGTCCTGCGGCGCGAACGGCAGGCGTGCTGCTCCACCCTTCCACATCACGCCGTCGATGACGGCATTATCGTCCTTGAGGCAGAGATAAAGATGACCCGATGCGGCGCGCTTGAAACCCGATATTTCGCCACGCAGGCGGACATGGCCAAAGCGGTCCTCGACCGTCCGCTTCAACATGGCCGACAATTCGCTCACCGAAAGCGGCGGTGCGTTGTCCCCCGCCCGTTCCTCCGCTAACAGGCGGCCCGACGTATCGAAACCAGCTTCATATTCCGGGGACATGGGCGAAATGAACATCCTTCTGTTGGGCAGCGGCGGTCGCGAACATGCTCTGGCGTGGAAGCTGGCGCAATCGCCAACTCTCAATGCCCTTTATGCAGCGCCCGGCAACCCCGGCATAGCCCAGCATGCGACATTGGTCGATCTGGATGTCACGGATCATCGCGCAGTTGTCGACTTCTGCCTGCGCCATTCGATCGGGCTGGTGGTGATCGGACCGGAAGCCCCCTTGGTCGATGGCCTCGCCGACAATCTTCGGGTCAAGGGATATCCGGTATTCGGTCCGGGGAAGAAGGCCGCCCAGCTTGAAGGGTCGAAAGGCTTCACCAAGGACCTGTGCAAACGGGCCAACATCCCCACCGCCGGTTATGAACGCGTCCACAGCAAGGATGGCGCCATCGCCGCGCTGCCCGATTTCGGACTCCCGGTAGTGATCAAGGCGGATGGCCTGGCTGCAGGTAAGGGCGTCATCATCGCGGAGACGCAGGATGAGGCGCTCGCCGCGCTGGACACGATGTTTTCCGGCGCGTTCGGCGCAGCGGGCGAAGAAGTGGTGCTTGAGGAGTTCATGCGCGGGGAGGAAGCAAGCTTCTTCGCTCTCACCGACGGCAACGCCATCCTGCCGTTCGGTTCGGCGCAGGATCACAAGCGGGTCGGCGATGGCGATACCGGCCCTAATACCGGCGGCATGGGAGCCTATAGCCCGGCACGGGTGCTGACCCCCGAGTTGGAAGCCGAAGTCATCGAGAAGATCATCCGTCCGACGGTCGAGACGCTGGCGACTGAGGGAACGCCCTATTCGGGAGTGCTCTACGCCGGATTGATGCTGACGGAAGAAGGTCCCAAGCTGATCGAGTATAATGCGCGCTTCGGCGACCCGGAATGCCAAGTGCTGATGATGCGTTTTGACGGCGACCTGGTCGAACTACTACTCGCGGTTGCTCAAGGAACGCTGGCGGAACAGGGGCCGGTGAAACTCGCCGACCGCACGGCGCTGACGGTCGTGATGGCGGCGAGCGGCTATCCCGGCACGCCGGAAAAGGGCGGCGTGATCGCGGGCATTGAAACGGCCGAAGCGGACGGCGCGCGCGTCTTTCATGCCGGCACAGCCGAGAAGCACGGCAAGCTGGTCGCCAACGGCGGTCGCGTTCTGAACGTCACGGCAACGGGAGACAGCGTCGGCGCGGCGCAGGCGGCAGCCTATCGGGCGGTGGATGCGATCGACTTCCCAACCGGTTTCTGCCGCAGGGATATTGGCTGGCGCGAGATAGAGCGCGAAGCACGCTGACACTCTTGCCTCAACCGGCGGATCTCCCTTAAATGTCTGGATAAACAGGGAGGACCGGTTAATGCAGCAGTTTTTCATTGATTATGGCCTGTGGCTGCTAGTCGCGCTGCTGATTTTGATCGGCGTCGTCTTCCTGCTGACGGGCCGCAAGAAGACCGTGGACGCGCCGGTGGTCGAGCACCCGGCGGAAGTCGAGCGGCGGGATATAGCTCCTCCCCCACCGATCCGGGATGACGTTCCGGCCGAGCCGATCGCGGCGCCAATGGCCGAGTCTGAACCCGGAATCATGCCCGCTGCCGTTGAGGCGGCCCCCGCCTCCTCCAGCGCGGCGTCTGACGAGCCTGACAATCTGCTGAAACTCAAGGGTGTAGGACCCAAGCTGAACCTGCTGCTGATCGAACTGGGCGTCACCCGCTACGCGCAGATCGCAGGCTGGAGCGATGCCGACATCGCCGCAATCGACACCAAGCTAGGCAATTTCAAGGGACGCCCGGTGCGCGACCAATGGGTCGACCAGGCGAGATATCTGGCTGCTGGCGACTTGGCTGGATACGAAGCCAAATATGGGAAACTGTGAGGCAGGTTGGACCCTAGTGGCTCGATGACTGGGCCGGCTGGGCGCTAACCTTTTAGGCAGCTATCGCGGGTGCCGTGTTGGCCGATATCGGGCGCAACCTTGCCGGATTGGTCCCCAGCAGCAGGGCGGCGACAGGTCGCGGGGTGGCAAGTCGGCTCGCTACTGCGAGCAACAGGATTGATAGGGCCAGCGTCGCCAGTGGACCAATGCCGGTCAGCATCACCGATCCCATCACCAGCGGATGCCATAGATAGAAGAAGAGGCTATCACGCCCGATTGCGTCGAGGGGCGCGTTATGAAGATGAAGCCCCGACAGGACCGGCAGCAGGCCGATCAGACCCAGGCACATGAGCAAACGAGCCGGGACATACGCCAGTTCTTTCCCATCGACGTAAAGGCCAGACCACCAAATGAGACCAAGCACGGCTGAGAACAGCGCTCGCAATAGAGCGCCTTTGGAAGACGTCCGTTCAGCAAGCAGCATGCCGAAGAAGAAATAGATGGGATATTGCAGGAAGCGGCTGTCCGGCGCCAGAAGGCCGCCGTAAACCGGGCCATGGCCGAGGCCAAAATTGTACATGACCGCCAAGCTGAAGGGCATTGCCATCGCTAGCAATAACAGCGGCGAAAAGGGCAGCAATCGGGTGGCCAGGATCAGGAAAAAGAGGACGGGCACATACCAGAGATGGAAAGGTGGCCGCAGCAGCAGGTCGAGCGGCGTAGTCCAGGACATGGGCCAATGTCCCGCGACGACATAAACGAGCATCGCGACCGACCAGGGGACCAGCATGCGCCGTCCATAACGGGACAGCAAGTCGGCTGATCCGACGCTCCGAACCCGAGTGATGTTGAGCAGATAGCCGGAAATGCCCATCATCAACGGCATCCGAAAACCCGATCCGATCCACAGAACAAGATGGCGCGCTTCAGCCAGTTCCATGGCGTGACCGGCCATGACGAGCAGCATCAGCGCGCCCTTCAGCAGGTCGATGGATGAATTTTTCGCCACCTGATATCTTTCCGCACTGGCCTCATCGGAATGATATCTTCGCAAGCCTTCTCTTCTGGTTAATCAGTCGCGGCCGGGTCTCTGCCCAGCGTGATTCCGTCCTGGCCCACGCGCTAACCGCGCCCAAGCAATTCGTGGACGCGGGGCGCAAGTCGTTTGGTCGCGGCGGCATGGATGCCGGGCGCCGTGCACAGCAGGCCCAGGGCGGTAGGCTCCGGCCGGTTGAAAGACAATTCATCGCCGAGCGCGTCGGTGACGATAGCGCCAGCCTCCTGCGCTATCAGGGCGGCGGCGGCTACGTCCCATTCATTGCCCCAGCGGACAGTAGCGACAATGTCGGCTTCGTCAGCGGCGACCATCGCCATGCGCAGCGCGATGCTGTTGGGCTTGTGCACGGCGAACAGATCGCGGTCTTGGCGGGGCAGTTGGTCGGCGGGCACACGTGCGCCGGGCAGTATCGCGCGCATGCCCGCCTGCAAGACACGGCCGTTGCGGGTCGCGCCCTCCCCCGCCTGAGCGAGCCAGAGTTCGTTCCGCGCGGGAGCCGCGAGAATGCCGATGCGCACCGCACCATGTTCCACTAGCGCGACCGAGACAGCCCAACCCGGACGGCCTCGCAGATAGTCGCGGGTGCCGTCGATCGGATCGACCACCCAAACCCGCGGCAAGTCCAGACGATGGACGGTATCGGCAGTCTCCTCCGACAACCATCCGGCCTCGGGGTCGATGCGGCCGAGGCTCTGGCGCAACATCTCGTCGATTTCGAGGTCTGCCTCACACACAGGATGGCCGGGCACTTTTTCCCACTGGCGCACCTGGGTCTGGCCGCCCGCCCAGAGGGTGAGCGCGCGGTCAGCGGCATCCGATACAGCGCCAACCAGTGCGCGCAGGTCGATTTCAGCCTCCGGCAATGGTCATCCCGTCGATGCGGATGGTGGGCACATTCATACCGTAGCGGAAAACAAGGTCGTCCGCAGGGACAAGCGCACGGAACATATCCTTCAAATTGCTGGCGATGGTGATTTCCGAGACGGGACGGGTGATCGCCCCATCTTCGATCAGGAAACCGGCGGCACCACGACTATAATCGCCAGTAACGCCGTTAACGCCCATGCCGATCAGTTCGGTGACGTAAAGACCACGCTTTATGTCGGCCATAAGTTGCGCGGGCGAAAGGCTGCCCGGCTCCATATGTACGTTTGTGACACCCGCGCCCGGCGCGCCGCTGCCACCCCTGCTGGCATGGCCGGTGGGTTCCAGGCCGAGCTGGCGAGCAGAGGCGCTATCGAGCAGCCATCCCGTTAATACACCTTGGTCAATTAGCGCGCAGCGGGCGACGGGCAGCCCTTCGCCATCGAAGGGACGCGAGCGTATGCCACGTTGCCGCAGTGGATCGTCGATGATGGTTATGGCGCTGTCGAACAGTGCCTGTCCAATCGAGTCGAGCAGGAAGCTGGACCGACGCGTGATCGCAGGACCGACCATCCCGCCGATCAGATGGCCCATGATGCTGGACCCGATGCGCGGGTCAAAGACGATCGGCAGGACACCGCTTTCCAGCTTGGCCGGGTTCAGACGGGCGACAGCCCGCTCACCTGCGCGGGCACCGATGACAGCAGGCTTCTCCAGATCATCGAGATGACGGACGCTATGGCTGGCATGATCGCGCTGCATGTTCGCGCCGGCGCCTGCGAGTACGCTGGCCCAGGTTGAATGACTGGTGCCCGCATAGGCCCCCGCAAAGCCATGGCTTGTGGCGAGCGCAACCTGGCTGCGGCCATTGGATGCGCCTCCCCCTTCGCTGTTCGTGACGCCGGAGACAGCGCGGGCAGCTTCCTCGACCTCCAGGGCACGTTCACGCAGCAGTGCGGGTTCGGGATCGTTGGGATCGGCGAGGTCCAGCGCAGGGAGCGCATCACGCAGCAACCGGTCCTCCGGGGCAAGGCCGGCATAAGGGTCCTCTGGCGCCTCACGGGCCATGGCGATGCAACGTTCGACCAGCGTGCCGAGCGTCGCGGCGTTCATATCCGAAGCGGCGATACTGGCGGAACGCTGGCCCATGAATATGCGCAGACCGATCTCTTCGCCTTCCGACCGCTCTACATCCTCAAGAGCGCCCAGGCGGACCGCCACGGTAGTGGATGCGTTGCAGGCATAGATGGCGTCGGCAGCGTCAGCCCCTGCCCTGCGCGCCGCCGCCACCAGATCCTGGGCGCGGGACTGGGCTTCATCTAGGCTGAGCATGGGTGCGGGTCGTTTCTGCTAAGGGTTCAGGCCTTGGGCCTTACGCGCTTGGTTCCGAGGGGGCAACCTGCGCACCGGCCCAATATTTGAGCAGATGCCAGGCGACAGCCATTGGCTGGGGAGAGATGAAGGGTGCGTTGGGATCCTTCGCCAGCGCGGCGCGGACACCATCGAGGTCGCACCAGAAAGCATGCTCGATTTCCGTTTCGTCGAGCGCCAGCGCATCATCGTCGGCCTGCGCAATACAGGCGATCATCAGCGAAGACGGGAAAGGCCAAGGCTGGCTCGTCACATAGCGAACCGAATGTACGGTCACGCCCGCTTCTTCCTTGATCTCACGGGCAACGGCCTCTTCGATCGTCTCCCCCGGCTCGATGAACCCGGCAAGAGCGGAATAAAAGCCCTGCGGCCAGCTATGCTGTCGGCCCACCAGAACGCGGCCGCGATGTTCGGCGAGCATGATGACCACCGGATCGACGCGAGGAAAATGTTCGGCGTCACAGGTGCCGCATCGGCGCGCCCAGCCTGCCTTTTCTGGTCGAGTGCCCGCGCCGCATACCGAACAATAAGGATGGCGTCCGTGCCAGTGGACCAGACTGCGCGCGGCGCCGTAAAGCGCGACTTCGTCGGCGGGCACTTCGGTGACGATCGAGCGGCTGCGTGCGCTGGGCACAAAATTGCTGCCCACCTCGGCGGCAAGGCGGGCAAAGATTGGTCGCCTCCCTGCGTCCAAGCCGAGCAGAATATGATCCCCGACCTGTGTTTCCGGGCCAATCGGCTCCATCAGCAAATGGCCGTTGAGGGTGACGGGATCAAGGCCGTCGAGGACCAGACAGCACGCGTCCGATGAGGCGAAAGCCTGGGCCACGAGTTCCGGTTTCACGCGAATATGGTCTGCTCGGTCGAGCCGTCCGCCAACAAAGCCGAGCTGCTCATGGGCAGAGTTTTCAAGGCCGGGCATGATGTGCACTCTCCTTCATTACCGCATCCGCTGCACGGCGGAACAGGGTGGGCAGTCCCGCATCCCCGATCCGGGCGAGCGGCCACCACTCGCCTTCCCCCGGCGGCTGACAGTTTTCCGTCACATGGGCGACATGGACGGTCAACGCCAGCGAGAAATGGGTGAAAATATGGGCCACGGGGGCAGCAAGCGCACGCCACCGAGCGGTGATCGGCGGGGTGG
The DNA here is from genome assembly GCF_001563285.1 of Sphingobium sp. MI1205. Lineage (NCBI taxonomy): Bacteria > Pseudomonadati > Pseudomonadota > Alphaproteobacteria > Sphingomonadales > Sphingobiaceae > Sphingobium > Sphingobium sp. MI1205. The sequence continues at coordinate 3,193,726 of NZ_CP005188.1, forward strand.
CGTCAGGAGTAGCTCTCCAATCAGACGAAGGAAGCGCGCGCATACCGCCGAGCAGCCCCTTCGCCGGGCGACGGACCAACCAGACATGGCCGTCCGGGCGCTCGATCCACCAGCCATGGCCAAGACGATGCGGTCTGATTTTCTTCGCGGCCTTGACCGGGAAGGCGGCGGGATCGGCCGTCAACACAGCCGCACAGTCGGCGCGCAGCGGGCAGATGCCGCAGGCGGGGGTCCGTGGCGTGCAGATGGTCGCGCCAAGATCCATCATGGCCTGCGCGAAGTCTCCGGCACGGGTGTCAGGCGTGACACCGTCAGCAGCGGCGCGGATGGCAGGCCTGGCGGCTGGCAGCGGTGTGTCGATGGCGAAGAGACGGGCGACCACTCGCTCGACATTGGCATCGACGACGACAGCGCGACGGCCAAAAGCGATGGCGGCGACGGCAGCCGCGGTATAAGCCCCCACCCCTGGAAGTGCGCGAAGGCCATCTTCAGTATCGGGGAACGTCCCGCCATGCGCGCTGGCCACGGCGCGGGCGCAGGCGAGGAGGTTGCGGGCGCGGGCATAATAGCCAAGCCCCGCCCAGGCAGCCATGACGTCGGCATCATCGGCTGCGGCAAGTGCTTCGACGCTGGGCCAGCGCTGGGTAAATTTCGTGAAATAAGGTACCACGGCCGCGACCGTGGTCTGCTGAAGCATCACTTCGGACAGCCACACGCGGTACGGATCGGTGGCATTCGCGCCCGGCAGCGCTCGCCAGGGCAGGCGACGCGCGTTGACGTCATAATGCGCCAGCAGATCTTCCGCTATTTTCTTGGTGTTCCACTCGACGCGCATGGCTGCCCTATGCCATTAAGCGGAGCATGACGGAACGCCCCGCGACACCCAAATTTAGAAGCCGCCATGGAGAGGCAGCGGAGCGTCCGCGCGTGGGCGGTCCAAGGCAGATTGCTGACCTGATGCCGCAGATCGGCGCAGCGGCTTTTCGCAAATTCGGCTTCGTGCAGTCCAGCATCGTCACCCGCTGGGCCGAGATCGTCGGACCGCATTATGCGGACATATCGGCGCCCGAATCGATCCGCTTTCCTGTCGGCAAGAAGGCTGGCGGTACATTGCAGCTGACAGTGATGAGCGGCCATGCCCCGATGGTCCAACATGTGCTGCCCGATATTATCGACCGGGTGAACCGCTTCTTCGGCTATGCTGCGGTCGCCAAGGTTACGATGAAGCAGGGCCAGGTGCATCGCTCCTCCCCCGAACGCAGGCCTCCGCCGCGCAACCTGAAGCCGATGCCGGTCGAACTGGGTGACTCGCTGCGGGATATCGGGGATCCGGAACTGCGTGCGGTGCTTGAATCGCTGGCGCAGGGGCTTGCCAATTCCAGTGGCTTGCCGAAGATCAGTTAAAATTGGCCGGGCGCTTTTCGGATAGAGCCCGGCGCGAATTCAACAGCCGCACAGGGGCGGTGCTTCATTGGACTATCGCATGACGAAATTTCGATTGGCCGTCCTCGCCCTTGTCGCCTTACCTGGCGTTCTGATTGCGGCGCCTGCCGCCAACTGGATAACCCGCGTGGCACTCTCGCCGATCGGCGGACATGTGCTGGGCAATCCGGCTGCTCCAACCAAGCTGGTCGAATATGTCAGCTACACTTGTTCCCACTGCGCTCATTTCGTGGGAGAGGCGAGTGCCCCGCTGAAGGCCAACTATGTCAAGGGCGGCAAGGTAAGCGTCGAGGTGCGCAACGCGGTACGCGACAAATATGACCTGACCGCTGCGTTGCTGGCGCGCTGTGGTGGAACCGCGCGTTTCTTCGGCAATCATGAGGCGCTGTTTGCCAATCAGGAAGCCTGGATGACGCAATTGCAGGCCTATGATCGGGGCGCGACCAAGCCGTCCGAACAGATCGCTGCACTGCGCGATATCGGACGCAATACCGGCCTCTACACGCTGATGGGCAAGCGCGGCTTCACACCCACGCAGCTGGACGCCTGCATCGCGAACCCGGGGGCGATGAAGCAGATATTGGCGATGACGGACGAGGCGTGGAACAAGGTCAAGATTGGCGGCACGCCAGCATTCACGGTCAATGGCTCGATAGCGGGCGGATCAAGCTGGGCGACGTTGCGCGATGCATTGCCCGCCGCCGCACAGTAAACTAAACCCCCATCATCCTGAAGCTCGACAATCGGAGCCCTGCCGCAGTGAAATCCTTTTCCGGACTTGCCATGATCGCCCTGTCGCTGACCCTTTCCGCCTGCGGGCAAAAGGACACGACCAATTCCACCGCTGGCGAACCGGTCGCCGCTGTTGCCGCGCCCGCGGGAACAAGCTGGTCCTCCACAGTCACCCAGACCCCTGAGGGTGGATTCGTGATGGGCAATCCCCAGGCGAAATTGAAGCTGGTCGAATATGCGTCCTACACTTGCAGCCATTGCCGCGATTTTGCGGTCGAGGCTTCAGAGGAAATCCGCAAGATCGTCGATAGCGGCAAGATGAGCTACGAGTTGCGCAACTTCGTGCGCGATCCTATCGACATTTCAACGGCACTGCTGGCCCGTTGTGGCGGCAAAGACGTCTTCTACCCGATCAGTGATCAGTTTTTCGCGAACCAGAACGCGATGTTCGAACAGGCGCAGGGTCTGGGCGATGCCAAATATCAGCAGTTGATGAGCGCACCACCGGCGCAGCGTTTCGGCCTGCTCGCCGAAGCGGTGGGCCTGCTCGATTTTGCCAAGCAACGCGGCATCGCCGAGGATCAGGCGAAGCAATGCCTTGCCGACACGGCTGCTGCCGAGAAGCTGGCCAAGGGCGTCGAAACGGCCAGCAGTCAGTATAAGATCGAAGGTACGCCGACCTTCATCCTCAACGATGTGAAGATCGACGATGTCGCTACTTGGGCGGCCTTGCAACCTAAGTTGAAGGAAGCGGGTATCTGATTGGAACAAGGGGGGCGGACAATCTGGATCAGGCATCCCGCTGAAGGACGGGCGGCGCAATGCTGCCCCGGCCTCGCCCCTTACGTGCCGTTCCCATGCAGATAAAGCGGCTCAAACTGTCAGGGTTCAAAAGTTTCGTCGATCAGACGGAACTGCGGATCGAGCCAGGCCTGACCGGCATTGTCGGACCCAACGGCTGCGGCAAGTCGAACCTGCTTGAAGCTATCCGCTGGGTGATGGGCGAATCCAGCGCCAAGTCGATGCGCGGCGGCGGCATGGAGGATGTGATCTTCGCAGGCACATCAACCCGACCGCAGCGCGACTTTGCTGAAGTATCGCTGCTCACAGTCCAGGAACAGGGCGAACTGTTCAACGCGGTCGAGGTTGGCGCGGACGGCGAGTTGGAGGTGACGCGGCGGATCGAGCGCGGGGCAGGTAGCGCCTACAGGGCAAATGGCCGCGACGTACGGGCCAAGGATGTCGCCCTGATCTTCGCTGACGCGGCCACCGGTCCGCACAGCCCGGCGCTGGTCAGCCAGGGACGCATTGCGGCCGTCATCGCCGCGCGGCCGCAGGAGCGGCGCGCCATGCTGGAAGAAGCGGCAGGCATTTCCGGCCTGCATGTGCGGCGCAAGGATGCCGAGCAGAAGCTGCGCGCGGCCGAAGCCAATCTGGTGCGTCTGGATGAAATTCTCTCGGACATGGAGGCGCGAGCGAACAGCTTACGGAGACAGGCCAAAGCGGCCGAGCGATATATCAAGCTGTCCGAGCAAATCCGGGTAGCAGAGGGGCGCGTGATCTTTGCCCGCTGGCGCGAGGCGGCGGCGAGTGCGGATGCCGCGCGCAAGGAAGCGGCGGACGCCGAGAGCGCGGTGAGTGCCGCACAGGAAGCCCAGTCGGCAGCGGCGGCCCATGCCAATGCGGCGGTGGATGCACTGGCCGCCCGACGTGTGGCGGCGCAAGTCGCTCGCGACGCAGCGAATGAGGCAGGGCACCGGCTCGCGGCGCTGCGGACCGAGCGTGATGGCGTGGTGCGCCGCCTGCATGATCTCGCGCAACAGGCCGAACGGCTGGAGGAAGACCGCGCACGCGAAGGCACGTTGGCCAACGACGCGGCTGAAGCGATTGCACGGCTGACCGATGAGATTGCGGCGCTCAAGAAACGGATCGCTGAAACCGACATGATGCGGCCCGACTTCGCCGGGCGCATCGCACGCGCGGAAGATGCTGCGCGCGACGCGGAGCTGGACCTTGCCAAGGCGATGGCGCGGCAGGCGGGAGAACAGGCAGAGTTGCGCGTTGCCGAGGCCGCGCTGGTGGCCGCGCAGACCCGACTGGAACGGGCGGAACGCGAGGTAGCCAAGCTGGAAGGCGAAGCGAAAGGACTACCCGACGCCGCGCCACTGGAGGCAAAACGGGCCGAAGCAGTGGCAGCACAGGACCAGTCGAGCGTAGAACGGGACGCCGCCGAGTTGGCAATCGCTGCCGCGGAAGCGGCGCGGCGCATAGCGTCCGAGGAGCGCGCAGCCGCCGAAACGGCGCTGGCCTCCGCGCGCGCGGGATTAGCCGCGCTCGACAGCGAGGCGGCGGCGCTCAAGCGCGCAGTAGAAGGCGGAACCGGGCGGACACGCGCGCTTGACCAACTGACTGCGGAACCGGGCTATGAACGGGCGTTGGCGGCGGCCTTGGGTGACGATCTGGAGGCGCCGGTGGGCGCACAGGGAACGCGCCGCTGGACCGGATCGGCGACATTGGCGGACGATCCGGCCTTGCCTGCGGGCTGCCCCGCCCTCGCGGACCATGTACAGGCGCCTGCAGAACTGGCGCGGCGATTGCGCCAGGTTGCGATCGTGGAAAAGGATGAGGGACAGGCGCTGGCCGTAGGGCAGCGACTGGTGACCCGCGATGGCCAGCTGCGCCGCTGGGACGGCTATGTCGCGGCGGAAGGCGGTGCGGCAGCGGCGGAGCGGCTGATCCGATTGAACCGGCTGGAAGCAATTGCAGCGGCGCGACCGGCGGCGGCCGAAGACGTCGCGACGGCGCTTGCAGCGCAGGATAGTGCTGCCCGGCGCGAGCGCGAGGCAACGGAGGCCCTGGTCCGCGCAAGGACTCTGCTTGGCAGTGCGGATCAGCGATTGCGGGCCGCCTTGCGGGCGGCAGATGAGGCTGCGACGGCGCTGGAGCGGCTTTCAGGACGGCGCGAGGCGATTGAGGAACGGCTGTCAGAAGCGCGGGCGAATCTGGATGGCGCGACGAGCGAATATGACAAAGCGCAGACCGAGCGTGCGGTGTTGCCGGATGGACACGAGACGCGGGCACTGGTCGCCTCGCTAAGCCAGGCGAGCGAAAAGGCGCGGATGGCGGTTAGCCAATTGCAGGCGGACCAGGCGCTTGCAGACCGTGCGCTGGCAAGCGACCGGGAGCGCATGGCTACCGCAGACACGGAGGCGAAGGGCTGGCGGGCGCGAGCAGGTGAAGCGGCGAAGCGAATCGCCGCCATGGTGGAACGTGGGGACGCCATCGCGGCGGAACAGGCCCAATTGGCAGAGAAACCCGACGGCCTGGCTGCGGCAATCACGGCGCTGTCCGAACAAGGCGCTGGCCTCGCTGAAGCGGCCGAGGCGGCGCGGCGGGCGGAGAGCGAGGCGGAAGGCGCTTTGCGGATCGCCGAGGAGCGGGCAGCCGAGGCCGGGGAGGCCTTGGCGCAGGCGCGCGAGCGGCGCGCCACCGCCGCAGCGCGGGCCGAGGCGGCCGACGAAAAGCGGGTCGAGGCAAACAGGCTGTCGGGCGAGCGATTCGAATGCCCTCCACCAGTCCTGCCTGAAAAATTGGGCTTTGCGAGCGCGGAAATCCGGATCGCGCAGAGCGAGCAGGCGGAGCACGACCGGTTGGTTTCCGAGCGCGAGCGGATCGGGCCGGTCAATCTGGTCGCGGCGCAAGAGCTTGAGGAGTTGGAGACCACGCAAGCCACCAGTCGCGCCGAAAGCGAGGAACTGACTCAGGCGATCAACCGGCTGCGCGGGTCGATCGGGAGCCTCAATCGCGAAGGGCGGCAGCGGCTGCTGGCCGCATTCGAGGCGGTGGACGGGCATTTCCGGCGGCTGTTCACGACCCTGTTCAATGGCGGGCAGGCGCATCTGGAGTTGATCGACAGTGACGATCCGCTGGAAGCGGGCCTGGAAATCATGGCCCAGCCGCCGGGGAAGAAGCTCGCCGCGCTAACCCTGCTGTCCGGCGGCGAGCAGGCGTTGACGGCCGTGGCGCTGATCTTCGGGCTGTTCCTGACCAACCCCGCGCCGATCTGCGTTCTGGACGAGGTGGACGCGCCGCTGGACGACGCCAATGTCGAGCGTTTCTGCGACCTTCTGGACGTGATGGTAGGGCAGACCGATACACGATACCTGATCGTCAGCCATAACGCCGTGACCATGGCGCGCATGCATCGGCTGTTCGGCGTCACGATGGTTGAACGCGGCGTGAGCCGGCTGGTATCGGTCAATCTAGGCGGGGCCGAGGCCCTGCTTGCGGCGGAATAGCGGCTCCGAAACGGCAACAGTTTCGCGGCTCACGCCTCAGGAACGCGCCTTCATCCGCCGGAAAAGGCCCTTGGTAGTTGTTGGCTCGAACATTTCCGCCGGGCCTTCCGGGTCAAGCACTTCATTTTCGGCTAGCCATGCCTGCACATCGTTGAGGTTGGGCGTGACAAAGGGACGCAGGGTGCGGCCTGGCTTGTCGCGCAGTTCCTCTATTCCAGCGACTAGCCCCCGCTCGGCGATAACCGCAGCGACACGCTCGCGAGGCAAGTCGAGATGCTCGGCGATAAGATCGTCTCGAATCGTTCGAATCTGGTTCTGATGACCGTTGTTGGCGGGCAGGCTTGTGTCGATCGTCACATCGCATTCGGTGTCCAACCGCATCGACCGGTTGTTCATATTGGAAGAACCGACGCGGATGGCACGGTCATCGACAATCAGTATCTTGGCATGGACATAGATGGGTTCGCCACGGACCGTAAAGGGGTGGTAAAGTCGGAGTTTGCCATAGGTGTCGCGCGCGCGCAGCGCCTCGACCAGCCGGGCACGAGCGGTATCCATTGCCTGTTGTTCGAGCCAGCCATCGGCCTGTTCAGGGTTGATGATGACGATGTCCGGCCCATTCGGGTCACCCAGACGCGCGGCAATGGCCTCCGCGATCCTGCGCGACGCGAAATATTGGCTTTCCGCGTAAATACAGTGCTTTGCGGAAGCGATCTGACTCAGATAGAGTTTTTCAATCTCGATCAGTGGTTCCTGGTCCTCCATCTCCGGAGCGGAACGCGAGATTGCGACATCGACCTGTTCAAACTGCACGGCCAGCGCATCTGGCCAGCAGTCATGTTCGCCCAGAATCGGCCCCAGATCATCGCCGCCCGCCCCCTTCCAGCGGGCACGAGCATGGTGGCCCAGAGCCATCGCCACATCCCCTTGCAACGCGGTGGTCGCGTCATGCCAGGGGCCGTATGCCGTGCCGTCCGGATGATGGCGGCCGGGATCGCCGTCTCGATGATGGCGCGTGTCCCAGCGGTCGGCCGTCATGTCGATGCCGCCGCAGAAGGCGAAGCAATCGTCGATCACCACGATTTTCTGATGATGCGATGCCGCAGGCGGATGATGACTGTCCAACTTCACATGAATGCGCTTGTGCGCCATCCATTTGACGGTGGTGAAGAGGTTTGTGGGCTGCACCATCGACTTCATGGCGCCGACGTCCCAGCGCAGCAGGAAAATCTCCAGCTCCGGATTACGCTCGACCAACCAGCTGATGAAATCGCCGATGATAACGGGTGCGCCATCCTTCGCCTCATCCTCGCGAATTAGACTGATGGCGGCGTCAAAGTCCCATCCGATCAACATGATGCGCCGCTTCGCCTTCAGCATTGCCGCACGGGCATGGCGGAAATAGGGATCGGCATCGATGATGACGCTGGCCTTGGCCGCGCGGGCAATGCGCCAGCAGTCCTGTCCCTCGTTCGGCGCGCTCATGCGCTCCCCACCACGAGACAGCCGAGGAACATCAGCAGCCCGGCAAAGCGGTTGGACCGGAATTTAACCAGGGGGTCGAGGCCATCCTCCTTGAGGGTTGCAGCCTGCCAGACAAGATGGACCGCCATCGGCAGCAGTGCGGCGAGAACCAGCAACTGAGGCCGGACCTGCCACAAAGCCACTGCCCAGAACGACAGGGCGACCAGATAACATAGCATCACCCCGCCGCGGACATGCCGACCCATCGACAGGGCGCTTGATCCTATACCGATCAACGCATCATCCTCCCGATCTTGAAGCGCATAGATAGTGTCATAACCAACCACCCAGAAGATAGTGCCGCAGTAGAGCAGCAGGCCCGGAGCAGTGAGCGCGCCGCTTACTTCGCTCCAGCCCACAAGCGCCGCCCAGGAGAATACCAGACCGAGCCAGACCTGCGGCCAACCAGTAAACCGCTTCATGAACGGATAGGCGGCAACGAGCGCAAGGCTGCCGAGCGACACGATCTGGGCATAAAGGCGAAGCTGTAAAAGCACGACGAGGCCCGCGAGGCAAAGCAGGAGGAGCCAGGCCCATGCAGTCTTGACGGAAATGGCGCCGCTGGCGAGCGGACGGGCGGCCGTGCGCGCCACCTTCCGGTCGAGGTCGCGATCGACAATGTCATTGAAGACGCAGCCCGCACCGCGCATGGCGATGCTGCCAAGGAGCAGCCAGAGGATGAGCGGCCAACGCTCCCCTGCCCCGCCAGCAAGCCCCACCGCCCAGGCGCCGGGCCAGAAGAGCAGCCACCACCCGATGGGCCGGTCAAAACGGGCGAGCAGCGCCAGCGCGCGCGGCTTTGGCGGCAGACTGGCCAGCAAACCGCGAGCTTGTGTATCGGGGACGATCGTCTGGCTCACCTTGTCTCCGTTCGCCCTGACTTGTCGAAGGGCTTTCCTTCCTCTTTAGAGAAACAATGGGCTTCGACAAGCCAAGCCAAACGGAGTGCATGCATATGACCGCAACCCCTGCCTGGCCGCCGCAAAGCGCCCCGCGTCTGCATGTCGAAACGCAGCTGGGCGAAGGCGTCGCCGTACCGGTCGATGGCAATCCGGCTCATTATCTGATCAGCGTCATGCGCATAAAGGCAGACGATATCGTGCTGTTGTTCGATGGGCGATCGGGCGAATGGGCGGCGCGAGTCCGCGATATCCGGAAACGCGATCTAGTGCTGGAATGCGTAAGCCAGACGAAGCCACTGGAGGATGCGCCGGATTTCTGGCTGTGCTGCGCGCCGATCAAGAAGGGAAGGATCGACCTGATCGCCGAAAAGGCTTGCGAACTGGGCGTGGCGAGACTGCAACCGGTACTGACCCGGCGCGCCGTGGTGGACAAGCTCAATCTCGACCGGCTGCACGCCCATTTGATCGAGGCGGCTGAACAGTGCGGGCGCACGGCGCTGCCGGACCTTTGCTCTATGGTGAAGCTGGATGCCATGTTGCGCGATTGGCCCGGCGACCGCTGGCTGTTCTTCGCTGATGAGACAGGGGGCAAGCCGCTGGTCGATGCGCTGCGAACGCATCCGGGCGCAGCGGCCTTTCTGATCGGGCCGGAGGGAGGCTTTGATCCCGCCGAGCGGGACGCGATCCGCGCCGTGACGAAGGCGGTGCCCGTTTCGCTGGGACCACGCATATTGCGAGCCGAGACAGCAGCGATCGCCGCCACCGCTGCCTGGATGGCTCTGAACGGTGACTGGCAATAGTTGCATTCCGAAATGGGATTGCCGCAGCCCTATGCGCAACCTATTTGTGCCCCGCGCGCTGTTATTGACGCGCTGGGGGGACAGGCTAAGGCGGGGCATGAGCACCAGGACAGACTCAGGGGGCGCAGACCCCGTAATCGAGAGCCGCGAGCAGTTGATCGCGGCCTTTTCCAAAGGCGAAAAGCCCAAGGAACGCTGGCGCATCGGCACTGAGCATGAGAAATTCGTGTATGCCAAGAACGACCATCACGCCCCATCCTATGACGAACAGGGCGGGATCCATACGCTGTTGATCGGCCTTACGCGTTATGGCTGGAATCCCGTGTTTGAAGGCGAAAATATCATTGCGCTGTCGGGCCGCGATGGAACAGTCAGCCTGGAGCCTGCTGGACAACTGGAACTGTCGGGCGCGCCGCTCGAAAATCTGCACCAGACCTGCATGGAGACCGAGCGTCATCTGGAACAGGTGAAATATGTCGGCGACATGTTGGGCCTGGGTTTCCTGGGCCTGGGCATGTGGCCGGACAAGCGGCGGGACGCGCTGCCGATCATGCCCAAGGGGCGCTACGACATCATGCTGCGCCACATGCCGCGCGTGGGCTCGATGGGCCTCGACATGATGCTGCGGACCTGCACCATCCAGACTAATCTCGACTATGGCAGCGAAGCGGACATGGTGCAGAAGTTCCGCGTCTCGCTGGCGCTGCAACCGCTGGCGACGGCGCTGTTCGCAAATTCGCCCTTCACCGAGGGCAAGCCTAACGGCATGCTGTCCTATCGCAGCCATATCTGGTCCGATACCGATCCGCATCGTACGGGCATGCTGCCCTTCGTCTTCGAGGAAGGTTTCGGTTACGAGCGCTATGCCGACTATGCGCTCGATGTGCCCATGTATTTCGTGTACCGGGACGGCCGTTATATCGATGCTGCGGGCCTGAGTTTCCGCGATTTCCTTAATGGAAAACTGTCCGTCCTGCCAGGTCAGAAGCCGACGGAAAAGGATTGGGAGGATCATCTGTCCACCGCCTTTCCCGAAGTACGGCTAAAGAGCTTCCTGGAAATGCGCGGGGCCGACGGCGGGCGCGCCGATCGGATCACCGCCCTCCCGGCATTCTGGGTCGGCCTGCTCTACGAGCAGGGCGCACTGGATGCGGCATGGGACCTGGTCAAGCACTGGAGCATGGAAGAACGGCAGGCGCTGCGTGACGCGGCGCCCGGCCAGGCCCTGGACGCTCCGGTGCCGGGTGGCCGCAAGCTGCGGGATATTGCGGGGGACGTTCTCGACATCAGCCGCAGCGGGCTGAAGGCTCGGGCGCGACTGAACGGCGCAGGCGACAACGAAACCGCTTATCTTGCGCCACTCGACGAGATCGTCGCCGCCGGGCGCACCCATGCCGAGCATCTGCTCGAACGCTATCATGGCGAATGGGCAGGCGACCTTTCCCGGATCTATGCCGAGGAAAGCTATTAGTCGTTATTCGGCGGGTTGGGGCACCGGCAGCGCACGTCCCCGGCCCCTCGCCCAGGCAACAAGGCGAGGCACGGGACCGTTGCGGTCCATCCACTCGCTATAGGCGCGATAGTGCGGATCGGACGACAGATGCGCCTCCTCCGTCCGCGCGCGCCAATAATAGACGGCGTTGGTCGCCGCCAGCATCGCGCAGTTACGGACCATATCGGTGAGGCTACCCGACACCGTGAGGAAAGGCAGCGCCGAAAACCACCAGAAGAGATTCTTGGAAAGATAGGCGGGGTGCCGCGTCCAGCGATAGGGACCATGGGTCAATATGCCGCGATGGGTAAGGTTGGAAAAGCGAATGCCGAACACCACCGTTGCCCAGGCATAGACGGCGGTCAAAAGTACCAGCCAACCGCCGAGCAGCCATTGCAGCAAGGTGTGTCCCTGCGTCCAGACATCCCATTCCGCGCCACCCGCGTGATAGTCGAGCGGACCGCCCCCGCCCATCAGCACAAAGGGCGGATAGCAAATGAGCGCGGCAAGCCATCCCGCAAGCGCCGGATTTGCTGAGCGGATGTGGGAATCCAGCGGCCTGCAAGTCAATAGATAGCCGACCGTCGCCATGCAGACATCGATCATGAACATGGCGGCGATAAGAAAGGCGGCAAGATTCACCGGGTTGGCGAAGATGTGGTCGAACCGCCAGTCGACAACGCTGGCGAAGTTTCCCGGCACAATCGACAGCATGAAGGCAAGGAAAAAGCCCTTCACCGCCCACGCGCGCGCGTGATCAGCGACTTGTGTCAGATCCGGCCTGCCCGCCGCTCCTCCGATCACCCATTGGCCGAAGGCGTAGGTGGCATCCTTCGGATCGATAAGCCGCCGGTCTAACCAGACAACATATGGAATGGAGAGCGCAACGAGCCATGGCGCTGCATCGATGAACAGGTTCATCGAAAAGCGATAATTGCCGGTCCAATACCAGCGCGCGAGACAATAGAAGATCGCGATGCCCAGCCATGTCGCCCAAAGACCAGCGATCTTCACCAGGCTAATGTCCAGGATGGCGCGCCACGCGCGGGGCGGGCCTTGCCAGTCTATGCCGGTGGACGGGTTGCGGTGTACCTTGTCCACCAACAGCGACCACAGGACCATTGGCAGCCCGCAGGCCAGGACCGCCGTCAGGCCCGCATTAGGCCCATTCATGCCGAAATGTCGTGCGACGAGCGTCCACAGGCCAAGCCCCGCCAGACCGGAGAGACCTACACCATGACTTACGGCGGAACGGGGACAGGGATCGGCCTGGCTGGGCATTCGACGCTTATGTCGGGAAAAGGTAAGCAAGCGGTGAAGGCTAATCATCTTTGAATTGCAGAGTGTCCCGTGGCGAACGCTTTTGACTGGCGCGCAGCCCAAGAGGCTGTAAAGAACAGACCATGACCAAAGGGCGCGGGGCATGATCGCAAAACTCAAAGGGCGGCTGGACAGCACCGGTATCGACCACGCCATCATCGATGTGGGCGGCGTCGGCTATCTGGTCGGGGCGTCATCCCGAACCTTGTCGGCGCTCGGGCCGGTAGGCGAAGCGGTAACGGTGTACACCGAAATGCTGGTGTCCGAGGATTCGATCCGTCTTGTCGGTTTCGCGCGTGGCGAGGAGAGGGACTGGTTCCGCCTGTTGATCGGCGTGCAGGGCGTGGGATCGCGCGTGGCGCTGGCGATACTATCGGCGCTGGAACCCGCGGAATTGCATCGTGCCGTCGCTACCGGTGACAAGGCGATGGTGGCGCGGGCCAATGGCGTAGGCCCCAAGCTTGCACTGCGGATCGTTAACGAGCTGAAGGACAAGATCGGCGCAGCGCCGGGGGCAGGCGCCCTACCAGTCGGAGGCATGAGCCTGGTCGCCGCAGGAGGACTCGGCGCGGACGCGATTTCAGCGCTGCACAATCTGGGCTTCAAACCTGCCGAAGCGAGCAGCGCAGTGGCGCAGGCGGAAGAAGAACTGGGCGAGAGCGCGACGCTGGATGCTCTGGTGCGGCTGGCGCTCAGGAAGGCGGCGAAGTGACAGGCGTTCGGCATGAGGTCAGTGACATGGACAGGCACGCATGAGCGAGGATCGGCTGGTCGCCTCTACCCGGCGCGTCGAAGATGTGGATGCGGCGCTGCGGCCCAAATCGCTGACCGAGTTTATCGGGCAGCAGGCGGCGCGTGAGAATCTGCGCGTGTTTATCGAAGCGGCAAGGCAGCGCGGGGATGCGCTGGACCATGTGTTGTTCTTCGGCCCGCCCGGCCTTGGCAAGACAACGCTGGCGCAGATCGTGGCAAAGGAAATGGGCGTGGGATTCCGCGCCACATCGGGACCGGTAATCGCCAAGTCGGGCGACCTGGCGGCGCTCCTCACCAACCTGGACGAGGGCGACGTGCTGTTCGTGGACGAAATCCATCGGCTCAATCCTGCTGTGGAGGAAGTGCTATATCCCGCGATGGAAGATCGGGCGCTCGACTTGATGATCGGCGAGGGGCCTTCGGCGCGGTCGGTCCGAATAGACCTGCCGCGCTTCACGCTGGTGGGGGCGACGACGCGACAGGGTTTGCTGACAACGCCGCTGCGCGACCGTTTCGGCATTCCGGTACGGCTGCAATTCTATACGGTCGAGGAACTTGAGCTGGTAGTGCGGCGTGCGGCGCGTCTACTGAACCTCGGCATCACCTCCGACGGCGCGATCGAGATCGCTCGTCGGTCACGGGGCACGCCGCGTATTGCCGGGCGGCTGCTGCGACGGGTGCGCGATTTCGCCAATGTCGCGGGCGTGGAAGCAGTGGATGCCAAGGCCGCCGATTCCGCGCTGAGCCGGTTGGAGGTCGATCATCTTGGCCTCGACCTCATGGACCGCCGATATCTGATGATGATCGCCGACATCTATCGTGGTGGTCCCGTGGGCGTGGAAACATTGGCAGCAGGCCTGTCCGAACCGCGCGATACGGTCGAGGAGGTGATAGAGCCCTATCTGATCCAGCTCGGCCTTATAGCCCGCACCGCGCGAGGGCGCTGCCTCAATGGACCAGGGTGGAAACATCTCGGACTCAATCCGCCGGCCGGGCTCCAGGACGGGCTATTCGACTGAAAATGCGTGACCGTTACTGCCCGGCACGGTTATAGCGCGTCGAGATACGGATGCGCGCGAGTGACGCGCCCCGGGATTTAGGAGTTGCGCGGCTTGCGGGCGATCGAACGATATCCCAATCTGGTGACCATGTTCTTCGCACGAGCGAAGGAAATGGGCGACTTACCCTTCCTGTGGCGCAAAGCCGCTGACAGCTGGCTGCCGCTCAGTTGGACCGAGACTGCGCAGCAGGTCGCAAGCCTTGCCGCAGCGCTGCGCGCACAGGGACTCAAGCCCGGCGATCCGGTGATGCTGGTCAGCGAGAACCGGCCGGAATTCTGCATCGCCGATCTTGCCATCATGGCGGCGGGATGCGTCACCGTGCCGACCTACACCACCAATACGACACGCGATCACCAGCATATCCTGACCGACAGTGGCGCGCGGGCGGTGATCGTATCGACTGCGAAGCTGGCCCAGGCGCTGATGCCAGCCGTGCTTCGATCGCAGGCAAGCTTCGTGGTCGGCATGGAACCGCTGAGAAGTGCGCAGGGCAATGTGTCCTGCCATCTGTGGGCCGACCTGATCTCGTCGCACATCGCCGACCCGGACGCCTGTGCGGCGGAGCAGACGGCGGGGCGCGATGACCTGGCATGCATCATATACACCAGCGGCACCGGCGGCGCGCCGCGGGGGGTGATGCAACATCATGGCGCTATCCTGTGCAATATCGAGGGCGCAGGAAAACTGGTGGCGGAGGATTTCGGGTGGGATGACGAGGTTTTCCTGTCTTTCCTGCCGCTGTCCCACGCCTATGAGCACAGCGGCGGCCAATTCCTGCCAATCATGCTGGCCGGGCAGATCTATTATGCGGAAGGTTTGGAAAAGCTCGCCAGCAATATCGAGGAAGCGCGGCCCACCATCATGGTGGTCGTACCCCGGCTGTTCGAGGTCTTGCGCGCCCGCATCATCAAGTCGATCGAAAAACAGGGGAAATTCCCCGCCTGGTTGCTTTCCCAAGCGCTGCGGATCGCGGCCAAAGAGCAGAAGGGTGAGGGATCGATTGCCGACCTGCCGATGAAGCTGCTACTCGGCCGGACGCTTAAACCCAAGATCGCGCAACGCTTCGGCGGCCGGATGAAGGCGCTGGTATCAGGCGGCGCACCGCTCAACCCCGATGTTGGCCTGTTCTTCGACGCCATGGGACTGACGCTGTTGCAGGGCTATGGCCAGACGGAGGCTGGACCGGTGGTCAGTTGCAACCGGCCAAGCGCAGGCATCGCCATGGACACGGTCGGCCCGCCATTGGAGGGGGTCGAGGTAAAGATCGCCCAAGATGGCGAGATATTGGTGCGCGGTGAGTTGGTGATGCACGGCTATTGGCGCAACAGCACAGAAACCGAAAAGGCGCTGAAGGACGGCTGGCTGCACACGGGCGACATTGGCGAGATCGATGCCAAAGGGCGGATCCGTATAACCGACCGCAAGAAAGACCTGATCGTCAACGACAAGGGCGATAATGTCTCTCCCCAGAAAGTCGAAGGCATGCTGACGCTACAGCCTGAGATCGGGCAGGCGATGGTCTATGGCGATCGGCGGCCGCATCTGGTGGGTCTGCTGGTTCCCGACGCGGAATGGACCCGCGAGTGGGCGGCGGCGTGGGGCCAGAACACCGATAATTTGGCCAGCGATGCGGCTTATATCGCGGCATTGAGGGCTGCAGTCGATCGAGTAAACGCTGAACTTTCAATCACCGAACGGGTGCGTCGCTTTCTCCTCAGCGAAGAGCCTTTCACCATCGAAAATGGCGAGATGACACCTTCGATGAAGATCCGGCGCCATGTCATTCGTGCGCGTTATCAGGACCGTCTGGACGCACTCTACAAGGGCTGACCGCTCATCGGCCGGGGCTACGGTAGGGCGTGAAGGAACCCAGCGCACAGCCGCCGGTGATAGAACCTGTCACAAGGTCAGCGCTTCTGGCGATGTCACCCCGGCAATATTGCGAGCCGGTAGCCATGATCACCAGCGTGTCGCCCCGGCCGAGGCCCGTACAGCTTCCGATCAGATCATTGCGATACACCAGTCGGCCGCTGACCCTGTAAAGCAGGACAGACTCGTTGATCGCGGTAAGGCTGGCTTGGGGATAGCGGTTGACGCAGCTTACGGGCTCACCCACAACCTTGCCTTCCAGCGCTGCTTCCAGCCGGGCTGCCTCCTTTTCTGTGAGACGGGAAGGCTCATTGCCACCAGCGCACGCCGGCAAAATCAGGGGGGCGAGAAATATGCATTTCCGCATGGCACTTCTCCAGCTTTCATCCCCGCAACGATGAAATAACGCCGCAGACGTCAGGCTGCATCCTTGGCAGCGCGGCGACGCGCCAATTCGCCCACATCAGCCGCGCGCATAAAAACATTGGTCGCGCGCTCCTGCCCTATGGTGGTCGGCACGGTTGCTTCGCCGCGCGCGCGCGCCACATTCACCTGCGTCATCCGTGCGACCAGCGCCTCGTTATCGGGCTCGATGGTCAGAGCAAAAAGACCGTTGCCCTGCGTATATTCATGGGCGCAATAAACGATCGTATTATCCGGGAGCGCCGCAAACCGGGCCATATTGGCGAACATCTGATCCGCCGTTCCTTCGAACAGCCGACCACAACCCATGGCGAAGAGCGTGTCACCTACAAAGATGAGGCCGTCACCCGGCAGATAATAAGCAATGTGCCCTGCGGTATGGGCCGGAACTTCCATGACGGTCGCGACATGGTCGCCAATGTGGACCTGATCGCCCTCCCCCACCTGCAGGTCCAGCGTCCCGATCTTCGCGGCTTCCGCTCTTGGTCCGGTGATGCGGCAGCCAGTCACCGCCTTGATTCCTGCATTCCCGCCTACATGGTCGCCATGCCAATGGGTGTTCCAGATCTGGCTGATCGTCCAGCCGTGCGCGGCCGCCGCATCCAGCACAGGCTCGGCCACGGCGGGATCGATCACAACGGTCTCACTGCTGAATTCATCGTGCAGCAGCCAGACATAATTGTCGGCCAGGACTGGAACGCGAACAACCTGCAGCATGGCGCTTACCAGACGCCGGTATTGGGCATGGATGCCCACGGTTCTGCCGGAGCCAGATATCCGTCCTGCAGCAGTTCGATCGAAATATTGTCCGGCGTCCGGACGAAGGCCATATGGCCATCCCGTGGCGGCCGATTGATGGTGATGCCCGCATCCATCAGCCTCTGGCAGACGTCGTAGATATTATCGACGCGGTAGGCGAGATGGCCGAAATTGCGGCCCTCCCCGTAAGTTTCGGCCGGGGCGCCATCTTCCGGCGGCCAGTTATAAGTGAGTTCGACCTGTGCCTCCTCGTCGCCCGGCGCCGCGAGAAAAACCAGGGTGAAGCGACCGCTTTCACTATCGACGCGTTTTTGCTCCTGAAGCCCGAGCAGATTGAAGAAGGAGACGGTGCGATCGACGTCGGTCACGCGGATCATGGTGTGGAGATATTTGGTCACGCTTCGCTCCGTTCGCCGCCATCAAGCAACGGTTCATCTCTAAAAATGCAGGTGTATTTATCAAGATAGGATGGCGCAGGCTTGATGGAAAGAGGAGAGTGAGATGGCTCTTGAGTATCGCGACAAGGTGCTATTGGGCTGTGCCGGATTGCTGGCGCTGGGTGTGGTGAGCGGCGGCTATTTGCTGGGTGATGGGCTGAAGCGCGCCAAGGCTGCCGACCGCTCTGTCACCGTGCGCGGCCTGGCGGAACGCAATGTCACTGCGGACCTCGCCACCTGGTCGATCAGCTATGCGGCTACAGGTTTCGACCTGCCCGCCGTACGAGCGGAGATCGACAACAATACGAAGGAATTGAAAGCCTATTTTGCGGGTCTCGGCTTCAAGCCAGAAGCGCTGACGCCCACCGGCGCGGGGGTCAATCAATATATCAACAATGGCGTGAACACGATCACCGTTACTCAGCGGATGCTACTGCGCACGACCGACATCGCACGCGCACAGCGAGCGGTCGCGCAGCAGTTCGACCTGGTCCGGCGCGGCGTAACGCTGCAGGAAGGGTCGGGCATGCGCTACAGCTTCACCAAGCTGAATGCCATCAAACCGCCAATGGTGGCGACCGCAACGAGGGATGCTAGGGCAGCGGCGGAGCAATTCGCGCGGGACAGCGGCGCGAGTGTCGGCGGTATAAAAAGCGCGACGCAAGGCTATTTTTCGATCGAGCCGCGCGACGGCGAAGCAGACGGGTCGAGCGATACGCCTTACAAGAAGGTCCGGGTCGTCACGACCGTCGATTTTTATCTGAATTAACGCCCGGTCAATTGCGGCCAGATGTTCCCGCCATCGGCGCTGCTACAGGCAAACGGGCGAGATTGTCGGCAGCAGCCCCGCCCGCAGCGGACTGGGGCGCCAGCTTCACCGCCCGCTTCCATGCCGAATGGGCGATGTCGGGGTGATCGGTCAGCACGGCGACATTACCTTCCTCCAATGCAACGGAGGCATCATCGGGCGACAACTGCACCGCCCGGGCGATATGCGCCTGAGCCAGTTTCAACTCTCCCGAGCGGCGAGCCAGCGTCGCCGAAAGCAGCCAGGCGAGCGGGTCTTGCGGCACCTGTATCAAGGCGGCGTCGAGGGAATCGCGGGCTGCCTTTAGTTCCCCCAATGCGACCAGCGCGCGAGCCTGATCCAGTTGTGTCTCACCCTTTTCGATGCCGTCGGGTAGCCCTCGCGCCAGCGCAGCGTCAAAGCTGGTCCGCGCCTTGACTGCATCGCCCGACGCAAGGGCGGCATTGCCAGCCTGCGCCCACAAACGCGCCCCCTGCGCCATCTCGCCAGCGCGTTCAGCCTCGTCAGCCGCCTGTTCGAAGGCGACAATGGCAGGAGCCCAACGCTCTGCCCGCGCATAGGCAAAGCCCATGCAATGGCGAGCATAGAAACTTCCACCCTCCAACCGCCATTTCTGAGCGAAAGCGACAGCCTGATCAGGAGATTCCATCGCCTGATCGAGGCAGGCCTGAAAAGGCTTTGCAAATTTGTCCGGTACCGGGATGCGAGCCTCTGCCGCTGCGGAGTCCTGTGTTGATGCTGGAGCACGCGGTGCAGCAGGCGCTCCTCTTTCCTTCTTCGGACGGTTCATGATCGCCTCGATCTCAGGATCATAGCTTTGCGGCATCATAAGCAGCAAGGGGAAGAATAAGACCATCAGAGAGTATCCAAAAGGCTGCCGAGCGTGCGGATGAGCAGCGCGATGTCTTCATCGCGCGACAGGCGATGGTCGCCGTCCTTAATCAGCAGCGTCTGCACATCATATGAACGCAGCCGCTGTGCCAGCCGTACCGCTGTCTGCCAGGGCACGTCGCGATCTTCCTGCCCTTGAAGCAGGCGTACGGGGCAATCGATCGCGATCTCTGCTCCAAGCAGCCGCAGCGCCTGCCCGGACTGCCAAAAGGCCAGCGTCGTCACCAGCGGTTCGTCGCCATAGGGTGTTGGCTCGATGATTCGACCCTCCGTCGAAAGCAACGCCTTGTCCGCATCACTGAATCCCCATTCGGTGAAATCTGGAGCGGCAGCGATGCCGACCAGTCCGGCCACCCGCTCGGGCCGGGCAAGCGCGATGAGCAATGCAATCCAGCCCCCCATTGACGATCCCACGAGCAACAGCGGCCCATGCGTCAGCGAATCGATCAGCAATAACGCATCATCGCGCCAGCTTGCGAGCGTACCGTCGGAAAAGCTGCCTTCGCTGATGCCATTACCGGAATAGTCGAGCCGCAGAATAGCCCGCCCGGTCTTCGCCGCCCACGCGTCCAGCGCGACCGCCTTACCGCCTTCCATATCAGACATATAGCCGGGAAGAAAAACGATGGTTGGCCCAGCGCCTACCCGATACCGGTAGGCGAGCCGGACCCCGTCAGGGCGGGCGAGGAACGCGATCGGCGCGGCTTGGCATGGGTCCATGGGCTGTCTCCACTAAAAGAAGAATGCGTCTGCTTCGCGCCAATAGAAGCTGGAGCGCAGAAAACCAGAAAGGAAGCAAAATAATGGCAGGCGCGCGATTGACAGGGTGAGGACCAGCAGCTAATCGCGCCGTCCTACCCCGTGCCCAGATGGCGGAATTGGTAGACGCACCAGCTTCAGGTGCTGGCGATCGCAAGGTCGTGGAGGTTCGAGTCCTCTTCTGGGCACCAGAAACGCTTCCGGAATGATCCGGGAGCGTCCAGCAAGCGGCTGGTTTTACAGCATTTTTCGACCGAAAATCGCCGACTAACCGTCCGGCGATATCCACCGGAATCCAGCCATAACACCAACATTTGTTGGTGTTTTTGTTGGTGGTGGATCGACCCGGCTTAGCTGGGAAATC
Organism: Sphingobium sp. MI1205; assembly: GCF_001563285.1. Lineage (NCBI taxonomy): Bacteria > Pseudomonadati > Pseudomonadota > Alphaproteobacteria > Sphingomonadales > Sphingobiaceae > Sphingobium > Sphingobium sp. MI1205. The sequence continues at coordinate 3,214,361 of NZ_CP005188.1, forward strand.
GATATGTTGTCTCACCTCAGGATCAGCGCTGCGAAGCCTGCCGCGAAGCCATTCAACCTCTCCGACGGCCAGGGGCTGTTTCTTACGGTCCACCCCAACGGCTCGAAACTTTGGAAGCTTAGCTTTCGCCATCTCGGTAAGCAGAAGACCCTCCACCTTGGTATGTGGCCCGACGTCGGCCTTGCCGATGCTCGGGACCGGCGGGATGAGGCTCGCCGCCAGCTTGCGTCCGGCCTCGATCCTGCGGTGGAGAAGAAGCGGGCGCGTATTGCAGCCAAGGTCGCGGCCGCAAACACCTTCAAGGACGTTGCCGAGGAGTGGGTTCAGAAATGCGAGCGTGAGGGTCGCGCTGAAATCACGCTCAGCAAGATCCGGTGGCTTCTCGGCATGGCCTATCCGATCATCGGCAATCTGCCGATCGCTGACGTGACCCCACAGGAAGTGCTGTCCGTGCTTCGCAAGGTCGAATCAGATGGGCGTTACGAAAGCGCCCGTCGGATGCGCAGCGTTCTCAGCCGGGTCTTTCGCTATGGTGTCGCGACCGTGCGCTGCCAGAAGGATGTCGCGGCCGATCTTCGCGGCGCTATCGCCACGCCAAGGGTCAAGCACCTGGCTGCCATCACCAATCCGATCCAGGTCGGCGCGTTGCTGCGGGCGATCGACGGTTATGAAGGCCAGTTGGTAACGCTGATGGCGCTCAAGCTATCTCCGCATCTATTTGTCCGCCCCGGCGAGTTGAGGCAGGCGCAGTGGAGCGAGTTCGACTGCGACAAGGCGGTCTGGTATCTTTCGGCCGAGCGCATGAAAATGCGTCGACCGCATCGTGTCCCGCTTTCCCGTCAGGTTCTCGCGCTGATCGAGGAATTGCGCGATCACACCGGCCACCGCGACTATCTTTTCCCATGCATGGGAAATCCTAAGCGGCCGATGTCCGAGAACGCCGTCAATCAGGCGCTCCGCCGACTTGGTTACAGCCAGCAGGAGATGACCGCGCACGGCTTTCGCGCAATGGCAGCGACGCTGCTCAACGAAATGGGGATCTGGAACCCCGACGCGATCGAGAAGCAACTCGCCCATCTCGATGCCAGCGCCGTGCGACGTGCCTACACCCGAGGCGAATACTGGGATGAGCGCGTCCGGATGATGCAACATTGGTCGGATCATCTCGATGAGTTGCGCGACGCTGGCAAGATTCTGCGTCCTGACTTCGGCGCCGGTCGCAGCGCACGCTAGCGCGGAACGACAGCGGGGCGCGATCGACGATCGCGCCCTGCAAGGTTTTGTAGGTGGCGCTTCAGCGCTGGGTCGGCGGCAGATAGGGGTCCACCGGCGTCGTGTCTTCGCCGAGAAGCGCCAACACGCTGCGATATTTGACGAGCATTGCCCGACCGACCTTCACCGTCTCGATGTCGCCGGACTGGATCAACTCATAGATGCGCGAGCGGCTGAGGCTGGTGATCCGCGCAACTGTTGCCACGCGGACGGTTATCGGTGCCAAACGACGGTCGCTGGCTGGCGGCTCGCTCATTTCGCCGTCCTCCCTGCTGCGGCTCGTGTCTGATTGAACGCGCGGTCGCCATCGAGGAATGTCGTCAACATCGCAGGGATCAGATCAATGACGGGCTCTTCAACACCATAGGTAGCGGCATAGACGGAGGCATAGGCCTGCAGCGATGACTGAAGGTCTGGAGTGATCGTAATTGTCAGCTTCACCGGTGTCCGGTCGGGCAGCTTGCCTAGTTTGAGATCGGCCATTTCAACTCTCCGTTACACGCCAGGGCGCGAGGATGAGGTCGCGGGTCACCAGCACGCGGACGGGCGCGCCGGGACGGATCGTGATCGTCGGCTGAATACCGAGGTTGCGCTGCGTGATTTGGTCACCGGCCCTCGCGGTGTTCGACTGGGCGGATTCTCGGATCGCTTGCACGAGATCGCTCTCACCGGAGATCGACAACTCCGTTCCAACGCCGAGCATCGTGGCGATGGCGACGCCTTTGAGCAGCGTCCAAGTATGGAAATCCACCTTGTCGGCGAGGCCGGCATAACCCGCTGCGTCTGTCGCCGGCATGTTGTCGAGACGCACCGAGCTGCCATCGGGCAGGATCAGCCGCTGCCAGATGACCAACGCTCGACGCTGTCCAAAGGCGACAAAGGAGTCATACTTGCCGATTAGACGGGCTCCCTGCGGTACGAGCAGGATATTGCCCGTGACCGTATCGAACACGTTCTGCGTGACCTGCGCCGTGACCATGCCGGGCAAATCGGAGTTGAGCCCGGTGATGAGGCTTGCAGCGATCACGCTGCCGGCAAGCAAGCTGTTCGGTGACATCGGGGCCACCAGCGCTCCCGAATTGAGATCGCCATTAACGTCCCGGCTCGACGCGAACTGCTCCTTGCGGGTTACGGGCGCGGCTGGATTTACGGGCTGGGCGTCCAGCGTCGCGGCCCCATTGCCGGATGTCACCGGCGCTACCGCGCTGCGGCCGCTGGTGGTCTGCGCGATCAGGCCTGATTCCCGCGCTGCCTTCAGGTCGGCAAGCCGCTGCTGCCGTGCCGCCTCAGCGGTATCAACCGGCGTAGATACGATTGCCGCTCCAGTCCGCTCCTGCGCGCGAAGAATCGGTCTACCGAGATCGCCGGGCAATGGCGGGCCAAGCTTGGGTGCATCGTCGTAGCTTGTTGGTAGTCCGGAAAGCGCGTCCGAAGCTGGCTTTGCCATAGGCTGCGACAACTCGCCGTCCTGGGCGACCTGCCGGAACACCTGCGGCTTCAGCGCCATCCACGCGATCCCCATGAGGCTGGCCGAGCCGAGAGCGGCAGCGCCAATGATCGCGCCACGACGAAATCGAATCGCGCGCGCCGGTCGCGAGCGAATGCTCAGCGTTTCGGGATCGAGCTTCGTCGGAGGCGAAGCCGGCGGGTCCGTGGCGAGCGTGTCGGTCATGCGCCCCTCCGCTTGGCAGGATGCGACGCGCGCACGATGCGCACGACCTGGCTCTTCTTGAGGCCGAGGCGAAGCTCCGCGGCATCGAAGATCCGATCAACGACGTAAAAGCGGTCGCGCTGCCGATAGTTGACCAACTCCGCCCTTCCGTCCGCGCCCAGGACGAACAGTGGCGGCGCCTCGCCGGTCGCGAGCGACGCAGGAAATTCGACATAGGTCTTCATTCCATCGTCGAATACGCGGAGCGGACGCCATGCAGGACGATCGCCGCTGATCGCATAGGTGAAGTGCAGTTGCTCGATTGAGATGCCCGAGGCCACTGGAGCCGCGACCCGGGCGGCTTCCGCCTGGCGGCGAACCGCCAGTAACTCGTCCTGCGGATAGGTCCACCGCATCGAGGACAGCGCGGTCGCCGAGGTGCTTACCAGCCTGACGTGATAGGCGCGGCGGTCGGTGGTGATGACGAGGTTTGTGAGCAGTTCCGCCGAGAATGGCTTTACCAGCACATGCGTCTGCTTGCCGTCACCCGAGCCACTGGTCGTGTCGCCGATCACCCAACGGGCGGTATCACCGCTAGCGACCGCGACGAGATTTTCGCCGGGCTGGAGCATTATGTCGGTGACCAGCCCCGGCGCGGCATAGACCTGGAAGATCGTGCCCTCGCTGAAGGGGTAGACCTGCGCCCCGCTGATGAAGCCGGTGGCGACCGGCTCGATCGTGGCGTTGCGCGTCGCCGACCGGACCGCCTTGAGTGGTGCTGCGGAGCGCTCCTGCGCCAGAGCCGGGCAACCGAGGATCATTCCGGCGATCGCCGGCAGAAGGACGAGCTTCATGGATTCTTCTCCTGGGGATTGGGCGAGCCGGGCATCGCCATCGGGGCACCGAGGTCGGGATCGAGCGGCGATCCCATGGGCAAGTTCGGGGTGGACTGCGGTGCGGGCCTTGCCGCTGAAGACGAAGGCAGCGCGGTGTCGAGTTCGCGGCTCCAGTCGATCGCATCGACGTAGATGCCGAGCGGGTTTTTTCGCAGGACGTCGGCCGATGATGGTGGGCGCGAAACTGTCGTGAGAATCGCTGTCCAGCGACTGCGGCCCGCCTCGGACCCGCGCTCGAATGCCGTCTCCGTCCACTTCACCTGGAACGACTTGTCGGACGCGCGGACAACGCTGGTCACCTGTACCGATACGGTGCGCTCTCCGACATTGGCGAAAGGCGCCGCCGATCGAGCATATTCGCCGAGAAACTGTGCGCCCCGCTTGGTCGCGAAATCATAGGCTTCGAGCCAGTCGCGGCGCATCAGGACCGGGTCGAGCGACACCGAGCGGATGTTCGTGACGAAGTGCGAAAGGTGCCATGCGACCTGCGCGTCAGTCGGCCGATACTCGACATCGGCCGCCTGAACGGCGCGAGCCTCGCCAAGCCGATCGACCTCCACCACGTAGGGCGTCACCCGGCTTTGCAGCGACTGCCAGGCGAGACCCGCCGAGGTGCCGGCGGTCAGCGCGAGACAACCGAATGCCATCAGCCGCCAGTTTCGCGCCTGCACCCGTGCCGAGCCAATCCGCTCGTCCCATAGTTGGCCGGCGCGCTGGTAGGGCGTCTCGGGAGGTGGCGTGTGCCCGTAACGCTGCGCACTTCGCTTGAAGAACATGGCTCAATCATTCCTTTCCTTGATGTCGGGGGTGGCGGACGCCCCGCCACGATCGCCCTGCTGGAGCGTGTGGATCGCGAGTTGGCGGCGATGGCGGCTGGTCTGCTGGTCACGCATCGCGCGCGCCCATGCGGGCGTCCCACCGGTCTCCCCGCCGCCGCCTGGTCCACTTGCAGGTGACGCCGAAGAACCTTGGGTCGAGTTTTGATTGAGGGCATCCCAAGCCGCCTGGCGGCCGCTGGCTGAGGCTCCACTGAGACCCAGCGCACCGCCCACGCGCAAACGCGCGGCATTTCCGGCTGCCCGCGCGACACCACCAAGGCCCGCGCCGACCGAAGGGGTCGCGGCCGTCTCGCGTCCTAGCTGGTAGGCAGTCGATGCAGCGGATCCCATTGCCGTGCCCGAGCGCACCGCGCCCAAGGCAGCACCGCCTGCCGCCCGGGCTCCACCCACGGCAGCACCGCCGGCCAGCATCGTCACGCCGGCGGCGCCGACGGCGGTGCCGAGCGCTGCACCGGCGCCAAGTTGGGGCGCGCCAGACACCAGACCCGAGGCGATCGCCGGCCCGAATATGCCCAAGCCGAACAGGGAAAGGCTCGCGAGCACGAGGCTCATGGCCTGGCCGATATCCGGCTCTTGGCCTTGCAGCGCGTCCGTGAACTCGGTGAAGAAGTTGGAGCCGATGCCGACGATGACGGCGAGCACCATTACTTTGATGCCCGAAGAAACGACATTCCCCAGCACGCGCTCAGCGAGGAAACTGGTTCGGTTCCAGAGCGCAAAAGGCACGAGGATGAAGCCCGCCAGCGAGGTCAGCTTGAACTCGAGGATGCAGACGAACATCTGCACCGCGAGGATGAAGAATGCGACGATCACCAGCGCCCAGGCGAACAGCAGGACCATGATCGTCAGGAAGTTGTCGAAGAAGGTCGTGAACCCGACCATCTCGCTGGCCTGTTCGAGCAATGGCCAGGCCGCCGAAAACCCCGTCCCCGCAAGCCGCCCGGGCTTGAGCAGGTCATCGGCCGAGAGCGTACCGCCACCCGCCGTCAGGCCAGCTTGCGCGAAGGACCGGAAGATAATGTCGGCCAGCGTCGAGAAGCTGTTCAGGATGAAGGCGAAAGCGCCCACATACAGGATCTTTCGCAGGAACCGGCCAATGACATTGTCCTCGCCGCCCATCGCCCAGAATAGGCCGGCAAGCGTGATGTCGATGCCGATCAGCGCTGCGGTCAGGAACCCGACGTCGGGTCCAAGCAGCCCGAACCCGCTGTCGATGTAGGTGATGAACGCCTGGAGGAAGCGGTCGATGACATTGAGGTCGTTCAAGAGGACTGCCTTCCTGCTGGCGTGGAGGAATGTCGCGGGACGCGGTTGGGGGAGCGGAACCGCGCCCCGCGACGGCGACCGATGGCGGGAGGCGAAGGCGTGTCACGCGCCGCGCCTTCGCGCCGCCGGTCGCTTGCGACCGGATCGTGCCTGAACCCGAGGGGGCTATTCGGGCGTGTAGGCCGATCCGGAACCGAGGAACTTCTTCGTCGCCGCGCGGGCCTCCGCTGCCTGCGTCGCGCGGCGGGTCTGCTCGACGGCCTCGCTGCGGAACTGCGCGGCCATCATGTGCTGGAGCTGGAACTGCTGCTTGGCGGTGAGCGCGAGGAGCTGGTTGGTCGCCTGCTGCGCCTGGAGCGATCCTTCGGCACCCTGGCTGCGCGCGACGATGTCAGCGAGGGCCTCGGTGTCCGACCGGATGTTCTCGACCACCTGAGCCTGCACGGTCATCGTCTGGCGGAACGCGCCCATGCTGGCGTCGAGGCGCGCCCGAGCATCACGCACGCGCACATCGGTGCGCAGCGCCGAACTGAAGTCCTGCGGAAACAGCGACTGAAACTTGTCGTCGAGCTGGTCGACACGGAAGTCGATAGCCTGTGCGCGGCCCATCAGCCGGTCGATCTCGGCGAGCTTTCGCTTGAGGGCATCGAGCTGCGGGAAGTCGATGCGCGTCAGGTTCTTGCCCATGTTGACCAGCATCTGCGCTTCGTTCTGGAGTTGCTGGATCTGCTGGTTAACGGTCTGCAGCGTGCGTGCGGCGGTGAGGATGTTCTGCGCATAGTTGCTGGGATCGAACACGATGCCGCCAAACTGGGCGTGCGCCGGGCTCGCCGTCATGGTCATCGCGCCCATGCCGAGCGAGCCGCACGCGCCGAGGCCGAGCACGGCGGCGACCAGATGCTTTCGATTGGGAATACGCATTACTTTTCTCCTTGTTGGGGGGCTTGGGTGTCGGGAGACGAGAAATCGGCGGCGAGATCGCCCGCCCAGTCGAGGCCCGCATCGCGCAGGAAGGCTTCGGCGAAGCGATCGCGCCCATGCTCGGCAAGTGAGGCATCGATCCGGGCTTGCGCTGCGGGATCCGAAGAGCCGCACAAAGCCTGCGCGATCGGGCCAAGGCCCAGTTCGAACAGCCGGTTGCCGCGTGCGGACTGGAGGTAATAGTGGCGCTTGGGCGTGGCCCGCGCGATCAACTCGATCTGACGGTCGTTGAGGCCGAAGCGGGCATAGATGTCGTGGCCCTGCGGCTCGATCGCACGATCGTTGGGTAGCAGGATCCGCTGCGGGCAGCTTTCGATGATGGCAGGCGCGATCGGCGAGCCCGCAATGTCTGCGAGGCTTTGCGTCGCGAACACGACCGCCACGTTCTTCTTGCGCAGCACTTTAAGCCATTCGCGGATGCGCGCGGCGAAAAGCGGATGGTCGAGGAAGATCCAAGCCTCGTCGAGGATCAGCAAGGTTGGGCGGCCATCGAACCGCTCCTCCAGCCGATGAAACAAATAGGTCAGCACCGGCGCGACCACGCCGGCCTGGCCCATAAGCGCGTCGGTCTCGAAGCACTGGACGTCGGCAAGCGCGAGATTCTGTTCGGCGGCATCAAGCAGCCGGCCATGCGGCCCTTCGAGTGTATAGGGCTGGAGCGCGATGCGCAGCGCGTTCGACTGGAGCAGCAGCGCGAGCCCGGTCAGGGTCCGCTCCTCGCGCGGCGCGGAAGCAAGGCTACCGAGCGCGGTCCAGAGCGCGTCCTTTACATCCGGCGTGACCGACACGCTCTCGTTCGCAAGCAGCGCTGCGATCCAATCGGCTGCCCAGCTCCGCTCGCTGGCATCGTCGATACTGGCGAGTGGCTGGAATGCCAGCGTCTCGCCGTCCGCCTCGACCGATCCTAGCGCGTGGTGTACGCCGCCCATCGCCAGCACCGCGGCCCGCGCGCTATTGCCCTTGTCGAAGATGTAGACTTGCGCGCGCGGGTAACGACGGAATTGAAGTGCGATGAGGCTCAGCAGTACCGACTTGCCAGCACCCGTCGGCCCGACGACCATCATGTGACCGACATCTCCGATATGGGTAGAGAGCCTGAACGGCGTCGATCCGGCGGTCTTCGCGACCAACAGCGGCGGGCCGTCGAGATGGCTGTTGCGCACCGGCCCGGCCCACACTGACGACAGCGGCATCAGGTGTGCAAGGTTGAGCGTATGCACCAGAGGCTGCCGGACATTGGCATAGACATGGCCCGGCAGCGACGAGAGCCAGGCTTCAACCGCGTTGACGGTCTCGCGGACGCAGGTGAAGCCGAGCCCGTTGACGATCCTCTCGACAGCGCGAACCTTGTCCTCGACCGCCGCCCGGCTCCGGTCCGTGACCGTGATCGTCGCAGTCAGGTAGCCGAAGGCGACATGGTCGCCGCCGAGTACCTGGAGCGCCTCGTCGGCATCGGCCACCTTGTTGTCCGCATCGCTGTCGAGCAACTGCGCGGGTGAATTATAGAGCACCTCGCGGAGGATCGCGGTGAGCGACTTGCGCTTGTTGAACCACTGGCGCCGCAGAGAGGTGAGCGTCTTGGTCGCCAGCGTCTTGTCGAGCGCGATGAAGCGCGTGACCCAGCGATAGCCAAAGTCCTGGTGATTGAGCGCATCGAGAATGCCGGGACGGCTGAGGCTCGGGAAACCGAGGATCGTCAGCGTACGGACATGCAGGTCGCCAAGGCGTGGTTCGAGCCCGCCTACCAGCGGCGTGTCGGCGAGCACCCCGTCGAGATACATCGGCGTCACTGGCGCGGCGACCATGTGCCGGCGGTCGGAGATCGCGCCGTGCAGGAATGTCAGGGTCTCGCTATCGTCGAGCGGGCGTACCTCGGGCATGAATCCGGAGAGCAGGTCAGCCAAGCGGTCGGTCTCGGCAACGAAGCTCTCCAGCGCGCCGCGCCAGTCGCGCGCCCGCTCGCCGTCGGGCCGTTCCACAAGGCTCCGGCCCGCGCGATCGGTGGTATCTGCGGGCGGCAGCCAAGTCAGTGTCAGGTGATAGCGACTTTCGAAATGCGTGCCTGCGGCCTCGAACGCCGCCTGCCGCTCGCCATCGACGAGCCAGCTTGCCGCATCGGGAAACGCGCTGTCGGGATAGGCCTGCGCTTCGCGTCGCTCCGCATCGAAGAACAGCGCCCATCCGCTGCCGAGCCGCTTGAGCGCGTTGTTCGCCCGCGCGCAGGCGGCGACCAGTTCGGCCTCGGTCGCGGATTCGAGGTCCGGACCGCGGAAGGCAAGCACGCGGAGAAAGCTGCCGTCCTTGTTGAGCACGACGCCGGGGGCGACCAGCACCGCCCACGGCAGGTGATCGGCAAGGCGCTCTGCGGACGCGCGATACTCGCGCAAGTTCAGCATGCGAAATATCCCTTCTGGCGGATGTGGCGGAGGAGGACCGGCGCAAAGCTTGGGTCGCGGCGGGCGGCCATCACGGCGACGCTATGTCCGACTGCCCAGAGCAGCGCCCCGGCTAGCCATTGCTGGAGGCCGAGGCCGACCGCTGCGGCCAGCGTTCCGTTCACGATCGCTAGGCCCCGCGGTGCGCCGCCGAGCAGAAGCGGCGAACCCAGCGAGCCGTGGATCGGCACTTCGTAGCCATCGATATGCTGACCGCTTGCCATCACGAGATCAGCGCCCCGCCGCCGAAGCTGAAAAAGGACAGGAAGAAGGACGACGCGGCAAAGGCGATGGAGAGGCCGAAGACGATCTGGATCAGCCGTCGGAACCCGCCCGCACTCTCGCCGAACGCGAGGGTCAGACCAGTCACGATGATGATGATCACCGCCACGATCTTGGCGACCGGACCCTGCACCGATTCCAGCACCTGCTGCAGCGGCTCTTCCCACGGCATGCCGGAGCCGGCTGCCTGGACCTGGGTGGCGATTGTCATCGCGAGGCTAATCGCGCCGCCGACAAGCAAGTGGCGGTTGGCTACGGGGCGCGGATTTAGGGCACGAGTCATGGTCAGGTCTCCTTCGGGTTGGGCTTGGGAAGATCGGCGAGCGAATAGGCGCCGGTGTCGGGATCGAGGCCGGCGACGCGCGCGATGGTCGAGACACGGCGATCGATGCCGCGCCCGGAGATGAAGACGATGATGTCGATAGCCTCGGCGATCAGCTGGCGCGGCACGGTGACGACCGCTTCCTGGACCAACTGTTCGATGCGGTAGAGCGACGCGATCGCGCTGTTGGCATGCACGGTCGCGATCCCGCCGGGATGGCCGGTGTTCCACGCCTTCAGCATGTCGAGCGCTTCCGGGCCGCGGACCTCGCCGACGACGATGCGATCGGGACGCAGGCGCATGGTCGATCGCACCAGCTCGGTCATCGACACGTGCGGTGGGCGGGTGCGCAGCGCCACCGTATCTGGCAGCGGGCATTGCAACTCGCGCGTGTCCTCGATGAGGATCACGCGACTGTCGACCCATGCCATCTCGGCGAGCAGCGCGTTGGCGAGGGTAGTCTTGCCCGAGCTGGTGCCGCCGGCGACAAGGATGTTATAGCGCTGGGTGACGGCGGCGCGCAGCGCGTCGACCTGAACCTCCGACATGAGCCCATCGGCGATGTAGTCGTCGAGCGTGTGCAGCTTCTGCGCAGGCTTGCGGATCGAGAAGCAGGGCGCGGACGAAACCGGCGGCAATACGCCTTCGAAGCGCTCGCCAGCGCGGCCCTCGATGTGCGGCGGCAGCTCGGCCGAAATGATCGGGTGCTCGGCATGGACTTCGGCCCGGGCATGGCTCGCGACGAGCCGAATTATCCGCTCGACCTGTTCGGGTCCGATGCGAACCTCGGTATCGGTGCGGCCTTCGCCAAGACGATCGAGCCGCAGCGCGCCGTCAGGGTTGACCATGATCTCGATGACCAGCGGGTCGCGCATCGCGGCGGCGATGTCGCTGCCAAGGGCCGTAATCAGCATCCGACGACGGCGTTCAGCGGAAAGCCCGGCGCTCATTCGCCATCCACCGACGAGGCAGTTAGCGTGCGCCGCCCGGTAGAGACCTGCCTTCCGACTTGCGTCACGAAGGCTTCGAACCTCTTGGCGCCGAGCGCTCGGCCCGCTTGGTCGTTCTCGGCGAGCGGCGTCTGGATCGCGAGTTCGAACCGAATGAACAGCGCCAGCGTCTCAAGGATCACATAGGCGTCGCGGTCAACCCGGCCGATTGCTTGCGTCAGTCGGTCGAGGCGGATCGCGAACCGATCCTCCAGCTCCGAAGTACCCCGGCGATTGAGCCAGGCGGTGACTGCATCGACGAGGATCGCCGACTTGCTGGCGCCGGGCTTGGCAGCGAGCGCCTCCAGCCGATCGGACAATGTCTTGGGCAGGAACAGCTGGTGGCGGACCTTCTCCATGGTCAGAACCCCAGCTGCAGGTCGTCGGGGCGACCGGACGCGGCGTCGAGGCCATAGACCGTGCGCGCGGCGCCGAGCGCCTGGACCCGGCCCATGGCGCGCCGCTCGGCGGCCTGGTCTCCATCGTCCTCGCCGAGGCCGAGGGGGTCAGCGATCTCGGCATCGACGACGACTGCCAGTTCGACCTCGTGCGCAGGATGCCGTGCCTGCTCAAGACCGCCCGCATCCGCTCCCTCATCGGCATCGTTGCCGGCGGAGAGGCGCATGTCTGCGCCGCGCACCTGTCCCGCCCAGTCATCCGAGCGCGCGGCCGGGAGATCGCGGTAGCCATCGTTATCCAATGTCGGTGCCGGCAGCAGGCGCTCATTGAACCGGCGATCCTCATAGTAGCGCAGCTTCTTCGCGCGGATCGGGGGATGCCCCGAGATCAGGACCAGCCCGTCCGTGGGCGCGAGTTGCATCACCTCGCCGGGCGTCAGGAGCGCACGCGCGGTCTCCTGCCGACTGACCATGACATGCGCGAGCCAAGGTGCGAGCCGGTGGCCCGCATAGTTGCGCATTGCGCGCTGCTCGGTCGCTGTCCCGAGCGCATCTGAAATGCGCTTGGCAGTTCGCTCGTCGTTGGTCGCGAACGCGATGCGGACATGGCAGTTGTCGAGAATGGCGTTGTGCTCGCCATAGGCCTTCTCGATCTGGTTAAGGCTCTGCGCGATCAGGAAGACGCGCACGCCATAGCCCGCGAGGAAGGCAAGGCTGGTCTCGAAGAAGTCGAGCCGGCCCAGCGCCGGGAACTCGTCGAGCATCATCAGCAGGCGGTGGCGGCCCTTTACTGCCTCGCCGTCCGTGCCGACGCCGTGCAGTTCCTCGGTCAGACGGCGGCCGATCTGGTTGAGGATGAGGCGAACCAGCGGCTTGGTGCGGCTGATGTCGGATGGCGGCACGACGAGGTAGAGCGAGACCGGATGAGCAGCCTCGACGAGATCGACGATGCGCCAGTCGGATGCGGCGGTGACCGCTGCCACGGTCGGGTCGCGGTAGAGCCCGAGGAACGACATGGCGGTCGACAGCACGCCGGAGCGTTCGTTCTCGCTCTTGTTCAGTAGTTCGCGTGCAGCCGAGGCCACGACGGGATGGACCAGTGGCGCGTCCTCGGTGCCCAAGTGATTGGTCGTCATCATTCGGCGGAGCGTCGCAGCGAAGCTGCGCTGCGGGTCGGACAAGAAGGTCGCTACGCGGGCAAGCGTCTTTTCTTCCTCGGCATAGAGGACATGGAGGATCGCGCCGACCAGCAGCGAATGGCTGGTCTTTTCCCAATGGTTGCGACGTTCGAGTGCTCCCTCGGGATCGACGAGGATGTCGGCGATATTCTGGACGTCCCGGACTTCGTTGACGCCGCGCCGCACTTCGACCAGCGGGTTGTATCGGGCCGAGCGGGCGTCCGTCGGATTGAACAGCAGGCAGTACGAGAATCGCGCGCGCCAGCCAGCCGTCAGCTGCCAGTTCTCGCCCTTGATGTCGTGGACGACGGTCGAGCCCGTCCAGGACAGCAGGGTGGGAATGACCAGGCCGACGCCCTTGCCCGACCGGGTCGGCGCGAACGCCATGACATGCTCGGGACCGTCGTGGCGCAAGTCATCGCGACCGATCTTGCCGAGCACGACGCCGCGCTGCTCGAGAAGCCCGGCACCCTTGATGTCCCTGTGCGTCGCCCAGCGAGCAGAGCCATAGGTCGTCAGGTTGTTGGATTGGCGTGCGCGCCACACCGAACCGAAGATCGCGGCTCCGCAGCCGACAAATCCGCCGGTAGCAGCGATGACGCCTGCCTCACCGAAGACCACCGGCGCGTAGGCGTCGAAGTGATACCACCAGGGAAACAGTGACCATGGATGGTAAACCGGCTGGCCGAAGGCAAAGAACCACGGTGCGCCAAGTTCCGCTTGGTAGCCGAGGCTCGCTGCGGCCCACTGCGTGCCAATCCACACGCTTGCGATGATGATCGCCAGCACCACGAAGATTTGGCCGATGAGCAGTTTTGTCGGGGTCATGCGGGTCTCCACCCACGTCAACAAGATGTTGTCGGGCGGAATCAGAATCCCAGATTTAGGGCTTGCGCGTCAGACACTCTCTGGTGCCTCAAGACACCTATCAAGTGCATGTCGAGACGGCACGCAGGATGCGGGACGCTAGCCGTCGAAAGTGTCCAGTCAAGCATCATCGCAAAACGCCACGCTCTCGTCGCTCCTAACGGGCGCACTGTTGAACTTGGGGGACGCGCGCTGGACCGTAGCGAGGGATTTGGCCCCAGCTTGTCATAGCGGTTAAACGCTGCGGAATTGTTCAGCTTCGACAGCCATCGCTTAGAGCGCTTTCTGTTTAATCCGGATCATTACCACAGGCGCTGAAGTAGTTTGCGCACTCTTGAGGCTGAAAGAGATCGACCGACTTGCCGATGATCGACCAAAGACCGGAGACAGTGCGCTCGTATGCCTTGCGGATCATCGCCTAGGCGGGCGAAGGCCCTTTCTATGGGATTGAGGCCTGGTGGTAGGGCGGCAGGCACCAGCCGCTTCGATCAGCGTGCGGACGGTGACGCGCTTGTGGCTGGACAGGTTGTCGATGATTACCACGTCGCCGGGCTTGAGGTCGGGCGCCAGAACCTTGTTGACATAAGCCTCGAACAGGTTGCCATTGATAGGGCCTTCGAGCACCATGGGCGCGACCATGCCGGTCACGCGCAGCCCGGCAACCAGGTGATCGTCATTTTGAGGAACAGCCACCTAACTCGGCTATTCTTGAAATCCCTCTGCACGATGGGAACGAAACGAAAAGGGCCGATGCCAGCAGGCCCGAACCCAGCGCCACAATTGCAATCCCTGCCCGGTGGCTCAATTCGAAGCCGCTATCAGGCGGGAGATTGAAGGCACCATGATCGCCGTCAGGCCAAAGCCCAGAAAAAATGACGAGCGCCGATTCCGGACCGCCTGAGGCTGGCGGGAGCAAATGACGTGCTCCCCTGAAACTCCTCCAGTTTGAGGTAGAGTCCGCCTTCGTGAGGAGACGGACGTGAAGAAGAGCAGGTTCACCGAGGAGCAGATCATTGCGATCCTGCGGGAGCAGGAGGCGGGGATGAAGACCGCCGATGTGTGCCGCAAGCACGGGATCAGTAGCCCGACCTTCGTAAGCGCCGACGGAAGGCGGCGTTGACGCGGCCTTTCAGGCTTTCCGGCGTGTCCGTGGCGCCCATTTTTTCGCGAGCGCTTCCAGCCTTGCCTCGATCAGGGGGATGTCGGGCTGGGCGTTGGGATCATGGTCGTCGCCGAGGGTATCTAGCGCCTCTTCGTAATATTCATGATGTGGGTCGCCGAGCGCTTCGAGCTTTTCGGCGTAACCCCATGGGCCGCCACAGTCCTCTGGCGGCCGCATACCTACTGCATCGAGGATGAGCGGATATGTCAGGTGCGGGCTGGCCGTGCTGATGCGCTCGATCTTGACGCTATGCTCCCAGGCATCGCCAAAGTCATAGAGATATCGGAAGGTCTTGCGCCTCGTATCCGCCAGGACCTGGGCGAGAGTGGCCTTACGGGCGTCGAGCGGCCCGTCGAAGCCATATTCAGGATCAGGGATGCCAAAGCCGGTCTGCCCGAAGCTCATTTCCCACAGGTGAGAGTCCGTCCAGGAGAAGGCGGTCTGGATGACGGTGTGCAGACGGTCGAGCCGGATATTGAGCGGCACCTCCAGCGTTCGGCTGACGGCCGGCGTGACATCGTCCAGCGTAATCTTCATCCGCACGACAGTGCCGTTGCTCACGCAGCCTTCTCCAGATCGTTGGTCAGCCTTGATGCCTGCCAGTTCCACGGCAAGAAGTCATCGATCCGATTGATCGGGTGATCACCGATGCGCTCGATGACGTCAGTGAACCATGCCTCGGGCTCGACGCCGTTGAGCCGGCATGTGCCCGCCAGGGCGTAGAAGAGCGCGGCGGCTTCTCCCCCCTTCATGGAGCCGACGAACATCCAGTTCCGGCGCCCGAGCGCGACACCGCGCAGCGCGTTTTCCACCAGATTGTTGCTGATCTCGAGCCGACCATTATCGCAGTAACGGATCATGGCCTGCCAGCGGTTCAGCGGATAGCGACACGCACGCGCCAGATTGCTGTCAGACGACAGGCCTCGGTTCTGGGTTTCGAGCCAGACGCGCAGCGCCTCCAGCTTCGGCACGGCCTTGATCTGGCGGATGCGTCGTCGCTCATCGGGTGGCGCGCCCTTGATGTCGCGCTCGATGGCGAAGAGCTCGGCGATCCGCACGACCGCCTCTGCCGCGATCGGTGACGGGCTCTTGTCCAAGATGTCCGTAAATTTCCGGCGCGCGTGGCTCCAGCATCCCACTTCGACGATATCCCTGGGCGCCTTGGTCTTGGGGTCACGGTAAAGTGCGTTGTACCCGGCAAAGCCGTCTGCCTGTAGATACCCCCGATAGTCGGCGAGATGTTCCGCCGGATGCGCTCCGCCGCGATCGGCGCTGAAGCGGAAGACCACGGCAGGCGGGCTCATGTCACCGCTTGAGCGATCATCACGCAGATATACCCAGAAGTGCCCGGTCCGGCTGCCATCGCCATTGCCCAGCAGCGTGACCGGCGTGTCGTCACCGTGGATCTTGGCGGCTTCCCGGATATAGGCGAACAGCCGCTCACCCAGCGGCGCCAGCAGCCATGCCAGTTTTCGGGCCCAGCGGCTCATCACGTCCCGATCGATGTGGAGTCCCACGCGGCGGAAGATCACTGACTGCCGATGCCAGGGTTGATGATCGACAAAGCGATTGACGACGAGATGGGCCAGCAAGGCGCTGCTCGCCATCACCTTGGGGAGCGGCAGATCGACAGCGGGGGCCTGGCGGATCTGTTCGCAGGACCGGCACACTAGTCTTGGTCGCACGTGGCGAATGACCCGGAAGCGCGCCGGGACATAGTCGAGGACCTCAGTGACAGCCTCGTCGATCTGTGCTGACGGCCCGTTACAACCGGCACTGCACGGGCTGGGCTGATGATCAACCGTCTGACGCGGAAAGTGTGCGGGAAGCGGAACACGGCCGCCGGATTTGCGGGCCGATTTCGCCACAGGCGGTGCCGCCACCTCATCGTTGGCGGGTTCTGGTACCTCGACCTCCTCGAACATCAGCCGCAGCTGGGCGATATCCATTTTCTCGGAGCTACGACCGAACTGGACGCGCAGCAGCCGCGCGACGCGATGCTCGAGCTTTTCGATCCGCAAGGTCTGGGCTTTGACGGTTGCTCTCGTTGCCGTCAGTTCGGCCCGTTCCTGCGCCATGACATCGGCCATCTCCAGCAGCATTTTCTGCAGGAGGACCGGGTCAGTGGGAAGGCGATCAAGGGCGAACCGCATGCCGCAGATAATAGCGGAAGCCCACAGTAAAACCTACATAAAATGTCGGTTTTACTGATCATTTTCACTATGCGAGGCTCGGCGTGATGACCTCGTCGTGGACGATCGCCTGCTTCCAGTTCAGGCCTTCGAGCAACATCGCAAGCTGGGCGGCCGACAGCCGCAGCGCACCCTCATGGGCACGTGGCCAAACAAACTTTCCGCGCTCAAGACGCTTCGCATACAGGCATAGCCCTGAGCCGTCCCAGACCAAGGCCTTCAGCCTGTCGCCCCTTTTTCCGCGGAACAGGAAGACCGCGCCGGAGAATGGATCCAGCTGAAGGATATTGCGCACCTGCGCCGAGAGCCCGTCAAAGCCCTTGCGCATGTCGCACGGCGCCAGCGACAGGTAGACCTTCGTCGAAGGCGGGAACGCCAGGCTCAATGATCCAGCTCCCGCAGGACATCGAGCACCTGTTTCAGGGCGGCCCGATCAACTTCGCCATCCACCGACACCGTCAGGCCGCACCGTCCGCGAACCTCGATCCGTCCAGCTTCTCGGGCTTTGGCCGACGGCGATGATGCTGCCAGTTCGACAGGTACGAAGCCTGCCATCGCTCCCCGGAGCAGTTGCTTGCGCCAGGTGTAGAGCTGACCCGTGCCTATCCCATGCCGCCGCGCTACGGCCGATATGACAACGCCCGGCACCGTCGTCTCCTTTAGGATCGCCAGCTTCTCCTCGTCGCTCCAGTTCCGACGCCGCTCCACCTGTACAAGCACTCCGCCGTCCCCGCGACTGCTCATACGAGGCTCGTTTGACTGCTCGTTGTCCATGCTCCCGCCTCCTTAAAGGCTGCGAGCTTTCCTATTTCGGTGATGCCGACAAGGCCACGTTCCGTCGGCGCTTACCGACCTTCTACGCGTGGAAGGCGAAGTACGGCGGCATGGACGTGTCGCAGGCGCGCAAGCTGAAGGTGCTCGAGGAGGAGAACGCCCGGCTTAAGCGGCTGCTGGCGGACGCGATGCTCGACAATGCGGTGCTGAAAGAGGTTGCGGCAAAAAACTGGTGAGGCCTGCCGTTCAGCGCAAGGCGGTCGAGCACGTTCGCGGGCTCTTCAGCATCAGCGAGCGTCGGGCCTGTACCATCCTGGCGGTGGATCGGACGTCGATGCGCTATGCGCATCGGCGATCTGATGATGGCGACCTTCGGTCGCGATTACGCGAGATCGCGGCCGAGCGTCGTCGCTTCGGCTACCGCCGGCTGGGGATCATGCTGGCCCGGGAGGGGCTGGTCATGAACCACAAGAAGCTGCTGCGGCTGTATCGCGAGGAGAACTTGCGCGTCAGGCGCCGACGCGGTCGCAAGCGAGCGATGGGAACGCGGGCGCCGATGGCGCTGCCGCAGGGACCGAACCAGCGGTGGAGCCTGGACTTCGTGAGCGACACGCTGATCTGCAGCCGTCGCATCCGCATCCTCGCGGTGGTCGACGACTTCACGCGGGAATGCCTGGCGCTGGTGGCGGACACATCACTGTCGGGCGCTCGGGTCGCGCGCGAGCTGGACGCGATCATCGCCGTTCGCGGCAAGCCACTGATGATCGTGAGCGACAACGGAACAGAGCTAACCAGCTTGGCGATCCTGAAATGGACACAGGATCGGCCAATCGAGTGGCATTACATCGCGCCCGGCAAGCCGCAGCAGAACGGCTACGTCGAGAGCTTCAACGGTCGCTTGCGCGATGAATGCCTCAACGAGACGCTGTTCGCGTCGCTCTCGCACGCCCGCTCGGTGCTGAGTGCCTGGCGCGACGACTACAACCATGTGCGGCCGCACAGCGGGATAGGCGGGCTGACGCCCGCCGATGCTGCCAGGCGGGTTGCGCCACATCGCCCCGAGGGGCACCCTATCAACCCCGGACTCTACTTATGAGTGGAGGAGAAAAGGGGAGCACGTCACAAACCACCGGCAATCGCTTCGCCGGATAAAACTATGAGTACACGGAAATGATAAGCATTTATCGAACGACGACACAAAGCCTCCGAGTGCCAGCTGCTTTGCATCAACAAAACAGCCGGCTCCCAAGAAGTTCAGAACTTGTATGCCAGCGTCCCGCCGAACTGAGCAGGAGCACCCGGATTCAGCGTCCGAGCGACCAGAGCCGATAGCACACCTGCCCGATAGTATTTCTCACCAAAAATGTTGGAACCCCATGCCGCAACGCTAAAGTGACCACCGGGAAGATTATAAGTCACTCTCGCATTTGCTACGGTGAAGCTCTTGGCGCTGCCACCACCGGTCCCGATGGTATTCGTGGCTTCGAACCAAAAGCCGCTATTATATGCGGCGTTCACATTGACTACGACGCTCGAATCGTCGGGCAGCGGCAAGGTGTACGTCGCCCCGCCATTCAGAGAGAATTTGGAAGAACCTGCGAGCTGACGCCCATCAGCGATCAGCAACGCGCCAGTCCCCGCGACAACGGTGTTGTTCGTATATTTCGCATCGAGAATACTGACAGAGGAGTTGATCCGCAGATTATCGGAGATACGAGCCTCGACCGTTGCTTCAGCACCATAGACCCGACCGTTCAATCCACCTGCCAGATACGCTCCACCGGTGCCGGCGTCGATGAGAAGTGTCTGGATATTTGAATAGTCGTAATAGAATACTGCGCCATTCACGCGGAGATTGCGGTTGAACAATTCGCTCTTCCATCCCAGTTCATAGGATTTCAATGACTCCGGACCAACGCCGCCGCCACTCGGTGACACCGCATTCAGGATGCCGCTTTTGAAGCCGGAGCTGGTTCCCGCATACAATAGAAGATCGTCATTTGGCCGGAACTCAAGGCGAGCCGTATATGTAAACTTGCTCGACTTTAGGGAATTGGTTCCCTGGTTAGGAATGCCGGTGGTTGCGGTGTCGATTTCGTCGTAGATCGTGTACCGCTCGGTGGAATACCGACCACCTGCCGTCAGGCTCAACTGCTCCGTGAGCGGCACAGTGGCCTGAGCATATGCAGCATATGCGGTGTCGCGGAAACGGTTGTCGACAACCAATGCTGAGACGCCAACAGGCAGGTCCGCAGCCAGTTGCACATCGCCATCCTCCCGGAAAAATTCTCCACCGACGATCCACTTGATCGACCCGGAGTTCGAACTGATCCGCAACTGCTGTTGGTATGTTTTCGACGGGCCGGTAATGCTGGCACCGAGAGATGACGGCAAGCCGGTCGATCCGGGATTTTCGCCAATGAAGTTCGACGTCGCGTTCACCTTTGTGTCGGTATATCCGGTCACGGACGTGATATCGAAAATGTCAGTGGAATAGACTGCCGTAGCGGAAAGGCGGAGATCCTCCACATAAGCGAACTGGCCGCGCTTGAATGGCCCGCTCAACACCCCCCTTTCAAAAGCGTTTGCTAGGCCGTCCACAGACTGATGGAATCCTCTGGGAAAGGTCGCCGAAGACGCAGCCGCAAACGCGTTGGCCTGCGGAAGGCCGAGACTAAGCAGTGTACCGAAAAGTGCCGCTTGGTTGTTGTTCAAACCCGGAACCGGACTGGGGCTGCTCAAGTCCGCCGCAACATAGGGCGATCCAGCGCGATCCATCTCATGTGTGTAGTTCGCCGCCAGCACAAGATTGAAGCGGTCGCTCGGCTTCCATACCAGCTTCCCGCCCAAGGCATATGTATCGCGGTCGTCACCATCTTCCTGATGGAATCCTGCGGGATTCTGATTGTCGAGAAAGCCGTCGCGCTTGCGTCGGGAGCCAGCGAGACTAAATGCGAGAGTATCGCTAAGCCCGCCTTCGATCACGCCGCTCGCGGAAAAATCGTTATACTTGCCATAGCCAAGTTGAAACTTCCCCGAAAGCGGCGACCCCACCCTAGGCGTTGTGGTTGTGACTAGGATGGCTCCCGCCGTAGCGTTTCTACCGTAAAGTGTGCCCTGCGGCCCGGCGAGAACCTGGACGGCCTCGATATTATCGAGATCGAAGTTCGCCGAGTTGAGGCGCGCGGTGTAAAGCCCATCAACATAAACAGCCGTGCTCGCATAATTTCCGGGCGAGACGTTCGTGCTGCCAACACCGCGAACGTAGCTGTTCACGAAACCGATGCTGTCTGTGACATTAACGTTTGGCGCAATGATAGCAAGCGACTTGAGTGAGACCGTCCCGGTATTTTCCAAGGCGGCCGCAGTGACAGCGGTGACCGCCACCGGTACGTCCTGCAAGTTTTCCGATCTGCGCTGCGCAGTGACGACAATGTCCTGAAGTCCGGACTGCGAGGCGTCACCGCCGCCTTCCGCTTCCTGCGCGAGCGCCGGCGCTTCGAGCACCATCAAGCTGCATCCTGCCAAAGCGGCAGCGAGTTGCACGCGCCGGAATCGGTATACTTGAGTCATAACACCCCTCCATGGTTGTATTTTGTCATATGAACAGTAATCTTCCGCTTGTCGCTTGGCAAGGCGTTAAATCGCCATGCAAATAGACTGCGGAAAACTTCCATATGTCCTGTTATATCAGATACTTAGATAAAGCATGCCGTGGACAGCGGAGTCTTGGTGTGAAACTGATAACTGTTGATAAGAAAAGGGTCTGGATCGGGAAGCGCGCGCGCAGACTGTGGCCGTCTCAACACGCCGCCTATCTAGTCACTCGCGGAAAGTCAGACCGCCATCGACGGACAATATTTGTCCTGTGATCCAACGTGCTTCATCGGAAACAAGGAATGCCGCTGCCGCCGCTATATCCTCTGGAGCACCCAAGGTAGGAAGACAAATGCGCTCCAGCATCATGTCGCGATACTCTTGCGGCATAAGTTTGCTTCCGGTTTCGGTCAGTACCATGCCTGGCGCGATGACGTTGCACCGTATTCCTTTAGCCCCCCAAGCGCGTGCAACGTGACGCGTTGTCGAATGAAGCCCTATTTTCGATGCGGCGTAGGCGGGGCGCTGGTCTTCCCCGAGCCATGCAGCGGCCGAAGAGATGTTCACGATGCTGCCGCCCCCCGCTGCCACCAGATGCGAAATGCTCTCCCTGATAATCAAGCCGGTGCCGATAAGATTGACCTGCAGTACGCGACTCCAGAGACCGGGATCGAAAGCACCGATCTCTACATCGGCCGCCATTGTGGTTCCGGAAACATCGCTGGCCACATTGATTACCGCATCCAGCCGTCCTGCCCACTGGATTGCTCCGCGGATAAGGGCGACGATGCTTTCTTCGTCAGCGAGATCGAATTGGATCGCGTTGCACAAGCCGCCTGCACGCTGGATCGACGCTGCGACATCGTTAAGGCTCGCCTCATTGATATCGGCGGCGACCACTTGTCCGCCTTCGCTCGCCAGTCGCGCAGCGGTCGCTGCTCCGATGCCCGAACCCGCGCCAGTGACCAGAAATACTTTGCCCTCGAATTGGGACATGAGACCGTCCTTCTATACAGGATGCTGGAAGGGGCTATCGCGACACGCCTGCGGCTTCACCGCCGCCCGAATGAACATCGACAGCCATGTACCGCAGGGTGGACGGGTCGAGAAAGCGCTCGAAATCCTCTTGCAGGCGCGCTGCCAGTTTCGGGTCGCTCTGGATATTCTCCATGGTCCGGCGGAAGTCATCCTCGGCCGCGAAAGCGCAATCGACGACGACATCGAAATTAAGGTCATCGTTCGGGCTGCTCATTGCATTGCTGCGGGAAAGATACTGCCGCCTGTAGGTTTCCATGGGCGCATGAACTCCCGCTTTCACGAGTTCATTCACCAGGGTGATATGTCCGCCTTCATAAGCCGCTATGAATTCGTCCCGCGACAATCCGGGCGCCATCCTGGCGAATATCAGCATACGGAACATGTTCGCCTCTCCCCGCCGCGATCGCGGCGCCTTTGGTTTCGACATTGAATTTGAATAGCAAAGGGGCGTTCACATAGACACAAGACCGCCATCGACGACGAACTGGCTGCCCGTTGAATAGCTAGCGTCATCGCTCGCCACGAAGGCAATCATGCGCGCCACTTCCACGGGATCGGCAAGTCTTGGAAGAGGCAGGACCTGAACGACTTTTTCGAGTACCGATCGGGTGTGTTCGGCCATCTCGGCTGGTTGCCCAAGGTGATGGATCGGTGTCCAGATCGCGCCGGGATGAACCGAATTCACTCGGATTCCATATCGGCCAAGTTCCAGCGCCGCGCATTTCGTGAGGCCGACCACCGCCCACTTGGTTGCGCTATAGGCGGTAGTGAACGGCGTGCCGACCAACCCGCCAGCGGACGAGATGTTGACGATCGCTCCTTTCCCGGCACGACGCATCGATGGAACGACATGCTTGATCCCCAGAAACGTGCCGACCTGATTGACATCAAGAACGCGTCTGAAGTCGAGAATGTCGATATCCTCGATCGGGCCTTCGTTGTTCCCCGGCGCGATGATTCCGGCATTGTTGACGAGGGCCGTCACCGGCCCAAATCGCTGTTCCGCGAAATCGATAACGGATTTCCAATCCGTTTCGTTCGTCACGTCATGATGCTGATACGCGATGCGATCGCCGCATGAACGCACTAATTCGTCTGTCGGAGCATTGATGTCAGTGAGGAGCACTTGCGCGCCCTGACGCGCCATTTCCTGTACCGTTGCCGCGCCGATGCCGCTCGCACCACCGGTCACGATGGCGACCATTCCACTCAGCTTGTCCATGCCAATCCTGACCTGCTTTGAAGTAAGTCTCTCGATCAACCCAGTCGATAAACTTCGTTCGCCGTTCCGCCGAGGATCAGCTTGGCCTCGTCGGGAGAGGCCACATCAAGGATGTCACGGACGACATCCTGCGTGTAACCAAAGGTTCCCTCGTTGTGAGGATAGTCGACGCTCCACATCACTCGGTCAGCGCCAATAATATCCAGCAGCTTCAGGCCGGCATAGTCCGACATGAACGTTGCGTAGCAATGGTTATGCCAATACCAGCTGGGGCGATGCTTCGGTAGAGACTCGAACATGAGGCCATGCGAGTTATAGATCATCTCGGCGTCTTGAATGGCCCCAGGCACCCAGTTTATGCCGGCCTCTGAGAAGACTACTTTCAGTCCGGGGAACTTGTCAAAGATGAGGCCGAACACAAATTGTCCGAAGTTCTTTCGGAAAAGGCTCGGGCCGATATCGTTCATCAGCCGGGGTCCTTCCCCGTTTATGCCTTCATAATCGAACTTCTCTCCGATATGAAAGGAAATGGGGAGGCCGGTTTCCTCAATAGCCGCCCATAGCACATCATATTCAGCGCTATTGTAAACGACATTCTTTCCGTCCGGCTTCTTGCCCGGGTTCATCGGAAGCAGAAATGTCTTGAGACCGAGCGATGCAATCTTCCGTACCGATGCCGCAGCCAGTTCCGGATCCCAAAATGCCGGAATGGCAACGGGAAAGAACCGATCAGGCTGCTTTTTCTGAAGATCCGCTATGTATTCATTGTAAATATCGAAGAGAAGCGCCCGAATCTCGAAGTCGGGATAGTGGAAGAAAATGGGAAGAACCTGAGGATAGACGATTTCCTTGTGCACACCTTCGGCATCCAGGTCATGCATGCGCGCATCAAGGCTCTTGCAGCCGGGAAGTTCCTCCATGCTGCGGATCAGATCATACGCCGAAGGGGGGAACATCGGCTTGAAGTTCGCGCCCAGCTGATAGATGCCAGCCTCCGCATCCCACCAAATGCGCGGCGCCGCATCTTTCAGATGCTCCGGGAACCGATCGTACCAGATGTCTTCGTTCAGCGGAAAATGATTGTCCGACGACACGACGACCGTGCCAGCCGGCAAAACCGAGTTCGGACGCTGGGCCACGCGGTCACGGATCAGTCCCAGTCCCTCGCCGGGCGAGTGCTTCCTGCGGATATCCTCGGTCAGCATCTTCTTCTCCTCTCATTTTATGTGTTCAGCTGCTGTCGCGCATCCCTGCATGACCATCGTCGGGGCCTTCACTGACAGACTGCGATTCTTCCACGGTGGTAACTTGGAGCCTTAGTCCTTGTCAAATGAAAAGTATTTTGACTCGCGACGGCGTTCCGGCGTATCCGGTACTCAGCCTGAGCTGGCGCGAGAATGGCGGCGCACCTGCCGCGATTTTGGAACTCGACCATTCAAGACTTCGTCAGAGTGTCTGAACAACTAGCGGAACAATCCATGTTCAAGATCATGATCTTTGCCCGGCGAAAAGCGGGCCTTTCGCGTGAAGAACTGATGTCGATTTACGAGGAGGAGCATATCGCGCTTACCAACGATCTCGTCGCTCAAGAAAAGCTGCCGCCGATGGTCGATTACAGGCGGAACTATATCGACCACGACAGTGCCATGAATGTGGGCGCCATCGACTTCGATGTCGTGACGGAGGTATGGTTCGAGGATCAAGCGGGCTTTGAAGCAAATCGGCGCGGTCTCTCCGATCCACAGGTCGCCCAGCTCGTTGGCGAAGACATGGCGAAATTCCTGGATTTAACCGATATCCGCTACGTTGTCGTAGACGAGCGCCGCGGCGGCGGCGAAGCTCCTTGAGACATGGCGGAGGTCACTCTTACATGAGGGCGACGCGGTCAGTTCATGCGGCATCGCGCCTGAATGCCCTTGCCGACGCAAGGTGGCAATGAAGCCGGTGAGGCTGGCGACTGGCCGCTTAGCCGCAGCCGAGGAGTCCCCCATCGACTGCAATCTCCGAACCCGTGACATAGCTGCCCCCGGTCGAAGCAAGAAAGACGATGAGCGCCGCGATATCCGAAGGTCGACCCAGGCGCCCAAGCGGGATCCGGGCCAGCATGGCGGGGTCTACATCATCGCCATCTCGAAGATGTGACGTCATCTTGGTAGGGAAATAGCCGGGTATCACAGCGTTTACCGTGATATGGCTAGCTGCCAGTTCGGCGGCGAGATCCCGTGTCAGCATATGGATCGCAGCTTTGCTGGACGAATAGCTGTAGGCGCCGATCCGTTCGACCTTAGCGCCTGCTACCGATCCGATATTGATGATGCGCGCAGGATCGTCCGGCTTTGCGCCGGCGCGCAACAGGGGAAGGAGTTCACGGACCATCGTGAAGGGCGTCTGGACATTGACGGCCATGACGTCAGGCCAGGCCTTGTCGGGAAATGTTTCGATCGGCCCGCCCCAGGTCTTTCCCGCATTGTTGACCAGAATATCGCATTGGCCCGTGTCGTCGGCAAATCTGCGAACGAGGTCCACCGCTGCGGCCGGCGTGGAGAGGTCTGCAGCATAGGCTGTGCATTGTCCCAGCGCGGCCATTTCCGCGGCGCTCGCTTGCGCCACCTCGGCTTTGCGTGAGGTTATCGCGACTGCAGCGCCTGCTGAAAGAAGCCCCTCGGCAATCATCCGGCCAAGGCCTTGTGCGCCGCCCGTGACAAGCGCCTGTTTGCCCGAAAGATCAAATAGTTCCTGCATTTCCTGCTCCCTCTTATCGTCCAATTGGAGCGCTTTTTATCCGCACCGTGTTGCGCAGTATGCCGATGCCCTCGATTTCGAGCTCGACCACATCCCCGTCCGCAAGCCGCCGGTTGAGTTCATAGCCGCAACCGCGAAGCACCGTGCCCGAGCCGATCACCTCGCCAGGCACGAGATCCTCGAATCTGCTGAACTGGACGATCGCATCCTCGAACCTGTGGTGCATGGACCCCGTCGAGCCCTCCGACCAGACCTCGCCATTTACCCGCGCGGTCATCTTCAGGTCGTAAGGGTTTTCAAACTCATCGGGCGTGACGATGCACGGCCCCAGACCGTTACTGCCGGCGAAATCCTTGCCCTCTGCTGGCCCGAGATTAGCCTGCATGAAGCTCAGTTGCAGATCGCGGGCGGACCAGTCGTTGTAGATCGTGTATCCGAAAATCGCCGATTTCGCGTTGTCTCTCGTCATGCATCGTTCTGCCTGACCGATTACGATCGCCCATTCCAACTCGAAGTCCGCATAGTCGGAGGCATAGGGCCAAAAAATATTATCGTCCGGTCCGGAAATGGCCAGATGATCGGCATTGTAATAGATGATCTTCTCACGAAAAACGGGATGGAGGCTGTATTTTCCCGATGCTTTGAGTGCAGAATAGGCCGCTTCGGGGTCAGCATCCGATGCCGCCGCATTCCGTGCCCACTTGTCGAGCCCGTTCTCCATATGCTCGATGAACATCAGTGTATCGCGAAGCCGCGGTGGTTTGATTGGCGCAAGCAATCTGACCGACCTGACAGGAACGACCGATTCCTCCGGCACTATCTCAATCAGTTGCCGCACAGCATCGAGCGCTTTCTCGCCTCCGCTGATGATATCAGACAGGGATGAGCATGGCGCCGCGATTCCGATCCGCCCGGCGGCATCCGAAAGATTGAGAATGTCGCCTGAAGGCAGGAGCGCGCCGCCGCTTTCGGTCTCGCCGTGCTGGAATTGCACAAGCTTCATCGGCGGATCCTCTCGTTCGGGGCGGGTTCCCCTCGGTTCATCGTTGTATTGGCCCTTGACTTTTCCTTGTCAATTGCAAAGTATTATGGCTAGCCAGTGAGCGGCGTGGTTTGTCGAGCGCGACGTTTACGTCGCGCCACGCTCATAAAACGGTAGAATAATGGAGAGGCGGCTATGGATTCCGAACTTATTGCCGACCAGGCGAATGATCTGCGGGCGGTCGACCTCCCTACGGTCTCCGAAATACGCGAGGCCAGCTCGGAAGACGTAGCTCGGGCAGTGGCGATTCTTCGCCCCCGCCTCGATCGATTGAAGGAACTGGACGGCGTCATTCATCTCGATTTCGGTAGTGACAAGTCGATCTATGTGGATTGTCGTTCAGGGTCCTTGGTGGAAGCGCGTCCGTCTGCCGGTCGCTTGGTCGCGCATCCCGATGATTTGGTGCGCGTGATGGAAAGCCAGCTGGATCCGCGCAGCGCGATGCTGTTCAGTATCCTCAAGGTCGGAGGCGACGTTCCGACCGTCACGCAGTTCTGCGACCGGTTGGCAGGCGTTCGCAGCCAGACCTACATGGATGGCTCTCCTGAGTTTCCGAAGCTTACTGGCGATTGGGCGAAAGGACGGGAAGACCTGAAAAAATTCGGATACTGCCTGATCAAGGATGTATTGTCCCCCGATCAGTTGGCGACCGTCCGTCAGCGTCTTGTCGATCAGGCGGCAGCTGAAGAGGAAGCCGGCGTGGCCTGGTGGGAAGGCAAGGCCGGCCATGCGCGCGGGCCGACGCAACGTGTCTGGAACTTGGCCAACAAGGGCCAGCCATTCCTCGATATGCTCAAGCTTCCCATCGTCGATTATTTCATGCGGCCCGCACTCGGCGATTATTACACCGTGTCCAACTATCTATCCGTCATCGCCGGCCCCGGCAACGAACCACAGCAACTTCATTACGACCAGACAGGCGTGCAGCCGGCCGTCGGCCAGTTTCCGGTCGGAATGAATATCCTCTGGTTCCTTGACGACGTGACCGAAGCCAATGGCGGCACCCGCGTCTTTCCTGGAAGCCATGAAGTGCATGTCGGACCGGACAATATTTTCGTTAGCGACGGAACCGTCGCAGCGGAAGGCCCAGCCGGAAGCGCGATGATCTTCGACACGCGTCTGTGGCACGGAACCGGCGCCAACCGCACGGACAAATTGCGGCACGTCGCGATCACGCTGTTCTACCGGGCGTGGATGCGCCCGCAGGTCAATCCCTGGACTTCGATACACCCTGACGTAGCAGCGTCCTTTGACGACCAACTCAAGGTGATGTTCGGATACCGCTGCACAAGCACGCACGGCGGACGGGAAGACCAGATCGAGGGCGAATTGAACGGCTACGATCCCTCGACGCTCGTTACCGAGATGAAGCCTCGCGGCGGCTAGATCGTCGGAAGTAATTCGAACCTCTCCGCATGGCGATGGATAGGTGTTTACGCATCCATCGCCAATGCCTGCGCCGAGCACGCTTTCGAATGTCAGGCTGCCGGCCGGAAAACATAGGAGACACGCAAGTGACAGCCGAAGCCCCTGCGACCGAAGTGGACGCATTGACGATCGAGCAAGCCGAGGCGTTCAAGCTGGGGATGCGTTGCCTGGCCGCAGGCGTCAATGTGATCACAACTGCCAATGCAGAAGGGGCGCGCTTCGGCATGACGGCAACCGCCGTGTGCTCGGTATCCCCTACTCCGCCCACGGTACTATGTTGCATCAATCGCAACAACACGTCGCTCAACGCCATAAAATCATCGGGTGCCTTCGCCATAAACGTGTTGAGCTACCGCGACCATGACGTGGCCAACGCCTTCGCGGGCGCCGTGCTCGCCGAGGATAAGTTCAAGGCTGGCCGATGGGAGGCCGGTTCGACCGGCGCACCAATTCTGGCCACCGCCCTTGCGAGCTTCGACTGCAAAGTCTCAAACATCGTTTCGGTGGCGACTCACGACATCGTATTCGGAGATGTCCAATCGGTCCACGCGGCGGGTGCCGCCTGCAAGCCGTTGCTATATGCCCATGGCGGCTATGGCGGCTTCGCGTCCGCAGGCATCTCGGAGATGGCGTTTCGCGATGCCCTTTCCGAAGCCGACTGGACACCCGACAAGCTGCCGATCGTCACTCTGTCGGAATTGCGTGAGCGAAGCGATTCATTCGATGAGGATCTGCGGATCGCTCAAAACCTTGAAATTGTGGAGCTTCGCGAAGTGAACGGCGCACACTGTGTCGATTTGCTGGATGCTGAGGTCTTGTCGCTGATTGGAGACTTCCGGGCATCCAGTGCATTGGACGCGCTAGGCGAGGATGGCATACTTACCCTGCGCCTGTACGCCGAACTGACGGAACAAGTCGCCCGGCATGAAATCGCGCTGTTGTCGCAGCTTCATCACGTTTTGGACAAACAGAAGCTGGCCAAGGTGATGCACCGGGGATTGACCGCCGGCAATGCGATCATGGGGGTTCTTCACGCGCGCGCCATAGTGCGGAAATTGCGCTAGCGGATCAAGCGCGCTTGCGCCTGCAAGGCGCCACGGCCTGTCCGCTGGAACTGAGATTTCCACGCGAGCTTTGTTGACCAAATGACAAGTAAAGCATAGCGTGCCTTGGAAACCGACCAGCCGTAAATCGAATCGGGGTCGAGCAACGGGAGATGGATCGATGAATCTGGACGTACCTGTATTGATCGCGGGGGGCGGGCCGGTGGGCATGACGCTTGCCCTCGAACTGGCGCGACACCAGGTCCGTTCGATCCTCGTCGAGCGAAATCCAAGCACCACGCGGCATCCCAAGATGGACCTGACCAATGGGCGGAGCATGGAACTCTACCGCCGGTTAGGGATCAGCGACAAGTTGCGCGCGGCCGCCATACCGCAGGACAACGCATTTGACATCATGTGGGCAACGTCGCCCAGCGGCCATCTGCTGCACAATTTTCAATACCCGTCGGCAGCGGCAAAAAGCGCGGCGATGCATCGTGCCAATGATGGCGCCGGCACGGCGGAGTCGGGCGTCCGCATCTCCCAGATCGTTCTCGAACCCGTGCTTCGTGAGGAGATCGACGTCAATCCGATGGTGGAGGCTCTTTTCGGTTGGCGATTCGATAGTCTATGCCAGGATGGCGACGGCGTGACCTCGACGATCGTCAACGAGGAGACGGGTGAGACCCGGCAACTTCGCAGCCTGTTCCTGGCAGGCTGCGATGGCGGCGGGAGCCGTGTGCGGCGCAAGCTGGGCATTGGGCTGGACGGTGTGGACAGGGTGACGGACTTGATGACCGCGCAGTTTGTAAAAGCGGGCATCGATGTCTCGGGTCTCGAAAATATCGCGCGAATGATGATGATCCACTTCCGGTCGCCCGATCGGGATATTCTGAATCCCTGGGGTGTGGCGTGGCATCTTCAGACCGGCATCGGGAGCATGGTGGCGCAAGACGATATCGGCACATGGACCGTCCACATCCCGCTGCCTCCGGGCACGAACGATGACAGCATCGATGCCGCGGCGATGCTGCGTCAATTCGTGGGCCGGGATTTCGATTTCGAGATACTGGTCGCCAACCCCTGGACACCCAATCTCGTCATCGCCGAGCGCTATATCGAAGGCCGTGTGGTGCTGGCGGGCGACGCAGCGCACCAGGTGATCCCTTCCGGCGGCTATGGAATGAACACCGGGGTTGGCGACGCGATCGACCTTGGCTGGAAACTGGCGGCGATCGTCAATGGCTGGGCTGGCTTTGCGCTGCTTGATAGCTACGAATGGGAGCGCAAGCTGATCGCCGAACAAAATCGGCTCGGTTCCGAGGGGCATTTTGCCGTCCGCATGCAGATTGCGGATGCCTACATGGCCGCCATGCAATCCGGCCATTTCGACGAAACCGGTCCGGAGGGTGAAGCCGTTCGCGCCGAACTGGCCCGACAGATTGCTGCGCTAGGCAACGCGGAAAATGAAAGCTGGGGGATTGAGCACGGCTATCGATATGTAGGCTCACCTGTCGTTATCGGTGAGGAAGGTCAGCCTCCACCTTTCAAAAGGCTGACATGCGTGCCGACGACCTTCCCAGGTGCTCGACTGCCGCACGTCGTGCTCGGTGATGGTAGCTTCCTGATCGATCGGTTGGGGCCGGAACTCACGCTGCTCGTGATCGGCGAGGCGGACGAAGGGGATTTCGCGTCCACGGCGCAGGCGCTCGACATACCGCTTCTGGTGGTCCGTCTGGCGGATGAGCCAGCACTTGCAGTGCTGGAACGCAAGCTGCTCCTGATCCGGCCGGATCAGCATGTCGCCTGGCGTGGAAATTCGGCGGTGCCGGCACGAGCGGTGCTCGAAACTGCGACTGGTCGGCTCGCTTCGGACGTGCAGGACGCCGGACGACGGGCGGTGGCACAATGA
This sequence comes from Sphingobium sp. MI1205, assembly GCF_001563285.1. Classification (NCBI taxonomy): domain Bacteria; kingdom Pseudomonadati; phylum Pseudomonadota; class Alphaproteobacteria; order Sphingomonadales; family Sphingobiaceae; genus Sphingobium; species Sphingobium sp. MI1205. The sequence continues at coordinate 3,245,889 of NZ_CP005188.1, forward strand.
GCGCCGTCTCTCTTCTGTCGCCCGCCGAACGGCAAGCCATTGAAGCGGAATGCAACCGGTTGGTCGTCGCCTATGCGGTGCTGGTCGATCGCCGTCGATATGATGAAATGGTCGCGCTGTTTACCGAAGATTGTCTGTTCGAGCGTCCGGGCGTGGAGGCAAAGGGAAGCGAAGCATTGCGCGCTTTTCTCGACAGTCGCCCCGCCACCATCGCGACCCGCCATCTGTGCAGTCACCCGTTCTTTGAACGGGTTGGTGCTGATGAAGCCACGGCGATTACCTATGTCACGATCTTTCATGGCGAGGGGAGTGACGAAGGTCCCAATGAGGTTCCGGGTGTGGCCGGTCTCGCCGAATTTCACGATGTGTTTCGTCTTACGCCGAATGGCTGGCGGATCGCCCACCGGGTCGCGAAGCCCACCATGATCGTGAGGCAGTGACGGATGATCGCGGAAGGGGATATTTGCTGGACACCGTCGCCCGCCATGATCGAGGCGAGCCGCATGCAGCACTTAATGCGATATCTGGAACGGCAAAAAGGGCTGAAGTTCGACGGCTATGAAGCACTCTGGCGCTGGTCGGTCGATGATCCTGCCGCGTTCTGGGCCGCGCTGTGGGACTATTTCGAGATCCTGAGCGATGAACCCTATGATGCGGTGATGAGCGGCCCGGATATGATTTCCACCCGCTGGTTCGCTGGCGCGAAGATCAATTATGCCGAGCATGTTTTGCGGTACGAGGTCGAAGCGAAGCCGGATGAGGTCGCACTGCACCACAGCAGCGAGATTCGCCCTTACAGTGTCACGTCCTGGACCGAACTTGGCGATGCGGTGCGGGCACTTGCAACGCAGCTGAGGGCTTACGGCATCGAGCCTGGCGACCGGGTGGGGTCTTACATGCCCAATGTGCCGGAAACCGCGATCGCAATGCTTGCGGTCACCGCGATCGGGGCGATCTGGTCGTCGGCCGCGCCCGAGTTCGGGGTCAAGACGGTCGTCGATCGCTTCGCGCAGATCGAGCCCAAGCTTCTTTTTGCCGCAGATGGCTACAGCTTCGCAGGCAGGAAATTCGATCGCCGCACCGAGATCGCCGAAATTGCCGGGCAGCTTCCCAGCCTCGAACGGATCGTCTGGTTACCCTATCTCGGACAGGATGTTCCCGACGACATCGGGATCGAAACTCTCCTCTGGGAAGAGATGATCGCAAAGCAAGGACCGGCGCGCGGCGATTTCAGGTTTGAGCGTGTTGCCTGCGATCATCCGCTCTGGGTTCTCTTTTCATCCGGCACTACGGGTTTGCCCAAGGCGATCGTGCACAGTCACGTCGGAATGGTGCTCGACCAATCCAAACAGATGCGCCTTCATTTCGATCTGAAGCCGGGCCAGTCGATGTTTTTCTACACGACGACCGGCTGGATGATGTGGAACGCAGTGATGAGCGCGCTGCTCGCGGGCGCTGCCGCCATCCTGTATGATGGAAGCCCGACCTGGCCAAATCTGAACAAGCTGTGGGAAATTGCGGAACAGTCCGGCGCAACGACGTTCGGCGCCAGCCCGACTCTTGTGAAGATGATGGACGACGCGAAGATGCGCCCGGCTGAAGATCACGATCTTTCGCGTCTCGACAAGATCGTCCTGGGCGGAGCGCCATCGACACCGGCCACGTTCGAATGGCTCTACGCCAATGTGAAGCCCGACATGTGGATCATCAACACGTCCGGCGGCACCGATCTGTGCGGCGGCCTGCTCGGGTCGGTGCCAAGCAGGGCCGTTCGCGCCGCTGAGATGCAGGGCAGACTGCTGGGCATCGCGGTGGAAGCCTGGGACGACGCCGGAAAGCCGCTGGTCGGTCAGGTCGGTGAACTGGTCGTCACCAAGCCATTTCCTTCGCAGCCCCTCTTCTTCTGGGGCGATGAAGGAAATGCCCGATATTACGACACTTATTTCAGTACCTATCCGAACATATGGCGTCATGGCGATTTCGTGAAAATCACGTCGGATGGTGGTTGCTACGTTTATGGTCGCGCCGATGCAACGCTGAATAGGTTCGGCGTCAGGATCGGGACATCGGAAATCTATGGCGCGTTGGTCGGAATCGACTGCATCGTCGACAGTGTGATCATCTGTTGCGAAACGGCGGACGGCGGCTTTTTCATGCCGTTGTTTGTCGAGCTACACGATGGGGACACGCTCGATGAACCTCTCATCGACGACATCAAGCGTCGGCTGAAGGAGCAGGCGAGCCCGCGACATGTGCCGGACGTGGTCCTGCAGGTTCCCAAGGTGCCCTACACCTTGACCGGCAAGAAAATGGAAGTGCCGCTGCGCAAGCTGCTGATGGGCGCCCCCATCGGCAAAGTCGCCACCGCAGACGCGATGGCCGATCCGCGCGCGCTGGACTGGTACGCGGCATTTGCCGACCGGCCGGAGATACGGGCGCGCTTTCTGCAAAGCCAGACGGAATCGGCGGCGTGACCATCGCACCCGCTCTACGCAGCCGCACCAGCGAAGAAAGATCAAACAGTTGAAGCCTCTTCAAAACAAGGTTGCGCTGATATCGGGATCCGGGCGTGGTATCGGAAAGGCCATTGCGCTCAAGCTTGCGGGCGCAGGCGCGCACGTCGTCGTCAACGATTTGGACCCGGACGTTGCGCAGCAGACAGCCGACGAGATCACCGCGCTAGGCTCGAAAATGGCGATCCATGTCGGCGATGTCACCGATCCCGATTTCGGCGACGGTTTCATAGGCGCCGCGATGGATGCATTCGGCACGATCGACATCATCGTCAATAACGCGGGCTATGCCTGGGATAGCGTCATCCAAAAAACCGGCGATGACCAATGGGCTGCAATGCTCGATGTGCACCTTACGGCGCCGTTTCGCATACTCAGAGCCGCTCAGCCGATACTGGCAAACCTAGCCAAGAGCGAGATTGCGGAGTCGGGGCGTGCCACGTCCAGACGGGTCATCAACATTTCCTCGGTGGCTGGCCTGGGCGGCAATCCGGGTCAGATCGGCTACGCCGCGGGCAAGGCAGGCATCGTCGGCCTTACCAAAACGCTCATGAAGGAATGGGGGCGCTACAACATAACCGTGAATGCCGTCGCCTTTGGCGCGATCACGACGCGCATGACGGCGGGTGAGGCGCAAGGTTCGACGATCTCCATCAAGGGCAGAGATATCAAGGCCGGGGTCAGTCCGGAAATACTGGAAGCGATGGAACGCGGCATTCCGCTGGGACGTGCAGGTTCGCCGGAGGAAGCGGCTGGCGCTGTGTATCTACTCTGCCTTCCGGAGGCCAGCTACATCACTGGAGAGGTGATCGTCGCTGGCGGTGGGTGGACCCTGTAAGATCTGAATCGAGGAGTGGGTAGGATGTCGGACAAGGTTGAAAGCGGAATTGATAACTGGCTCGAACGGGCAATTTCGGCGGAGATGAACTGATGAAGCTCCTCCGTTTTTCAATAGATGGCACGGCGCCGAGGCTCGGCCTGTATGAAGGAGACGCCATCACCGACCTTTCATCGCGTATTGCTGGCCTGGACGACCGGATGGAACAGCTGATCGAGCGCTGGGACGAATATCGCGTGGCCTGCGATCCGCTTCGTGGCGTGGCCGACTACCATCTTTCGGACGTTCGGCTGACCGCCCCGATCGCGCGCCCCGGAAAGATCTTTGGCATCGGCCTCAACTATGCTGACCATATCGCCGAAGCTGGCATGGAATTGCCGACGCACCAGACCTGGTTTTCCAAGGCCTCGACTGCGGTAAACGGCCCATTTGACGACGTAGAACTGCCGAAAGTCTCAAGCGCCCTGGATTACGAGGCGGAACTGGTTTTCGTGATCGGCAGGCGTTGTCGCCATGTATCGCAGGAACAGGCAGCAACGGTAATTTTCGGCTATGCGGTCGGCAACGACGTCAGCGTGCGCGACTGGCAATTGCGGACCTCGCAGTTCATTCTCGGCAAGTCGTTCGACACGCATGCGCCGTTCGGACCGTGGATCGTCACCGCGGACGAGGTCGATCCGGCGAACCTCGGCATACGCAGCTTCGTAAATGGCGAGCTGCGACAAAACTCGAACACGAAGCACCTCATTTTCGACTGCGCGGCACAAGTGGCGGAACTCAGCCAGGTGATGACACTCGAGCCGGGCGACATAATCTATACCGGCACGCCGGGCGGTGTCGGCGGCGCGATGACCCCGCCCTGTTTTTTGAAGGCCGGAGACCGGGTGAGGGTCGAGATCGATCATCTAGGACACATCGAAAATTCGATTCAGCCCGAAGTGTGAGCAGGCATTGGCCGTAAACACGCCGGGCATTCACAAGCCTCCGACTGACCACTCTCCATAATTTTAGCGGCACGCCCATTGTCGCCAAGCGAGGTTTACCATGCGTGCGATCATAATCGATCCAGACAATGAGAACCGATACTGCCTTGTCGACAGGCCGCAACCGGAACCCGGACCCGGTGAAGTTCGCCTGTCGATGCGGGCTGCGAGCCTGAATTTCCGTGATCTGATCGTACGGAACCATCCGGTTGGCCCGTTCTTCGGTGATGCCAGAGGTCGTATAGCGCTCTCTGATGGCGTCGGTGTGGTCAACGCCGTGGGAGCAGGTGTCGATCCTGCGCTGATGGGACAACGGGTTGTGCCGTCGTTCTTTCCGGACTGGCTGGAGGGTAAACCCACGGCGAAGACGGTTGGCCGCAATCTTGGAGGATCAATCGACGGCGTTTTGGCCGAAACGATTGTGATCCCGGCACAATCCGTGGTTCCCGTACCGCAGCATCTTTCGGATGTCGAAGCGGCCACCTTGCCCTGCGCCGGCGTTACCGCCTGGGCCGCGCTTGTTCTGTACGGGCAGGCTCGGGCCGGTCAGACTATTCTTGTGCAGGGCACCGGAGGAGTCTCAATCTTCGCATTGCAGATCGCGAAAATCCTCGGCCTGCACGCGATCCTCATCTCGTCCAGCGATGAAAAACTGGACCGTGCGAAAGCGATGGGGGCGGACGCGTTGATCAACTACAAGAGGACCCCCGATTGGTCCTCGACGGTCCGAGAGATCACAGGGGGCCTTGGGGTCGATCACCTTATCGAGGTCGCCGGCGAGGCGACGATGCTGCAGTCGCTACAATCTATGGCGCTTGGCGGAAATATTTCGCTTGTCGGTGTCTTGACCGGCTTTGGCGGACAGCTTGATGGAATGGCTCTTCGGGGAAGGACGCTGCACCTCCATACCGTCGAGGTCGAATCCGTCGCGACCCTCCAGCAGTTCGTGCAGTTCGTAACGGATCATGAACTCCGTCCGGTGGTCGATCGGAGCTATGACATTGCCGATGCCAATATGGCGCTCGATGCGCTCGCGACGGGCAGTCACTTTGGAAAGATCGCCCTGACCATAGCGCCGCAATCCGATGCTGTAACGGACGGTTGAGGCGGGAACAAAAGTACTTCCTGCGCACGTCCTGATCCACGGCGCGGGCGAAAATAACCATAACCACAAATATGGGAGAGGCGCATGTCCCTGTCTGACAATAAAGCTCTGGTCGAACGCTTCTTTTCAGCCGCTGGTGCCGGCAAGTTCGATTTGCTCCACGACGATGTGACCTTTTTCGTCGCCGGGGATATGGAAGGCTGCGGTCTCCTCGACCATGAAGGCATCACAAAGCTCTACACCATTCTGACGAGAGATGCGGCCGGCGAGTTCCGGATTACACCGACGCATATGATCGCCGAGGGCAATTTCGTCGCGGTTGAGGCCGTAGGACACCTGGAACTGACGAATGGGCGGATTTACAACAACCACTATCACATCGTCTTTGAGGTCGATGAGGGCAAGATCCGGCGCATTCGCGAGTATAGCGACACCGATCATCTTCGCCGGACCTACGACCTGACCGGTTCGGCAACGCGATGAGACTTAGGGGAAAAGTTGCCATCGTCACCGGTGGCGCTTCGGGCATCGGCGCGGCGACGGCGCGACTGTTCGCGCGGGAGGGTGCGTTCGTCATTTGCACCGATATTGCCGAACCTTCCGATGCCGGGCTGGGTAAGGAAACTGGCGCGACAGTTTTTCTCGAGCATGATGTGACCAGCCGGTCGGACTGGCTGCGAATAATCGCCGAAGCGGAGGCCAGGTGCGGCCCCGTGTCCATTCTCGTCAACAATGCCGGTATCGTCGGCGACAGCACCGCCGTTCAGGATTGCAGCGAAATGGCCTACCGCCGCGTCATCGAAGTGAACCAGGTCGGAACATATCTGGGCATGCACCTCGTTTGCCCGTCCATGCTCAAGGCCGGCGGTGGCGCCATCGTCAACATGTCCTCGGCTGCCGGATTGGTCGGAGCGCCAAACACCTTTGCCTATGTCGCGTCGAAGTTCGCGGTGGCGGGCATGACCAAGGCGGCTGCACTCGACCTCGGCCGATTCAATATCCGCGTCAATTCGGTCCACCCCGGCATGATCGAGACGCCGATGACGCAGAGCGCCCCCGAGCCGGTTCGTTCCGGTTTCGAGGAAGTCGCCAAATCGATGCCGCTCGGGCGACTGGGCCAAGCTGAGGAGATCGCAGAACTCTGCCTGTTCCTGGCATCGGACGCGGCCTCTTTCTGTACCGGTGGAGGCTATCTTGCAGATGGAGGGCTGACCGCAACCTAGCAGGTTTCGACGGAGCGCGATGAACGAGAACCGACGACAACATTACGGCGCAGAGGAACTCCAATGGATGGGTTGAAAGGGAGGGTGCACGTGATCACCGGTGGCTATGGCGGCATTGCCCTGGCCATAGCGGAAAGGTTGGCGCTTGCCGGCGGTATCGTGGTGCTGACGGGGCGCGACGTGGAAAAAGGAAAAGCCGCCGCCAACGCTCTTGACCGCAGCGACCGCAGCCCGCGTGATGTTCTACGCAATGGACGTCAGTGACTCCGCCAGCGTCGTTGCGACGAGCAATGCCATCGAAGCGGAGATCGGACCCGTTCATGGCCTCGTCGTCAACGCGGCATATGCGTTCTTCTCGCCTTCAATCGCGCACAATGAGGAGGAGTGGCGACGGGTCATTGACGTCAATCTCAACGGCGCATTTCTCTGTGTAAGGGCGTTTGGGCAGCCGATGCTCGAACGGGGCGGAAGCGTCGTCCTCATTTCATCGATCGCAGCACGAACTTCGGTCGGCCCGCACCTGGCCTACAGCGCTTCCAAGGTAGCGCTCTCGCACATGGCGGCTGTTCTCGGGGTGGAATGGGCCGAACACGGTGTTCGCGTCAATGCATTGGAGCCTGGCTACACCGCCACCTCGGCTATCGAACATCTGAAAGAGGATGCCCCGGAAGTCGCTTCAAGTATCGAAAACACTATCCCGATCAAGCGCTTCCTTCGGCCAGACGAAATCGCAAGTCCCACCTGTTTTCTCCTGTCCGATTGGGCGTCGGGGATGACCGGATCAGTCGTGATCGCGGATGGAGGCATGTCGGCCAAATGAACGGAGTGCATTTCGGGCACAAGCGGGCACGAACCGCGAGCTATGTGACCGGCGTGGTCCTGCCAGTCGACGGCGGGGTCTGCCTGGTCTGCCCCCGATTTCAAAGGTGCCCGATAGCCTTGTGAAAATACTGTTTGAAACAGGAGAGTATATGCACGGCAAGGTTGCAATCGTGACGGGCGGCGTCAGTGGAATGGGTGAGGCGATCACGCTTCGGCTCTTGAAAGAGGGCGCAACGGTCCTCGCCCTCGACATCAACTCCGAGGCGGTCGCCGCCTTCGCGGAAAAGCACCGCTCTCCCCGCCTTTTGGTACAGGTGGCCGACATCTCGGACCCAGCCACTGCTCCGGTTTCTGTCACCCGCTGCCTGGACGAGGCGGGGCGCCTGGACTTTCTGGTCAACGCCGCGGGCGTGCCAGGACAAATCAGTCTGCTGCACGAAGCTTCCGAGCCTGACTTCGACCAGGTGCTTGCGGTCAATCTCAAAGGCGGCTTCCTTATGTATAAGGCAGTCGCCGCTCATCTGATCGAGCAGGCGCAATCAGGCTCGATCGTGAACATCGCCTCGACCGCTGGAATACGTCCCTGGCCGACCGCCGGCATCTATTCGGCCTCCAAACATGGCATCGTCGGCCTGACGGTGACGGCCGCGCTGGAAGTCGCGGCGCACGGCATCAGGGTCAATGCGATCTGTCCGGGGATCATCGATACACCGATGTACAGGCGAAACACGAACGCCAACATCGTGGCCGTGGCGGAACAGCGCATCCCACTGGGAAAGGTAGGCAACGCAACCGCCATCGCCGATGCGGCATTGTGGTTGCTGGGTCCAGAAGCGAGCTATGTGACGGGTGCCATCCTGCCGGTTGATGGCGGCCTCGCCCTGACATAGTTTTCTTTCATCTCATATCGTCAGCGATAGCGCCTGCGTCACGAAAACAGGCAATCTGGCCATCATCGAACCCCAGGTCGTCAAGAATGTCGAACGTGTCGCCACCCACTATGGGGATGGCCCCCGGGCTGCTGCTGCTGCGACTGAAACGCGGGCAGGTCACGGGCTGTGACACGCCGCCGATCTCGTCAAAAAGTTTCCGGCTGCGAAGGTGGTGATGGTCGCGCGCCTCATCCATTGTCAGAACGGGCGTGACGCAACAATCGCTGTTTGCCAGCAGGTCGCTCCATTCGTCCTGCGTCCGCGATTTGAATATCGAAGTCATGGCCGCGCGAATCTCCGGCCAGCGCGACCTGTCTAGTTGGCTGGCGACCAGATCGGGGGCCAGCCCGATCTTCTCGCCCAACTGACGGAAAAACTTTGGCTCGATCGTTGCAACGGCCATGAACCGGTTGTCTATGGTTTCATACGTGTCGTAAAAAGGCGCGCCACCGTCGAGATAGTTGTCACCGCGCTCCAGTCCCCAGGCACCTGCGGCGCGGAGGCCGTAAAAGACCGACATCAGCGAAACCGCGCCATCCACGATCGCGGCATCCACGACTTGGCCCTGCCCAGAACTGGCCCGTTCCACCAGCGCCGCCAGCACCCCCGTCACCAGATAGAGCGATCCCGCAGCATAGTCGCCGACGAGATTGAGCGGCGGAAGCGGCTTGCCGCCCTTAGGGCCGATTGCCTCAAGCGCGCCAGATAAAGAGATGTAATTGAGGTCATGCCCCGCCACCCTGGCCATAGGGCCTGTCTGCCCATAGCCGGTCACGCGTCCGTAAATGATCCGCGGGTGCCGCGCGAGCACTTCGTCAGGGCCGTATCCCAGGCGTTCCATCACGCCCGGCCGGAAGCCTTCGATCAGGATATCGGCCCGCTCCAGCAGGCGGAACACGACCTCGCTGCTCTGCTGTTTCGACAGATCGAGCGCGATAGACCGCCGTCCACGGGCATGGATGTCGAAACGCGTATCGAAGGGAACGCCGAGATTACTTGGTTCCAGCCGATCGATGCGGATGATCGTCGCACCCAGATCCGCCAAAAGCATGCCCGCCATCGGCCCTGGCCCGACACCCGCGAACTCGACGACATGGACGCCTGCCAGTGGTCCCATAACCTTCTCCCATTGCGTGTGTAGCTCGGAACCAACGCGTGCGGTGACCGCGGGTCGACCGGTTATCGTCCCCGAACTAGCTATTCTGTTCTGCGGACCGACCAGCGACTATCGACTGAGCGAGGACCGGTCCGCACCGGTTCAGTTCATTTTGCGTTCGTCGAGACCCAGACTCCGCCCGATGATTTCTTTCATGATCTCGGACGTGCCGGCAAATATGCGGCTGATCCTCGCGTCGGTATACATGCGGCTGATCCTATATTCGTCCATATAGCCCGCGCCGCCGTGAAGTTGCACGCAAGCGTCCATCACCCGTGCTTCCAGTTCGCTGGTCACGAGTTTGGCAGCGGAAGCGTCATCCGCGTTAAGTTCGCCGGCGTTGAGCAACCCTACCAACTGGTCAACATAAGTCTGCGCCATGTCGAGCTCCGCGCGCAGGCCAGCGAGTACGAAGCGTGTGTTTTGGAATGCGCCGATGGGGCGGCCGAACGCACGCCGCTCCTTCACATAGTCGAGCGTTAGGTCGAAAGCAGTCTGAGCGGTGGCCATGAAGCCGATTGCGGCAACGAGCCGTTCCTGCGCGAGAAAGCGCGAGAGGTATTGGAAGCCCCTGTCCGGCTCCCCCAGCAGATTTGCTTCGGGGAGCGCGACATCGTTGAAAAACAGTTCAGCGGTGTCCTGACTCTTCAGCCCCATCTTCTCCAGCTTGCGGCCGCGTTCGAACCCCTCCATTCCACGTTCGACGACAAAGAGCGAAATGCCATGCGGCTTGATTGGATCGGTACGCGCCGCCACAACAATCAGGTCGGACAGTATCCCGTTAGAGATATAGGTCTTGGCGCCGTTGAGTAGCCAACCGTCACCGTTACGCACGGCGCTGGTCCGCATTCCAGCAAGATCGCTGCCGGTCGATGGTTCGGTCATCGCCACGGCCAAGATCGTCTCACCCGAAACGATCCCCGGCATCCAGCGCGCAGTCTGCTCTTCGGAGCCGAGTTTTGCGATATAGGGCGCGACGAGATTGCTGTGCAGGTTTATATAGAAGCCGATATCGCCGTGGCGCATATTCTCTTCGATGATGATCTGCTCGAAGCGGAAATCATCGATCCCCGCGCCGCCCCAGCGCTGGTCAGCCCATGTGCAGATTAGCCCGGCTTCGCCTGCCTTGCGATATATCGCTCGGTCGACCTGCCCGGCGGCGCGCCACGCCTCCGCGTGCGGTGCCACTTCGCTGGTCATGAAGCGGCGCACGCTATCTCGGAACTGCTCATGTTCCAGTTCGAAGCCGATTCGTTTCATGACCAGTCAAAGCCTTCCCCGGTCTCCGCCATGCGACGCAGCCCTTGGGTTGGTGCAAAGCGCGGGCCATAAAGCTGGGCCAGCCTGTCGCATTCAATAACGAAAGCAGGGGCACCCACCGTCTCGACCAGCGACAACGTACCGCCCGCCCAACTCGGGAAGCCCCAACCGAGCACCGCGCCCAGATCTGCATCGGCAGGGTGCGTAAGCACATTCTCCTCCAGGCAGCGCGCGGTCTCCAGTGCCTGGATGTAAAGAATGCGCTTCTTCACCTCTTCCGGTTCGGGCTGATCTGTCGCGACTGGAAATTCCTTGGCGAGGCCCGACCACAGCCGTTTTTTGCCACCTTCGAGATATTCGTAGAAGCCGCCGCCGCCTTTCCGGCCCGGCCGTTTCAGCACATCGACCATCTTCTCCATGACCTCGGCCGACTTCGGCCGTTGATAGGCGGGATCTTCGCTCTCCGACTGGCGTACGATCTTGAGTGGCAGTTCGATCGTTGTCTCGTCGATCACGGCCAGCGGCCCGACAGGCATGCCCGCCTGCCTTGCGCAATTCTCGATCAGAGCGGGTGCCACACCTTCGCGCAGCAATTCCATCCCTTCGTGAATGAATGTCTGGAATACACGGCTCGTGTAGAATCCCCGGCTGTCGTTGACGACGATAGGGGTCTTGCGAATCTGCGCGACGAAGTCGAGCGCGCGCGCCAGCGTCTCTGGCCGTGTGCGTTTCCCCATGATAACTTCCACCAGCGCCATGCGATCGACGGGCGAGAAGAAATGGAGACCGATGAAATCCTCCGGACGGTCGAAGGCCTCGGCTAGCTGGCTGATCGGCAAGGTCGACGTATTGGAAGCGAACAGCGTATCCGGACCTATTACTGCCTGTGCCTTGCGCGTGACGTCGGCCTTGATCGCGGTATCCTCGAAGACGGCCTCGACGACGAGATCGACGCCCGCCAAATCGGCATAGTCGTCCGTCGGCTGGATCCGCTTCAGAAGCGCGTCCGCTTTTTCCTTAGTCGTTTTTCCGGAAGCGATCTGCTTGTCGAGAAGGCGAACGGAATAAGCCTTGCCCTTTTCCGCAGCGGCCACGGTCGTATCGAGCAGCACGACCTCGATGTCGACCTTTGCTGCGACATGGGCGATGCCCGCGCCCATCATGCCGGCACCAAGTATTCCAACCTTGCGCACGGTCGATGCGGGCACGTCTGCCGGTCGCCGCGCGCCTTTTTCGGCCAGGCCCTTGTTCACGAACGTCGTGCGGATGATGTTGCGCGCCACCGGGTTGGTCAGCAGGCTCGCGAAATAGCGTCCTTCGACGACAAGACCTTTGTCGAACGGAACCTGCACCCCTTCGAAAATGCAAGCCAGAATTGCGATTGGCGCGGGATAGTTGGCCCCGTATTTGGCGCGAAGCTTCGCTGCGGCGATCGAGAAATAGGTGGCGGTGCTTTGTTTGAGCAGGCCATCCGATTCAGGGATTGCGAAGCCCTTGCGATCCCAGGGGCGCATAGGGTCGGGCGCTTCGGCAAGCCAGGTGCGAGCCGCGTCGAGCAGGTTGGGCGCAGACTCGACCTGATCGACAAGCCCCTTTTTCAAGGCCTCCTGCGGCGCGTAGCTGCGCCCTTCGAGCAACACTTCGCTCGCTTGCGGTACACCGATCATCCGGGGCAGGCGCTGGGTTCCGCCCGATCCCGGCAACAGGCCGACGTTAACCTCGGGCAAGCCGACCACTGCCTCGGCATCATCGGCGACGATACGATAGGTGCAGGCGAGCGCCAGTTCGTAACCGCCACCAAGCGCGAAACCGTTGATCGCCGCAACGACCGGCTTGCCGCACGTCTCGATCAGGCGGTGCATCGCGCTGGCCTTCTCGCTCATCGCAAAGGCCTGTTGCGGCGTCATAGTGACGCCCTCGCGCAGAATGTATTTTAGATCGGCCCCGGCCATGAAGCCGACCTTGGCCGATGTCAGAATGATCCCCGTGATCTCGGCATCATCCCGCGCGGCCTCAAACGTGGCCACCATCTCGTCGACCCACGGCGGCGATACCGTGTTGACGGGCGCATCAGGCGCATCCAGCGTAATGGTCAGCACGCCATTGGCGCGCTCGGTCGTCAGATATTTCGCCATGTCAGATCCGTTCGATGATGGTCGCGGTACCCAGCCCGTTTCCGGCGCACAGGGTGATGAGCGCGGTGTTGAGATCACGGCGTTCGAGTTCGTCGAGCACCGTGCCGAGGATCATCGCGCCGGTCGCTCCGAGCGGGTGGCCCAGCGCGATGGCGCCACCGGCGACGTTCACCGTGGACGGATCGAGGTCGAGATACTTCATGAAGCGCAACACCACGCTGGCAAAGGCTTCGTTGATTTCGAAGAGATCGATGTCAGCGGTCGTCATGCCGGTGCGGGTCAACAGCTTGCGGGTGACATCCGCCGGAGCGGTCAGCATGATCGTCGGTTCGGAACCGATGTTCGTAAACGCCCTGATCCGGGCTCTCGGTTTGAGATCGGCTGCAACGCCGAACTCGCGGTTCCCCACCAATACTGCCGCAGCGCCATCCACAATCCCGGACGAATTGCCGCCGGTGTGGACATGATCGATTGCCTCAACCTGAGGATAGCGCTGCAGGGCGACCGCGTCGAACGCCAGCGCCCCCAGGTCCGTGAAGGCCGGCTTCAATCCCGACAGAGAATCCATCGTCGTATTCGGACGAAGATACTCGTCCCGATCAAGCACGACCTGGCCGATCACGTCTTTCACCGGCACGATCGCGCGGTCGAATGCTCCCGAACGCTGCGATTCGGCGGATCGCCGCTGGCTCTCCAGGGCATAGGCATCGACGTCCTCACGGGTGAAGCCATCCAGCGTAGCGATCAGGTCCGCGCCGATGCCCTGCGGCGTAAAGTAATTGTGATAGCTGCGCCATGGATCGCCGGTCCAGGCACCCGTGTCCGCGCCAATGTAAGTGCGTGACATGCACTCGACGCCACCACCTACCGCCGCCCACGCGGCGCCGGTCATAACTTGAGCGGCCGCGTTGTTAACCGCTTCGAGCGCAGACGCGCAAAAGCGATGGACTTGCTGACCGGCGACTCGCTCATCCCAATTAGCGGCGAGCACTGCGGCCCGTGAGATGTTGCTTCCCTGCTCACCTACCGGCTGCGCGCAGCCATAGACAACGTCGTCGATGAGCGCGGTGTCGAGTCCGTTTCGTTCGGCTAGCGCGCGCAGAGGGGTCGCCGCCAGTTCAACGGCTGTGATCTCCCGCAAGGAACCGTCCGGCCGTCCGCGCCCGCGGGGCGTTCGCACATGGTCATAGATGAAGGCGTCAGGCATGGCTCTCCCCGGCAAATAACTTTTCATTTGAACAGTTATGTCATTGCCATTACGAGCGTGGCTTCGTCAAGGGAATGATGCTGCCAATTGGTTTCCCGTTGGTCCCTCATGCCTTTGAAGACCGCATTTCTGAGGGGATTATTGTGGCTACGACCCTAACGGCCGACCGCCAGCACCAGATTGGCGCGCTGGAGCAACTCGATACGCGCCTTCTGTGGCTGTCATCCTGGATGATCCACAACGCAAACCATATCCGGCCCAAGCGCGATGGATTGAAAGTAGGCGGTCATCAGGCGAGCTGCGCGTCGATGACGGCGATCATGGCGGCGCTCTACTTCCATGCGCTGCGGCCGCAGGACAAGGTCGCGGTCAAACCGCACGCCGGTCCCGTGCTGCACGCCATTCACTATCTGCTCGGAAACCAGTCGCTCGACAGGATGCAGCAGTTCCGTGGTTTAGGTGGTGTGCAAAGCTATCCCAGCCGGACCAAGGACAGCATCCCGGTCGATTTTTCGACCGGCTCGGTCGGCCTCGGCGTGGCTGTCACAGCCTTTACATCGCTCGTGCAGGACTATCTGATCGCACATGGCCAGGTTCGTGAGGAAGACGCCGGGCGGATGATCGCCCTGATGGGCGATGCCGAGCTGGATGAGGGAAACATCTACGAATGCCTTATCGAAGGCTATAAGCACGATCTTCGCAACTGCTGGTGGATTGTCGATTATAACCGTCAGTCGCTGGATGCGACCACGGCCGACCGCATGTTCCGCCGCTTCGACGACATCTTCGAAACCTGCGGCTGGCGGGTCGTCACGCTCAAGAACGGCAAGCTACAAAAGGCCGCATTCAAACGGCCCGGCGGCAAGGCGCTGGAGGACTGGATCGACAACTGCCCGAACGCTGAATACGCCGCGCTCACCTATCAGGGCGGCGGCGCCTGGCGCGAGCGGCTGATGGCTGAAATCGGCGACAGGCCCCATGTCGAAAAACTGATCGAAAGTTTCGATGACGAGGCGCTGGCGCGGCTGATGACCAATCTCGGCGGTCATTGCGTCGAGAGCTTGATCGACGCGTTTGACGGCGCGAACGACGACAAGCCCACCCTGTTCATCGCCTACACCGTCAAGGGGCACGGCCTGCCGCTCGCGGGCCACAAGGACAATCATTCGGGGATGATGAACCCGGCCCAGATGGACCAGTTTCGGGTGAGCCTTGGCGTTCAGGAAGGCGAGGAATGGGAGCCTTGGGGCGGACTGGGCGACAATGTCGCGGCGCAGTTGCAGGCCTTCATCAAAGCGAGCGCTATCGCGCGGGTGCAAAAGGAACCACATGCTCCCGCGGTTACCGTGCCGGCACGCCTCCCCGTACCTGAAGGCACCGAGCAATCGACCCAGGCGGCATTCGGGCGCATTCTCCTCGATCTCGCCAAATCGGGCGAGGAACTGGCCGACCGTATCGTCACCACAGCGCCCGATGTCACACAAACGACCAACCTTGGCGCTTTCGTCAATCAGCGTGGGCTGTTCCGGCGGCAGGAACTGGCGGACGTATTCCACAAGGCCAAGATTCCATCGGCGCAAAAATGGGCGCAGCACGCGGCTGGCCAACATATCGAGCTGGGCATTGCGGAGAATAACTTCTTCATCATGCTTGCCTCGCTTGGGTTGGCCGCGCCGCATTTCGGAACGCGGCTACTACCCGTCGGAACGGTCTATGACCCGTTCATTTCACGCGGCCTTGATGCGCTCAACTATGGCTGTTATCAGGACGCGCGCTTCCTGCTGATCGGCACGCCCTCCGGCATTACCTTGGCAGCCGAAGGTGGCGCGCATCAATCGATCAACACCCCGCTGATCGGTATGGGCCAACCCAATCTCACCTATTTCGAGCCAGCCTATGCTGACGAACTGACTGTGATGATGCGCTGGGCCTTTGATTACATGCAGCGGCCAGACGGCAATTCCGTCTATCTGCGCCTGTCCACCCGATCCATTCCGCAAATCGAACGCGAAGATGATAACTGGGAACCCGATGCACTCAAGGGCGGGTATTGGCTACGCAAACCATCGCCTGGCGCCGAAGCCGCGATCGTTTTTACCGGCGTCGTCGCGCCAGAGGCTCTGGCGGCCTGGAACGAACTTGTCGTGGACATTCCCGGCCTTGGGCTGCTCAACATAACATCGCCGGATCTGCTGCATCGTGGCTGGTCGGCCCGGTGCGCGGCCCGCTGGAACGGCGAGGCACCCGAGCCGTGCCATGCCGAAACACTTCTGTCGCTGCTGGGACCCGGCGCCGGCCTCGTCACTGTGCTCGATGGATCGCCGGGAGCGCTGTCATGGCTCGGCGGAGTTACCGGGATGCGCGTGAGTCCGCTCGGCACGGACCGGTTTGGACAGACGGGAGATCTACCCGACCTTTATCGGACATATCGGCTCGACAGCGAAGCCATCATCGACGCTGTCGCCGAACTCATTCTGGGGAAATGAACATGGCCATCGAGCTAAAGATGCCGGCGCTCTCGCCGACAATGGAGAAAGGCACGCTTGCAAAATGGCTGGTGGCCGAAGGTGACACCGTCAGGTCCGGCGACCTGCTGGCCGAAATCGAGACCGACAAGGCGACAATGGAGTTCGAAGCGGTCGAGGACGGACGAATCGCTCAGCTGGTGGTGGCGGCAGGAACCGACGATGTCGCTGTTGGCACTGTCATCGCGTTGATGGCTGACGGGAGCACGCACGAATCCAGGCCGGCAATCACGGACGCTCCAAAGGCCGCTGACAAGCCAGAATCGATCACGATTAGCTCCGACCGTGCTGCCGAACCGGTCCCGCCGCCTTCCAGCCCCGGCACCAAGGTCAGCGACACACGCTTTCGTATTTCGCCCGCCGAACGGATCAGGGTGAGCCCGCTCGCATTGCGCATTGCCGAAACCAAGGGGATCGATCTTTCAGGCATTCAAGGATCGGGACCACATGGCAGGATCGTTCGCGCCGATCTCGGCATCCATCGTGTGGCTGGTCCAGCCGGCGATCCGCCTCCGTCAGCACGCCTGGCGGTTGCGACCACACCGCCGCCTGCTGGCGTTCCGGTCGAAACCGTCAAGCTTAGTTCCATGCGCAAGGCGATCGCGCGGCGTCTGACGGAAAGCAAGCAGACCGTTCCGCACTTCTATCTCACGGCGCGATGCAATCTTGAGGCACTGCTGAAACTACGCGGTGAACTCAACGAAAGTCTTGTCGGTCGCGGCATAAAACTCAGCGTCAACGACATGCTCGTCAAAGCGATGGCACTCGCCTTGACCGATGTGCCAGAAGCCAACGTGCAGTTCGGTGGCGAAGAACTTCATCGCTTTGATCGCGTCGACATATCCATGGCGGTCGCCATCGATGGCGGCCTGGTCACACCGGTCATAAAAGACGCCGGTGCGCTCTCTCTTTCGGCCATTGCTACGCAAAGCAAAGCGCTGGCGCAGAAGGCGCGTGACGGAAAGCTGGTGCCGGAGGACTATCAAGGCGGCACCGCCTCGATTTCCAACCTCGGCATGTTCGGCATCGATGAGATGTTTCCCGTCATCAATCCGCCGCAGGCGGTGATCCTCGGCGTAGGTGCCGGCGTTGAGATGCCATGGAAGGTGAATGGCGAGATCGGTCTTGCCACGATCATGGCGGCGACCGCCAGCTTCGATCATCGCGCGATCGACGGCGCGATTGCGGCCCGGTTCATGAAGGCCTTCCGTGGCTATGTCGAGCAGCCAATGCTTATTCTGGGCTGATCGACTGTTCGCTCATGACAAGGAATGGATGGGGTGCCCGTCGCTCTGTTCATTCCTTGCAGGCGCAGGACGGGCAGTCTGCGCATTATCTTGCCATGCTTTTGCCTCGGATGCGCCCGCGCATTTGCAGGCACTCAGAAATCCCACGCTAATCTTCAAACACCATGTGAATAATAAGGTCGATGGTCTGCTCAATTTCACCGTAAGAAAAAGGACTTTTCCCGGTGAAATACTCATATTCCGCCGGGACCGAAAATGGCACGGATGCCATTGCCACCACGGCAAAGCGCAACCGCGCCGGTTCAATATCGCGTCGGATGGCACCCTCACGCTGCGCCTGCGCCGCTAGAGACACGAATTCGTCATAAGCGGGCCGGGTAAATTTCTCGCTCAGCCATGACAGGCGGGGTGAGGGTTGGACGGCCTCCGATGTCATGATCCTGTGAAGTGCCGGCTCGCTGGCGCTGTAGCGCACGATGTCGGCGATTACGTGCCTGAGACGATCCGCAGCGCTGGCATCGCTCGGCAAGGCTTTGGTTTCACCCCGGAACGTCTCATACTTCGTGAGCATGTGCTCCATGACCAGTTCCCAGAGCCGCTCCTTACTTTTCGCATGATAAGTCAGCAGCTGGATGGTGATGCCCGCATCGGCCGCAATGGAGCGCATGCGAGCGCCCTTGAAACCGTCGCGAGTAAAGCTGCTGGTCGCAGCCTCCATGATGCGCGCCATCACTTCCTTGGGACGCCGCTTGTGCGCGGGCTTTTTTGCTTTTGGTGTTGTAAGTGCAGGCTGTCGATCGTCGGAAGGTTTGCTTGCGGTTATCGGCATTTCTAGCAATCCAGACTTCCAAGTTAAGCACGTAAGGCTTCGAAAGGGCCGATTCTCAATCGCTGAGTGTGTCTGCGATTGCTTCGGACCACCTTCGAACGCGCGCCACTCTGACACCATATCCCGTGACAGCGCAACCAGCTAGGCGATACGCAGCGCTAATGGCCCGGAAAACGGCTGTTCAGCGAGACATATTGACTCGCCATTTCGCGTATAGCTTGTCATATGACAAAATGATTGAAGCTACGAGATGGAGCGGAAATGAACGGTAAGGTCGGGATCGTCACTGGCGCAGCGAAAGGCATAGGAAGGGCGGTTGCCCTCCAACTTCTTAGAGATGGCGCCACGGTCTATGCGTTCGACCGGGACGCTTCCGCCCTTCAGAAACTGACTGAGGAATCTGGCTCGCACCCAATTGTCTCGGTCTTAGGCGATGTCGACGATGATCAGGCAGCCACAGAACTCGTCGCGCGCTGCCTGCAGGAAACTGGCAAGGTCGATTTCCTGGTGAACGTGGCGGGTATCGTGCATCCGCCACAGCCGTTGCACGAACTGTCTGCGGCGGACTTTGACAGGACAATCGCTGTCAATTTGAAGGGCTACTTCCTGTTCTATCGTGCGGCTGCGGAAGCCATGATCGCAGCGGGCAAGGGCGGCGCCATCGTCAACATTGCCTCGACAGCGGGCATTCGTCCGGTGCCTCGCGCCGGAGCATATGCGGCCTCCAAACACGGAGTGATCGGACTGACGACCACCGCAGCGCTGGAAGTCGCAGCGGAAGGCATCAGGGTCAATGCCATTTGCCCTGGCGTTACCGACACGCCGATGCTGGCAAGCAACGCTGCGGGCGGTCCGGCAACGGGCATGATCGATGCAATCCCTTTCCGACGCTTGGGCCAGCCGGATGACATAGCTGCAGCCGTGGCGTGGCTTATTAGCGATCAGGCCAGTTATATCACAGGCGTGGCTCTGCCTGTGGACGGCGGATTATCGTTAGTTTGAACGGCACGACGATGCATCACTCGCCACCATAACTTTTCATTTGCAAAGTTATTTGACTGATGCGAGACTTGCTTGTGATTCAAAAAACGAGAGGATTGAAGATGGTTGACGCAATAGCGCTTCCCCCGGCTTTGCAGGCGCTAGCCGGAAGGATCGTGGACGTGGACAGTCACGAAATGATCCCTGCGCAGCAGTGGGTCGAATATTTCGGGACCGGTGTGAGCGAACTGGCTGATGCCTGGATCGCCAGCAGCGTTACGGACAAAGAAGACAAAAATTCGTCCAATGTGCCCGATTATGCCGGCGATGTGATCGAAATCACCGACACTATCATGAACGTCAAGGGGACCAAGGCTCCGGGTGCGGTGGACATGGCTCGGCGACTGGAGGTTATGGATGCCATAGGCGTCAACCGACAGCTGATGTTTCCGACCAGTGTCGGGATTTGGGCCGTCACGCTGCTGATGCATGACAAGTATGACCCCAATCTACTGAGTGCTATCACTGGAGATCGTGCAGGCAAGGCTAAAGCCTGGCTAAAATGCTACAATGCATGGATGGTGGACGAAGCAAAAAAGTCGGATCGCATTCGCCCCGTCCCGCCTCTCATCAGTGAAACGATCGACGAACTGATGAGTGGCGCGCATGCCTTGGTTGACGCAGGAATTCGCGCGATCTGGCTGCCCGCTGGCGCTTTGCCAGGCGGAAAGTCGCCGGCGCACCCTGATCTGGAGCCATTCTGGACCCTGATGGAAGAGCGCGATTGTGTTGTTACTCTCCACCTGGGCACCGAAGGCAAGTTGCTTGAATCTCTCAAGGGATGGCGCGACGCACCGTCGTTCGAAGGCTATCGAACGCTGGCGGAATTTAGTACGGATCCCTGGTATCTGAGCAATATGCATCTGGCCGCGCAGAATTTTCTGCAGACGATGGTGCTCGGCGGCGTTTTCGTACGACACCCCAATCTGCGGGTGGGCGTGATCGAGGTCGGCGCTTATTGGGTTGGTCCGATGATGGAAACGATGGACCTTTGGTACAGAAACCTGGGCGCATTCGGAAAACGGCATGATGCGCTCGCAGAACTGCCGTCAAGCTATATCAAAAGTAACGTCAAGGTATCGGTATTCTCTTTCGAAGATATCGGTAGTTACATCGAGCGATATGGCCTTGAAGACGTGATCTGCTTTGCGACGGATTACCCCCATGTGGAGGGTGGCCCCGATATGATCAACGCGATGTACAAAAAGGTCGAAAAATTCGGCAATGACGTTGTCGAGAAGTTTTTCGTGAAGAACGGAGAGTTTCTGTTTCCAGATTGAGTGATGGCTGGCGCATTGCGCTAACGTGATGATCGGATCGGACCGCCGAGCCGATCTCGCTCAAGAATTAGTAGCACCGCATAGAGCTGCCAAGAACGCGGTAGTCTCGCATACCCTTGGAGATCTTGATGCAAAATCTGGCTGATCAGCCGGTTCAGAACAAATCGACTTCACGGATTGTTCCCACTAGGTTGGCGCATTTCGTCATCAGAAGTCGCAATGTTTCTGAAGTGGTCGAATGGTATAAAACGGTGTTTGAGGCCGATGCCGTTTTCGACAACGGAAATCTGGCATTTCTATACTTCGATGCTGAGCATCATCGAATTGCGGTGGGTGAAATACCGGGCCTTGAAGATCCGAATCCGAATGTTTCAGGCATCGATCACGTAGCGTTTTCTTATCGAAATATCGTTGATCTATTGGAAACCTACGTTCGCCTGAAGGAACTGGGAATCGTTCCGTATTTCAAAATCGATCATGGAATGACCACATCCTTCTATTACAAGGATCCGGATGGAAACCAGGTTGAACTCCAGGTTGATAATTTTGAGACCCGCGACGAGGCTCATGCATATTTTCGGTCACCCGCGTTCGCCGAAAATCCACTCGGTGTGGAAATCGATCCGGACTGGCTGGTGACGCGCTTGCGTGCCGGGGAAGCACCTGAAAAGCTGCTGAGTTCGGGGACCGTTGGCGCGCGCGAGCCGAATGCCGACGGGGCATCGGCGTAAGATCTACGGGGCGGCAGCGATGCGCTCGACGGGCACGTCGGTCGGATTAGTTAAGTTCTCGGGGACACATAGGACGAAGACTGCGGCCGAATCTAAATCGGCAGGAGGTTGTCGACGATGCCCGCGGACAGACGGCGGTCGCGGCTGTCTTCCAGTGCGGCAATGGCGGACGCATTCATCCGCGCCGCCCGGGCAGCGGCGACAGAACAGGAGCTGGCCAGGCTCATGGAAGCTGTCACCGCCGAACTTGGCTTTCGTCACTATGCCCTCATTCATCATACCGATCTGCGCGGTTCTCCGCACGGCAAAGTCGATATCAAAAAATATCCCGAGGCGGTTGCGACGAGGATCATCAGCGAGGGACGCTTCCGTCGTGATCCAGTCATTCGCGCCTGCCGCTTTGCCGATGGGGCCTTTCTATGGTCCGAGATCGACAAGATTATTGCGCTTGATCGTCATGACCGTCTTTGC
The DNA here is from genome assembly GCF_001563285.1 of Sphingobium sp. MI1205. Lineage (NCBI taxonomy): Bacteria > Pseudomonadati > Pseudomonadota > Alphaproteobacteria > Sphingomonadales > Sphingobiaceae > Sphingobium > Sphingobium sp. MI1205. The sequence goes on from NZ_CP005188.1 coordinate 3,268,187, forward strand.
CTTGCGCAAGGCTTGCGCGAAGGGTTGAACGAAGGAATTACCGTCCCCAGTCCTCTGTTGGGAGACTGCCTCGGCTCCTGCACGTTCGCGGGAATCCGCTCGCCGGGGCGGGCCGCTCGCCTTCTTGGCCCTGCTCAAATGATCGGCATTTTCGCCTTCCAGGCCGCACGCCGACTCATGCTCGGCCAGCGAGCGCCCGCACGACCACCCCATCTGCATCCGCGCCCGCGCGATTGCGTGATCCTCGCCGGGCATGGTCTGTCTAACAAGGAGATCGCGAGGGCGCTTGCGTTGGCTCCGCGCACCGTCGATGGCTACATGACCGAGGCCCGCGAACTGTTTGGCGTCCACCGCCGGACCACCTTGGCGCTCAGTGCGGTGTTCGCCGGCGAGATCGGGCTTGAGGAACTCGACCCGAGTCAACCCGAGTAATTGCTCGGCCTGTATCAGGCCGACCTTACTGCTTCCTTTCCGCATGTTCGCAATTGGGAGCACGCACATGATCCGCATCATCGAAAATCACCTTGAGCCGACCAACCGGCGTCTCCTCGAAACCATGTTCGCCGACCGGAAACGGCTCTTCGTCGATCTGTTCGGATGGGATGTGCCCGTCGTCGAGGGCCGATTCGAGATCGACCAGTTCGATACGGCGCACACGGTCTATCTGATTGCCGCCGATGCCGATGGCGCGCATGAGGCATCGCTCCGGCTGATGCCGTCGACGCGACCGCATATGCTTGGCGAGCTGTTCCCGCACCTTTGCCCGGGCGGCGTACCCACCGGCCCGACGACCTGGGAATCCACCCGGCTATGTCTGCCCCAGCGTCACGGTGCGCAGCGTCGCCGCGAGCTGCGCAACGGACTGATTTCCACCATGGTTGATTTCGCTTTGGCGCGCGGCATCGAAAGGCTCACCGGCGTCCTGCCCGATGCCTTCCGCAAGGAGGTGCTCGCCATGGGCTGGGCCGCCGAGCCGCTCGGGCCAGCGGTCCGGGTCGAAAGCGGTCTCGTCGGCGCTTTTGCGGCCCATGTCCGTGACGACACACCCGATCGCCTGCGCTGGTCGGGCACCTATGTCGGCGACAACCGGGTAGCGGCGGCGTGAGCGCGCGGCCCGACCGCGACGCGACCCGCCTGGCCCGCGATGGCTATTGCGTCATCGAGCGCGCGATTGATCCGGCGGCGATCGCTGCGATCGAAGACTCGCTGGCATCTCGTTTTGCAGAAACGCCCCTGTGTCAAGGTGACTTCTACGGTGCCCACACCAAGAGATTCGGTGCATTGCTCGCTCGCGCGCCGGGAGCGGCCGACCTGGTCCTGCACTCGCATATCCTTGCCGTGGTCGAGCGCATGCTGTCGCCCTGGTGCGAGGGGATCGCGCTCAACCTGACGCAGGCGATCGAGATCCATCCCGGTGCCCTGCCGCAGCTGCCTCATCGCGATCAGGATATGTGGGCCGGGCCTAAAGGCACCCTCGAATATCTGGTCAACGTGATGTGGCCGCTCGTGCCGTTTACCCGGGAAAATGGTGGCACGCGGCTATGGCCCGGCAGCCATCTTGATCCCGATGCGGTCGAATTGCCGGAGGCCGATGCCATCGTGCCCCACGTCATGCCGGGCGATGCCTTGCTGTTCCTTGGCTCGACCCTTCACGGCGGCGGCGGCAACACCGGCATTGCGCCCCGGCGCGGCATCGTTGTGAGCTACTGTCTTGGCTGGCTGAAACCCTTCGAGCTGCAATGGCTGGTCTATCCGCCCGCCATCGCGCGGACCTTCTCACCGGCCCTCTCCGCACTCGTCGGCTACGCGCAGCATCGGCCGAACCTAGGCAATGTCGAGGGGCAATGCCCTTCTATTCTACTTGGCAACGACGTGCCCGACCATCTGCCTGCGATCGACGCCTTGCGTTCGGATCAGGCCGAACTCGCTGCCGCTTTCGTCGCGGCCCAGCGTGCTGGTGACTGACATGGCGATGGTAAACTGGGAAGACCCCGGCGCCTATGCGGCGATCGAACCGCATGGGCGCAGCGGCCTCGCTTGGGAGGTGCTGCGGCGCGATCCCGCCTACCGAGCAGCCTATTCCGAGATCGCTCCGGGCAAGTCAGCGGCCGATGGCGCGTTCGTCGCGCGGTGGGGGTTGCACTTTCGCTGAGAATCCGGCGCGCTCATGCACCGAGGCGACGCCGGTATGGTCGGCGGCCGTGGACCCGTGCGTGCTGCGGGTGCGGTGCCAACCGGCGCGGGATCGCGATCCGCTGACCTTCGGCATTGCTGATCATCACGTTCGCGTCGTCGTCGGTGCCGCAACCCATCTATGCATTCAAACCGAACACGACCCCCTGCGGATCGATGTCGTGGAAGGCGACCTCGGCGGCCCTGTCTGCGTGGAACCAATAGTTGATCTGCATGCCGGCCTGGAACACCAGATGTTAGCGCTCCGCCAACTGGACCGGCTGCTTCGCGGGATCCCGCTGCCTCCGCGGCGAGATGTGAGACTGAGGCGCCTAGCCTTGGCGCTCCGGGCTAGTGATGCACTCGCCGCTGGCGCAAGTTTGCGCGTAATTGGGACACAAATACTGGGATATCGGGATTGGCCGGGCGACGGTGAGTGCGCAAAATCATCGACGCGACGCATCGTCGATCTTGCCGGGGCGCTCTTGGAATCGGGGCCTCTGGGAATTTTTTATCGTCGGGTCTAGGCTATCAACCTTCCAACGTCTCAAGACAGGGATTGGGCCTCAGGCCTTCAAGGCCTCTGGCGGTAAATCCTTCATCAAAAGGACGTAGGTTTCGACGCCGAGCGTCTTGGCGATTTCATCAAGCCGATCGATGGACACGCTATATTTCTGACGCTCCAGCGCGCTAATGTACGTTCGATCCACCATTGCCCCATCTGCCAAAGCCTCCTGGGATAGCCCCTTCGCTGCCCGAAGAAGGCGCAAGTTATGGGCCAATGTTTGGCGGCTCGACATACCTTCCGTTGAGCCGTCTTGCGTGTATTTTAGCCATGGTGTAATCTCTTCAAATTGATGACTATACAACACATATAGGAATCCTTGTGCTTCGGAATGTCGCGCCGAACGGACAGCCAACGTCTTATGACAGGCGACTGCTCTCGCTTTATGCAGCATTGCTGGATGCTGACACCGCAGGAGAGCATTGGCGCGAGACTGCCATCTCCCTGATGGGCTTGGATCCCAACCATGGCGACATAGAGCATTGCTGGCGATCACATCTTGATCGGGCACGCTGGATCGTCGGCGAAGGCTTGCATGAGGCGTGCGACGCTTTCGGATCTTGACAAATTTCGTGTGGACGGTTGGCGCCTCGCGCCACGGCGCGACCGCGCTCTAGGGCTCGCCTGACAGCTCGCCCCCGAGCCCCGTCCGGGTCTCGGCCGTTCGGTCACGATCGCTGGCGTGGATGCGGACGCCGCGCGTAATGCGCGGCGGCGTTGCTTTTGCCTCTCCCGTTGCGGCGGGTGTGGGCGGCGCTCCCCGCTAGGCCCGTCACGGTCCAGGCCAACCCCTTCGGGGTGCTCCACTGCCGTTCCGCCCTTCGGTGTCCTGGTCCGCTCGAGCCGGGCCTCTTGGTCGCGTCTCGCCGCCCACCCCCGCCTTCGCGGGGAGGCTTTGTGCCTTTTTTGGGGTGGCGAGGAGGATAGGCCATGCCCAGATCATCGAGCCGCAACGCCCGCCGCAAGCGTGGTTCGGACCAGCCGCAGGAGAACCGCGCGAGCCTCTATGACGAGGTGACCGCGCGGATCGTTTCGGAACTTGAGGCGGGACGCTTCCCGTGGGTCCAGCCTTGGGGACGGAGCGGGGGCACCGGCCCCGGCCTGCCGCGCAATGCGCTGACCGGCCGCGCCTATTCTGGCGTCAATGTTCTGATCCTCTGGGGCGCGGTGATCGAGCGGGGCTTTTCCTCGCAATCGTGGCTGACCTTCCGGCAGGCGCAGGAAGCGGGCGGATGCGTCCGCAAGGGCGAACGCGGGCAAACCGTTGTTTATGCCGACCGCTTCACCCCCGAAGCCGAGAAGGAGCGCGCAGCGCGCGAGGGCGGCGACGCCAAGGCGGTGCCGTTCCTCAAACGCTTCACCGTCTTCAATGTCGCGCAGTGCGAAGGGTTGCGGCCCGGCCTCGCATCCGATCCCGCCCCGCTTCCCGAGCGCGAAATCGTGCCGCTGGCCGAAGAGGTGATCGCTGCATCAGGCGTCGAGTTCCGCATTGGCGGCGACAAGGCATTCTACGCGCCGGCCCCCGACTTCGTGCAGGTGCCGCCGCAGCCCGCCTTCTTCGAGCAGGTCAACTATTATCGGACCTGCCTGCATGAACTGACCCATAATGCCGTAACCCTGATTATGCCGCATGGCGTTGGCTAGGACTTGTTTTTCGGCCATCCGCCATGCGGCACCTCGGCATAATCAGAGCCCTTCGAGGAACGCGAGGAGCTGATCGTCGGGTTTGAACCGACCTGTCGGCACGTCCGGAGCAGCGACGCGCGCCAGTGCCTTTTCCTTTAAGCGCATGTCGGCGTGGATGTAGACCTGCGTGGTCTCGACCGATTCATGACCCAGCCACAGTGCGATCACGGCCTGATCGACACCATGGTGGAGCAAGTCCATCGCGGTGCTGTGGCGCAAGGTATGCGGCGTGACCCGCTTTGCGCCGATGCTCGGACAGGTGCGCGCTGCCGCCAGGCAATGCTTGCGTACCAAATGTTCGAGCGCATCGCGGCTTAGCCGTTCGCCACGGATCGACGGGAACAGTGGTCGATCGCTGTTGCCATGCTCCCCAATCCATACCTTCAGGATCTTGGCGGTTTCCCGCCTGATCGGTGTGGACCGTTCTTTTCGTCCCTTTCCTACGCATCGGACGTGGGCGCCGGTGCCGAGCACAACATCCCGGTATCGCAAGCTGATCAGCTCTGATGCCCTGAGGCCCGTTTGCAGCGCGAGCAGCAACAAGGCGTGATCGCGCTTTCCGGCCCATGTCGAGCGATCCGGCACGGCCAGCAGTGCCGCGATTTCGTCTGCGGTCAGGAACGTGACCGCGCGCTTAACATAGCGTTTGTTAGGCATGGCAAGGATGCGCTGGCAGTTCAGCATCCATGTTGGATCGGCCATCGCCACATAGCGGAAGAACGAACGGATCGCCGCGAGCCTGGTGTTACGGCTACGTGCACAGTTGCCCCGTGCTGTTTCGGTGTGGACCAGAAAGTCGGCAACCAGATCGACGTCGATATCTTCGACCGTGATAGCGACTGGTCGTTTGCCAAGGCGCGAACCGGCATAGCGCAGCAACAGGCGGAACGTGTCGCGATAGCTCGCGATGGTATGATGGCTTGCTTCCATCTGGACGCACAGTCTGTCGGTGAAGAAGCGTTGGATCAGCGCTGGCAAAGTCATGGAGGTCATCGCTGCGCCTCCCAACCAATGCGCGTGGCGCGTGCCATCGCCAGCTCGAGCAGTTCGGGCACCGCCTCAATGTACCAGAACGTATGGTCGGGGCTGGCATGGCCAAGCCAGGTCGTCAGCCTGATCATCTCCCGCGCCGGATCCTTGCCCATACGATACCAGTCGATCATGGTGCGAACTGCGAAGGTGTGGCGAAGGTCGTGTATGCGTGGTCCTTTGCCGTGCCGCTTGAACCGTGAGTATTCCCGCAACCCGATCGCTCGACTTACTCGTGCGAAGCTGGCTCGTGCCGACCATTCGCTGAGCCGGTCCCCATTACATCTGACAAAGAGGGGGGTGGATGCTCGACCAAGCAGCCGATTACGTTCTGTGGTGTAGGTGATCAACCGGTCTACGACAGTCGGGTCGAGTGGCAGCAGGCGCTCCTTTCCCAGCTTTCCGTGCCTGACACTCAGCACACCGGTTGCAACATCGAGGTCGCTCGTGTCGAGCGCCAGCGCTTCGCTGATCCTGAGCCCCGTTACCGCGATGAGGCCGAAGAATGTCGAACACGTCAGCCCCCGCATTCCGTAGGTGGAAGGCAGTTCGCTGGCGGCTGCGATAATGTCACCGATTTCGACTTTGCTGTAGATGTATGGCCGTTTGCGGATTGTGCGATCCGGCAACAACCCGCGCGGCGGCGCTTCATGCGCCAAGTCGACACTGCTCAACCAAAGAGCGAACAACCGTACCATACCGAGCCGAGCGGACCGGGTGGACGACCCGGCAGCAGGCTGACTTGCGTCCCAGCGCAGGAACAGGTCAGCGTCGATATGCTGCGCACCCGCATCGTCGGCAAAGCGGATAAAGCGGCGTAGCACCCGTTCGGAAGTCCTGAGATCATAGCCGAGGCTACGGCGAACGGCGAGATAGCGGTCAAGCTGGCTGGCGAGGCTCATTGTGCACCTCCCGCGACGGGCCAGGGCTGGGCAATGGATCGCAAGCCTTCGATCTCAAGCCGGGCGTAGATCATGGTGGAACCGCGCGACCGGTGGCGCAGCATGTCGCCGACCTCGTCGAGTGAAGCGCCACGATTTATGAGTTGCGTGGCAAGGCTGTGGCGTAGAACATGCGATCCCACATAGGGCGTAGCGGGCTTCTGACCGGTCGCATCGAGCGCATCCTTGATGATAGCGTTGACGATCTGGCTATCCTTGAATGGTCGATGCGGAGCGCGCTGGGTGACGAACAGGGTCCGGCAGTCAGTCGGTCCGCGCTCCTCCCTCAGATACCGGCTTAGGGCTTCACCGACCTCGGCGGTGATGGGCACACGGTCATGCACTTTGCCTTTGCCGCGCACAGTCAGTTCGCCTGAACGCCAGTCGATATCGTCGAGTTCGATCCTGGTGATTTCCGGCGCGCGAAGCCCAAGCCGTGCCATGATCAGGAGCATCGCATAATCGCGAACGCCGTGCCGGGGATTTCGGCGAACCCAGTCAAGCACGGCTTCGACGCCTTCGGGCGACAGATGTCGGGGAAGGCGCTTGTCGCGAGCCATCGCTGCTTTGGGCACGCTTAGGGCAAGGTTGGTCGCGGTGACGCCTCGTGCGAACAGGTACTGGAAGAACGTGCGCAGATGCGTCACTGCACTCTTGTCTCGGTATGGCCGCCCCCGCGACAGCAAGTGTTGAACGAACCCGACGGCGTCAACGGGTCGTAAACTGGTCAGGTCGAACATGTCCGCACCAAAGCGGTGGTCCATGAAGCGGTTGGCAAAGCGGAGCGTATGGTGGATGCTGCGCGGACTGAGGCCGCGCTGTTTGGTGAGATAGGTTTCGAAGTCGGCCAGCAGTTCGGCGCGGGCGACCTCAGCGGGAGTCGGTGCAACCGGCTTGGCAACGCATATCTCGATCAGGTGCGCAGCGAATTTGCGCCCCAGGCTGTAAAGGCGGATCGTTCCTGTTCTCTGCGGCTCTGCTGCCCGACCCAGCTTTTCCGCAAGATCGGGCGTCAATGCCGATGGTGCAATGCCAGCCTCATCCATTGCCAGTCCAAATCTGCGGATCAGATTTCGGTATTCTTTGATCGTGGCGTGTTTGTAGTTCGCCTCGGCAAAGCAGCGCATGAAGCTGTCGATGTACGGCTCAATGCAGGTTTTGGTGATTATCGTCATGGTTTTCGTGCTCCATAGGGTTGGAGCGCGATCCGGGCCTTGTCGTCGCCCTGACTGCAAGATTATCAGTTGTGTTGGTTTCAGATATGCGGAGTGGGCATGAAGCAGAAGACCAAGGTTTTGGGTGATGCAGCCGTAAAGGCGTTGATCGAGAAGTACGACTGCCCGGTGCCATTCCACGAAGTGCGCACCCGGCTTCTGGGCAATATCGCAACCCCGGAGCTATCGGCCTCGCCCTTGCAGATGATTCAGGATTTATGGGGCGGTGAGTTGCCCGTGTTCGACAGCGTGGACGAAGCCAACGAATTGATTGGTGCTCTGATCGACGGCCTTTGGAATGGGCTGACCCGGCACCAGAAGCGTAGTCAGCCATTCAGGCTGACACGTGTGTCGATGGACCCAACTGCTGCAAATCTCGGACACTACGGGCTGATCCGTCTTGAGGAACTGGATGGCTTCATCGAAGGTCTGTTCAACGGTCATGATATCATCGATCTACCCGAACGTGCTCATGGCGCGATCGGCCAACTTGCCGAGCTCCGTGCGATGATGGGCGGTATCTGCGAACTCGTGGAACGTGACCCCAATGCGGATGATCGCACCCAGCTTGACACGACATTCAAGCACCTGCGCGAACTGACCAAAATCATGGAGACCGAAATCCACGAGACTGTGCTGGCTTGCACTCGTGCACGGCGACAGATGCTTGAAGGCATTCTCACCGAGAAGCCGACGGTGCATTGATCCAATGTCCGAGGAACGTCTCCGCGAGAAGCTGCGCAAGATCGAAGCTCTCTATGCCGGCGCCACGACCGCCGGCGAGCAAGCCGCCGCAGGTGCCGCTGCGGAACGCATTCGCCGCCAGTTCGCAACGGCCAGCAAACAAGAACGTGCCGAGGAGTTCAAGTTTTCAATTTCTGACCCCTGGTCACGACAGCTCTTCATCGCTCTGTGCCGCCGCTATGGCATCAAGCCATTTCGCTATGCGCGCATGCATCGTCAGACGGTGATTGTTCGCGCGCCAGCGAGTTTCGTTCGGATGACGCTATGGCCAGAGTTCGAGGAACTGAGCCAAGCCCTGACCTCGCATCTGGATGAAATCACGCAGAAGATCATCAGAGAAGAAGTGCACGAAGCCACGCAGGATGCGGAAGAAGTGAGCGAACCGCGTCAGTTGCGCTGAACGTTCCCACATTCCAGCGGATTACCTCCCAGGCACCAGGAATATGCCGAAGCGGCACGTCACCAAATCGCGGAAACACGAGATCCTACGATGCCATGCGGCATAATCCGGGTTACGGCATTATGAACCTTATGCCGATATCGGCATAAAGGGCACGCCACCGGCCATCCCAAGCGGCTGGGGCGCGACCTCAGGAACGCATTCGGCAGCAAGGACTATGCCCGCGAGGAACTGGTCGCCTTATCTGGACAGTCTGCGCCGCTCGCAACTTTGCAGTAAGGTCGGCGATGGACGCCCACGGTAGGCAGTAATCAGGCTGGCCGTAGCGCTGACCCAAGAGCTGGCGGAGGCCAGCCTGATTGCTGCCAGGCCATAGTGCGCAACGGTGTGAAGGTCAGCTTCCGGGTGGGGGTCCGGGGGAGGGCTTCGCGCCGGTGTCGATCATTACTGTTTGCGAGCGCCGCGAGGCCAGGGGCCTCGATGCGCATGTGCCGCTGATCCTGCGCGGCGACGCGCTCTATGATCCCGATCTGGATCGCTTCTTTCTCGACCTGCCGTTGTCGGGCGTCCGCTCGCGCCATTCGCTGCGCGCCTATGCCTATGATGTCGTAGTCTGGCTTCGCTTTCTCGATGCCTGCGGCAAGACCGTGTGGGCTGCGACCCGCGACGATGTCGACGCCTATCATCGTGAGCGACGCCGCGACGAGGCCGATCACCGGATAACGGCCGCAAGCTGGAACCGTGCCGTCGCCAGTCTCGATCGCCTTTACCGATGGGGTGAGCAGCACGGGCTGATCACTGACGCGCCGTTCAGCCGCCGCGCCGTGTGGCGACCGGCGCATGGTGGCCGTCGCGGCATGATCGCGGCGCGCAATGACGCTTATGAACGTGTTGCCAGGCGATCGGATGTGCGGTTCGTCACGATGGACGACTACCGCATTTTCCGCGAGGTCGGCCTGCGCGGCCTTACCCCTGACGGCACCGAGCGCCCCGGCGCGCGCGACCGGAACGGGCTGCGCAACGCGCTGTTCGCCGATCTTCTCGTCACCACCGGCCTGCGCCTCGAAGAGGCGTCGGGTCTACTCGCCGCCGAGCTCGCGGCGATCGACCGCGAGGACAGCGATGCACAACAACTTTGGCTGCCTCTCCCGCCACCGCTGACCAAGGGCGACCGGGGACGCAGCGTCCTGCTCCCGCGTCGGCTGCTTCGTCAGATTGCCGCCTACGTCGCCGTCGAGCGCGCCGCGGGCGTCGCCAAGTTCGCCGCGCGAGACGGCGCGACCAAGCTCGAACGACCGATCCCTGTCACCCGCGCCGGTCTCGACCGCATGCGCGATATCTGCACCCCGGAGGAACGATGCCGCCTGATCCTCTGCGACGAGGATGGACCGCCCCGCGAGCCGGCGGCGCTGTGGCTGACCGAGGTCGGGCAGCCTGTTCGGCCCAACTCGTGGGAGGTGATCTTCACCCGTGCTGGCAACCGGTGCGCGGAGAACGGCTTCCCGCTGTCGATCAACCCGCACCAGCTTCGCCACACGTTCGCAGTCCATATGCTTGCCTTGCTGATCCAGCAGCGACTGCGCGAAGCGGCATTGCCGGCGGGGCCGATGGAGAGCTACCGGCTGATCCTCGGGGACCCGCTGCAACAGGTGCAACGCCTGCTCGGCCACGCGAGCCTCACCACCACCTATATCTACCTCGACCATATTGCGACCCGCGCCGATACGGTGGATGCGGCGGTCGAGGAGCTGCTTGCGCTGCTGCCGGGACCGCAGGGCGCATGAGCGGTCGTCCCCGCAAGGGCCGGCCCGTCGCCTTCGTGCCGATCACGCCGGAGCCCGTGCAGCCTGATCCCGTGCTCGGCCTCAAGTTCACCATCGAGGCGCGGCATGGCGGGACGGTCCTGATCGATATGGCCGCACTCGATCCTCGTCCGCTCGCCATCGCCTTTGCTGGCGCATTGCGACGGTCGGCCGCGCTCGGAGGACCGATCGGTGCGGCGAGCGTCATCAAGCAGTATGTAAATGCCTACCGCCTGTTCTTCGCCTGGCTTGGCGACGAAGCGCTGAACGTGGCTGGCGTCGGCGACCTGCGCGCAGCCCATATCGATGGGTTCGCCTCCGCGCTCGACCGCCGCGGGATGGGCGCGATCCACCGGCACATAACGGTCGGCAAGATCGTCAACACATTGCGCGCGATCGAGGCAGACCGGCCCGATCGGATCGCGCCTGACCTGCATGAGCGGCTGCGCTACACACTGGCCACGTCGGCGGGCCGCTCGACCCCGCGCGATGCTTATAGCCCCTTCGTTGCCCGCGCGTTGCGCGACGCCGCGAGGACCGACGTCGAAGCGATGTTCCGCCGTCTCGGTGCCGACGACCGCACCGATGAGGGCGACCCGGTCATCGCCAGCGTGCGCGCCGAGGTCGAAGCGATCATCGCGCGGCAGGGCTTTATCGTCGCAGACCAGCCCGCGCTGAAGAGCCTCTATTTCATGCGCATGCGACGCGGATTGCCGATCAGCACGCTCATCGACGATCTGCATGGCCGCCATCACCTGCTTGCGCGCGATCTGCCGGCGCTGCTCGTGCTGCTCACGCTCGATACCGGGCTCGAGCCCGAGTGCCTGAAGGCGCTGACCGTGGATTGTCTCACCAACCCCCATGCCGGCACGGTGGAACTGCGCTATCTCAAGCGCCGCGCCCGCGGCGCCGAGCACAAGAGCATGCGCGTCCGCGACGGCGGTGGTGGCACGCCTGGCGGCCTCATCCGTCGCCTGATCGACGTCACCGCGCCAGCCCGCGAGCATCTGACCGATGATCGTCTTTGGGTTTATCACAACGTTGGCGGCCTGCGGGCGGGTATCGCTCATCCGAAGGAGCGGATCGCTGCCTGGATAGCACAGCATGCTATTGTCGATGACGACGGCAAGCCGCTCCACCTGCTGCTCTCCCGGCTCCGCAAGACCCACAAGGCGCTGTGGTACACGAAGACTGAGGGGCACATGGCCCGCTTCGCAGTCGGTCATTCGCGCGAGGTTGCGGGGCGCCACTATGCCGATCTGCCGTCGCTTCGGTCCCTGCACGAGAAGACCCTCGCTGACGCCTTTCGCGAAGCGGTCGCCACCGCGACGCCGACCGTGCTGCCGCCCACCGCCGAGAAGGCGTTGCGCCAATCGCCCGATCAGGCCGCGCCGCTGATGCCGCCCGATACCGTCGGTCCGTTGCTCGACGGCGAACAGGATGTCTGGCTCGCCGCCTGCGCGGGCTTCCATAGCAGTCCCTTCGCCGATGCCGGATCACCCTGCGCGCAGCCCTTCTGGGGTTGCCTCGATTGTCCCAACGCCGTCATCACCGCGCGCAAGCTCCCCGCGATCCTCGCTTTCCTCGCATTCGTCGAAGAGCAGAGGCTGAGCCTGCCCGCGAACGATTGGGCGGCCAAGTTCGGCCGCGTCCATGCCCGCATCACCGCCCAGGTCCTGCCGGCATTCTCCGATGCCGTCATCGCCGATGCGCGCCGGCAGATGGAAGGCGAACGGCTTTATCTGCCGCCGGAGGCACGCACATGACCATGCCAGCCCATGTCCAGGCGCCCGCCTTCGACGATCGCGCCGTGCTGGCGAGCGCGCCGCTCAAGGCCGGTCACGCCCGCGAAGATCTGTCGCGCGTCGGCGACGCGAGCTGGGATCTCGGTCCCGCCGTATTCCGCGAGAACGCCCGGCGCTGCCACGTCACCGTGCATTTCGACGTGCTCGAACATGCCGATGTCCAGGCGGCGATGCGCGCCTATCTCTACGCCCGCCTCAACGCCGATCTCCCCGGCTATCGGACGAAGTTACCGCCCGCCTGCATCCGCCAGGCATTCAACCGTGCCCGCCGGTTCTTCGCCTTCGCCCGTGAGCGGCTCGGACGGCTCGACGTTTCCCGTATCGATCAGCCATTGGTCGATGCCTATGCCCGTCATCTCCGTGACGATCCTGCCCGACGACCCGTCATCGTCGGTCACCTCCTCGAAGTGGTCTCCGATCTCTATTACTATCGTGACCACCTCGCTGACGGAGGCCTTGTATTCGAGCCCTGGGCCGGACAGGCGCCCGCCCGCGTTGCGGGCTACCGCCATGTCCGGGAGAACCGCACCCCACGGTTCCCGGAAGAGGTCATCGCCGCGCTGCTCGCCTGGTCGTTGCGCTACGTCACCGTCTTCGCTGACGATATTCTCGCCGCCCGCCGCGAGCTTGATCGGCTCGAAGCGCGCCGGGATCGCCTTGTCACCGCCGACGCCGGCCTCTCGGACCCTGATCGCCGGCAACGTCGCCGCACCCGCCTGAAGGCCTATTTCGATCGCCGACGCCGCGAGGGGCGCGGCGCACCGATCTGGGCCACCGCTCATAACGGCAAGCTGCGCGTCGACCCCAACACCGGCAGCGTGACCCCACCGATCAACGCCCATCTCTTACATCTCCATGTCGGGATCGACGTGCAGGCGGAACCGCACGCACATCTCATGCTGACCGGCGGCGAAGCGAGGCTGATCGATGCAGTGGCGGCCGAGCTGGGGGTGGAGGTCGGCGGCATGGACACGCCGATCTCGATCGATCCCGATAGCGGTCGGCCATGGCGCGAGCGCTTCGACGCGAAGACTCTCGCACACGAGGAACGGATGCTCCAGGCCGCCGCTTATATCGTGTGCGCCTATCTGACCGGCATGCGCGACTGCGAGGTGCAGGCGATGCGGCGCGGGTGTGTCTCTATCGCGCGCAGCGAGGACGGCCTGATCGAACGGCATCGCATCCGATCGACCATCTACAAGCGCCGGGCGGCGGTGGACGAAGTGGCGAGCTGGGTGACGATCGAGCCGGTCGCCGATGCGATCACGGTGCTCGAACGCCTGTCGGCAGGACCGGCGCGCGCCAGCGGCAGCGATACGCTCTGGCCGGTACTGCGCGCGAGCGCCGTCTCCAAGACGCATCTGTCGAGCGAGGTGGTCCGCCAGCTCAACGCCTTCCGCGACCACCTCAACACCGCCTTCGGCAACCCCGATATGCCGGTCATCCCGCGCGGTCCCGACGGCAAGCCGTGGCGCATCACGACACGGCAGTTCCGGCGCACGATCGCGTGGCACATCGCCAACCGCCCGTTCGGCACCATCGCCGGCATGATCCAGTACAAGCACGCCTCGGTCGCCGCTTTCGAGGGCTATGCCGGGACCAGCGCATCGGGGTTTCGCGCCGAGGTCGAAGCGCAGCGCCGGCTCGGTCAGATTGACGATCTGCTGGACTATTTCGACCGCCGTCAGGGCGGCGCATCGCTCGGCGGCCCAGCGGGACCGCGCATCGCGCGGACGCTCGACGATGCCGCCGTCAGACAAGGGCCTTTGCCCGCCATGATCGCCGATCGCGCCCGCCTGCGCGTCATGCTCGCCAGCGTCGCGCGCACCTTCCATGTCGGCCCGCTCGCGGATTGCTTCTTTGATCCCGCGACCGCGCTCTGCCTCAAGCGCGTGACGACCCCTGATCCCGCGCAGCCGCTCACCGCCCTGTGCGAGCCGACCCGCTGTCCCAACGCCTGCATCACCGCCCGCCACAGGCCGGCCTGGGAACGCGCGGCGGCCGATGCCAGGGCGCATCTACGCGAACGGCGCATCTCCGATCTTCAGCGTCAGGCTCTCCAGCGCGAGCTTGATCGCCTGACCGCGGTGATTGCCGGGATCGATCCTCCCACGCCGTAGACCACCCCGGCTGTTGGCGGAGTCCTGCGCCGGTCGGCGCGCCCGCGCAACGGCTTCGCCGTCCTTCGCTTCGCTGCGGCCCTGACGGGTGCGCGAGCCCCCCTGTGCCCGGCGCGAACGGGCCTCCGCCGCCGGGGATGGTCCCCGGCGCGAGAACGGAGAACAGATCATGTCAGCCTCACCACGTGTCGACGTCTATGCTCGCGTCACGCAAGCGATCGTCGACGCCATCGAAGCCGGCACCGGCACCTGGCGCATGCCATGGCATCATTCTGGCGCCGACGTCACCCGCCCGACGAACGTCGCCAGCGGCAAGCCCTATCGCGGCATAAATACGGTCTCGCTCTGGGCAGCCGCCTATGGCAGCGGCTATGCGAGCGGCGTCTGGGGCACCTATCGCCAGTGGCAGACGCTCGGCGCGCAGGTCCGCAAGGGCGAGCAGGCCAGCCTCGGCGTCCTCTGGAAGGAGTTTCGCGCGAAGGATGACGACGCCGGCGACGATGACGACCACCGCCGGCTTTTCGCCAAGGCGTTCAGCCTGTTCAACGCCGATCAGGTCGATGGCTATGCGCCCGAACCGGGGCCGGACCTGCCCGAGAGCGAACGCCTCGCCGCCGCCGAAGCCTTCATCGCCGCCCTCGGCATCGATACCGTCTACGGCTCGGCCAGCGCCTATTATCACATCGCCGAAGACCGCATCCACATGCCGGATTTCAGCGCCTTCCACGATGCCCACGGCTTCTACGCCACCCATATTCACGAGGCGGCTCATGCCAGTGGCGCAGCTCACCGGCTCGACCGGGATTTCAGCGCCAAGTGGACCAGGCACGCGCTCGCCATGGAGGAAGCGACCGCCGAACTGACCGCATCGTTCCTGCTCGCCGATCTTGGGATCGCGCACGAACCGCGACCCGATCACGCGGCCTATATCGCCTCCTGGCTGCAACTGCTCAAGGACGAGCCCCGCGCGATCTTCACCGCGGCGAGCAAGGCGCAGGCAGCGGCCGACTGGATGCACGCCCGTCAGCCATGATCCAGCAGCGACCAAAGCCGAGCGGCCGATCCCTCGCGGGCTCGGCCGCTTCGTCGCGCACGGCGATGCGCGGGCTTCGCCCGCTCACCAGCGGACGCCGCTGGCGCGGCGGCGCTGATTTCTGGGCCTCCCTCGATGCGGGTCTGGTCGGCGCTCCCTGCTAGGCCCGCCACGGCGCGCCGCAAGCCCGGCTTCGCCGCGCTGCTCCATTGCATTTCGCCCCTCCGGGTGCGGCCCCCCGCTTGCGCGGGCCTCTCCGGTCGTTCTCGCCGCCCACCCCCGCCTCGGGGGAGCCATGGGGTTTTTAGGCAGTGCAGGAGGCACCGATGGTTTTCACCTTTCAACCGCCATTTTTCGCTGGACTGTCAGGATATGTCGCCGAGATGGGATCCGCCTTCCTCTGCGCTGCGCTCGGCATCGTTCCCACTGTCCGCCATGCCGACTACCTGGGCGCGTGGCTGGAAGTGCTCCGCGAAGACAACCGCGCGATCTTCCGTGCGGCGAGCGCCGCCAGCAAGGCCGCCGAATGGCTGCTTGCCCGGCACCGCGAGGCGCAGGAAGCGCAGGCTGAAAGGAGGGTCGCGGCATGATCCTCCTCACACCCCAATTGCACACAGGCCTACGCGCCCATGCGATCACACGGTACGTCTGCGAGCAGCGCGGCGAGCCATTCGATCCCGTACCCTTGGTGAAACTGTTCAATCCCGTTGGCGCAGCGACATGGCTGGCGACCGAACTCGACGAGGATCGCGACAGGTTGTTCGGGCTGGCCGACCTCGGTTTCGGCTGTCCCGAGCTTGGCTCGTTCAGCTTGTCCGAGATCGCCTCCGTCCGGCTTCCATTCGGCCTCGGAATCGAACGCGACATCGGGTTCGAGACGCCGCACGCTCTTTCTATCTGGACCGAATGGTCGCGCCGGGCCGGATCGATCCTCTGGGCCGAAACCCTCCTGCGCCGAGGCGCCGCGACCGGCGCGGACCCTGAAATTCCGCCCGGTTGATGGCGGGATGATGCGCGGGCGGCGCGCTTCGCCGCCAATCGGAAAGCCGATCCGCCATCCCGGAAAGAGCGACGGACCGGCACTCACAAGGAGTAGTCCCATGAAACTCGACTTCATCGCCATTGGCAATATCGATGACAGCAAGGTCAACATGCGCCACGGTCGCAAGGCCCCCGACGTGACCGACATCCTGCCCACCGTCCGCAAGCGCGGCATCATCGTTCCCGTCATCGTCAGGCCCGCCGAGGCCGAGGCCCGGTTCGAGCTTGTCGCGGGTCGCAGGCGCGTCCACGCCGCGCGTCTCGTGCTCGCCGAAGAGGGCGCGGACCCAGAACTGGCCCGCGTTCCCGCCGCGATCATGGAGGCAGGCGACGATGCCGCTGCCCTCGAAGCTTCGCTGATCGAAAACCTCGCGCGTCTCGATCCCGACGAGGTGACCCAGTGGGAAACCTTCGTCCGGCTGGTCAAGGAAGGCCGCGAAGTCGACGACATCGCCGCTACCTTCGGCCTGCCCGAACCCACGATCCGGCGAGTCCTTGCGCTCGGCAATCTTCTCCCGCGCATTCGCGACCTCTACCGCGCCGAGAAGATCGACCGCACCACCGTCCGCCACCTGACCCTTGCCAGCAAGAGCCAGCAGAAGGCTTGGCTGGCGCTGTTCGACGATCCCGACGCCTATGTGCCGACCGGCCATCAATTGAAGGCTTGGCTGTTCGGCGGGCAGTCGATCGCGGCCAAGGTCGCGCTGTTCGACCTCGGCACCTATGCGGGCGCGACCATTGCCGATCTGTTCGGCGACGACCGCTATTTTGCCGACGCCGATGCTTTCTGGACCGCGCAGAATGCCGCCATCGAAGCGCGGCACACGGCGTATATCGAGGAAGGCTGGAGCGATGTGGTGGTCGTGCCGCCGTCCGAGCATTTCCATTCGTGGGAATATGAGAAGGCGGGCAAGCGCAAAGGCGGGCGCGTCTATATCGACGTGCGCGGCACCGGCGAGGTGACGTTCCACGAGGGTTATGTGACCCGCACCGAGGCCCGCCGCGCCGAGCGCGGTGAGACGGCGCAAGGCGAGAAACCCAAGCGCCCCGAACTGACCTCGACCTTGCAGACCTATGTCGATCTCCATCGCCATGCCGCTGTCCGCGCCGCCATGCTTGTGCGTCCGGACGTTGCCTTGCGGCTGATGGTCGCCCACGCCATCGTCGGTTCTCCCCTCTGGACCGTGCGACCCGACCCGCAGTCCACGCGCAACGATGCCGTGCGCGAGAGCATCGAGAATTGCCGAGCCGAGGCGGTGTTCGACGAGCAGCGCCGGGCCGTTCTCGCGCTGCTGGGCTTCTCCGCCGAGGAACCGACTGTGTCCGGCGGCAATGGCGACGACTATGGGGTGGCGGGCGTCTTCCTGCGTCTCATGGACCTGCCCGACACGCTGCTGCTGGACGTCATCGCGGTCGTGATCGGCGAGACGATGGCCGCTGGCAGTGCCGCCGTGGAGGCAGCGGGCGGCGAGATCGGCGTGGCGATGTCGGATTGGTGGCAGGGCGACGAAGCGCTGTTCGATCTCATTCGGGATCGCGAGGTGCTGGGCCATCTGGTGGCCGAGGTGGCGGGCGCGACGGTCGCCACCGCCAACGCGAAGGAGAAGTCCAAGACCTTGAAGCGTATCATCGCCGACCATCTGGAAGGCGCTGACGGGCGGGCCAAGGTCGAGCGCTGGGTGCCGCGTTGGATGCAGTTCCCGCCAAGCGCCTACACCGCTCGAGGCGGCGTTGGGACAGCCGCCTCCCATGCGAAAGTCGCTGCCGCACGCGATCAGATCGCCGCATCGGGGCCGGAGGAAAGTAACGAGCCGTTCGCCGAGGCGGCGTGATTTTCTGCGGGCGGCGGCAACGCCGCCCGCCTTCGAGACCCTGAAAAATCGGCCGCGCGCCGCCGCCGTTCCGGCGGCGGCGCGCGGCTTTATGATGGCGATGTCGCTCGTCGCTTTCTACATGTCGATGATGTCCGAGATCGAAGAGACTTCACAAGCAGAGCACCAGACGGTCGAGCGGACCGCCATCGCCGATTATAGGGCGACGCTTCGCGAACCGAGCCGACCGCCAAGCAAAGGCGGCAATACCGGCGCACTACACGGCCACGCTCTCAATATCGGCGGAGTCTGGTACAATTTTCTGGCCCTCGGCGCGCAAAAGTGGGTCTTCGCGTCGGACACGGTCGCATTCGACTGGGCCTGGGATTCCTTGCAGAACTACCGCAATATCGTCCGGGACAGCATCCGGGTCTGGGACAGGAATGGATCGCCGGTCATCCGCGGTAATCGCGGATCGAAACCGAAACTCAGGACGGCCCAGACGCGATTGCCGGCGCGGCGGAAAGAGTGGAAGGATTAGGGCGCAGGGGGAACATCCGTCAGACGCCGCGCTTCTCCGGTCACTTCTCGCGGAAACGAATCACCTTCTTCTCGCTGTCGCAGATCGAGCAATTGTCTTTCCGGCGCTCGAAACCGCGTGTGCCCGCAAGTTCTCGCGTCTTGTGGTTGGCATGCTGGCGAACCGAAAGGCCGAGCCGCTCGCTGATGCAGTCGTCGCAGATCGGCTCCGGCGACAGCCTTTCGATCAATCCGCGAACCTGATCCAGAACTGTCATCGCTTCCCCTTTGCCAAGGGTCTAGCCTGCGTCGCGTCGAAGGCCAACGAAACATCTTGGGCGCATAGCCGTGCGGGAATTAGACGCTGAATTGCCACCGCAAGTGCGCCGATCCGGCTGACTGACCCAACTCCTCTCCGGCTGGTGCGACCCCGGCGGCCTTGATCGATCGCGGTTTGCCGCAAGCCTTCCTTTGCCGCGCAACAGCTTCGCCGACCTTCTTCCCCGGCGCGGTGCCCGCGCCTTCCTCGCGAAACAAGAAGCCCGGCTCGGGCCGTCCTCCGCTCCGCTTCGGCCTGTCGGTGCGCGGCGTCCGGCTCGCGGCCTGACAACCGCATCGAGGCCGCATGGGGCGGCATCGATCCATCGAATGGAGGTTATCATGGCACAGATCGGCAGCTTCATCCGCGGCGAAAACGGCATCTACACCGGCGAAATCCGCACCCTGACGCTTCGCGTCAAGGCCAGCATCCGACCCGTCGAACGCGACAACGACAAGGCTCCGGACCACCGCGTCAGCGCCGGCGGCGTCGAGTTCGGCGCGGGCTGGACCAAGGCGGCGCGCGAGACCGGCGCCGAATATTTGAGCCTCAAGCTCGACGATCCGTCCTTCCCGGCACCCATCTACGCGACCCTCACGCAGGGCGACGAGGGCGAGCACAAGCTCATCTGGTCCCGCTGATCGATAAGCCTCGCGTCCGACGGGCGCGGGGCTTTCCCCTGGGGGTGTCGAAAGTGGGTTCGCTGTTTTCGACACTGATCAGCGGGTGTTCCACACGGCATCCCCGGTGCCGCGATCGCACGGTTGCGATCAGCCCCACAGGACACTGGCACCCATGGATAGCGACGACGACATCGCCCGGGCTAATCGCGCCAAACGCGGATCGCCCTTCCTCAATACCGACCAGGCCGCGGCCTATCTCAAGCTGTCGAGCAGGCTCCTGAAACGCCTGCGCCGCGATGGTAAGGGACCGATTTTCCGGCGCCACAGCCGCTATGTCCAGTATCATATCGATGATCTTGACACTTGGTCGGACGAACATTCAGCGCGGGAACTCGGACGATGAGACGGCGCCGCACCCGCGCCGACGACGCACCGCTGCTCACTTGGGGCGATGCCCTGCGCGCCGACAAGGTCCGTCGCCAGCGGATCGACCGGCGCATCTTCGCCGTTGGTTTCGTGATCGGCGCACTGGGCCTGACGATCACGCTTCCGCCCGCGCCCCGGCTGGTGTGGAATGCCTCGGCCAGCGCACCGATCGGCCTTTACTCGGTGACGCCCGGCGCCTGGGTCGAACCCGGCGAGATGGTCATTGCGCGCGTTCCGCCGCGCTACCGCCAGCTTGCCGCGATCCGCCGCTACGTGCCGCTCAACGTGCCCTTGGTGAAGCGTGTCGCCGCCTATGCCGGTGACGAAGTCTGCGCGCTCGGCCAGGAGATATTCGTCAACGGGCGCTGGATCGCCGAGCGCCGCACGGCTGATGCGGAAGGTCGACCGATGCCGATGTGGAGCGGCTGCACGATCCTGCGCGGGCGCCAACTCTTCCTGCTCATGGACAATCCGGCATCGTTCGATGGGCGATATTTCGGCCCGACCGAGGGGCAGGATGTGGTTGGCAAGGCGCGCCTGCTGTGGCGTCGCTGAAACTCGTCGCCGCGCTGCTTGCGATGGGCATGGCGCTCCCCGCAGAGGCAGAGACGGTCAGCAGTTGGCGCCCGTTCATTACGGAAGCGTCCAGCCGCTGCGGCATCCCGGCCGGTTGGATCGAGCGCGTCATGAGCGCAGAGAGCAATGGACGGACGACACTAAACGGCCGTCCTATCCGCAGCCATGCGGGCGCGATGGGGCTCATGCAACTGATGCCGACGACGTGGGATTATTTGCGCCGCTCGCTGGGCCTCGGCTCCGATCCTGACAATCCCCGTGACAATATTCTCGCGGGCACCTGCTATTTGCGGATGATGTACGACCGCTTCGGCTATCCGGGGCTGTTCGCGGCCTACAATGCGGGGCCGGGCCGCTACGCCGAGCACCTCGCCACCGGCCGACCGCTTCCCGGCGAGACAATTGCCTATCTCGGCACGGTCGGTCGCGGTGCTCCAGCATCGCAAAATGCTCCCGTCAAGCCTGTTCGCGAGATGCTGTTCGTGGTCCGGCGTCGCCCAGCCGTAGAGCCAGGCACGCCACCACCGAACCAACCGCCTTCGCTGTTCGTGGTGCGTCGTGAAGGCCTTTGAGGCGATGTCGCGCGCAATCGAGAGGGTGAAGGCTCGTCTCGATAGACCCAGCATGACGGCTGGCGGAACGGCTATCAAGGCCCGCGGGTACCCCCCAATTTTCTTCGAAAATCGGTTCCCCCCACGTCCGCTTCGCGGCGCTGCGCTTCGCTCCGCGGCCCTGACAGCCGCCCCGCCACCCGTCCCTCGGACGCCGTTCTCGATGGTGAGAACGCAAGCGTTGGAGGTCATCATGGGTATATATCAGAGCATCGGAACGGCGTCGGATCACATCATGGCGATGCTGGTGGCGGGGCTGGAGATCGAGTTCGGACAGGGCGCGGGCGAAGCATTGGCGCATCGTTTCGTGGAGGCGGAGGAGACTGATTTCCTCTGGGATGCGCGGATCGAGGAGCGTTGGATCGGGTTCTACAAGAGCATCGACGACGATGACCTAGAGCTCGACCGGATAGCGATCTACGGCCGCCTGGACGGTCGCTGGTTCTGCGCCACCATGATCGTGGATGGCGATGGGCAGGCTCACGGGATGATGGGATGCCGCCAGTTCAGGTCGCTGGCCAAGGCGCGAGATGCGATGCTCCATGCGCACTGATCACTGCGGATTTCGCGGGGAGAGACGGCGTCGGCACGGCGTCGTCTCTCCCCCTTTTTTGAGCCGAGAGGGTGAGGAGGAGGGAAGAGAGGGGAAACAAGATAAAGGCAGTGTCTCGCGACACTGCATAAGTCTCTGTCTGCACATCCTTTTTTCGCGAGACAGGCGATCGCCGCCGCGAGACATTCTGCTTGGAAATGGCGGAAATCCGCCATTTTCTGCTCGGATTCGCGAGACTCACGGGCATTGCCATGCCTGACGACGACTTCACACCGAAGCTGGGCAGGAAGCGCGGCAAGGACGGTAAGCGTGTCGTCAAATATGGCGGCCGCATCCTCGTCGCGGCGCGGCTCGCTGGCAGCAAGACCGGGGTCCGCTCGCGGCGCTTCGACGGCAGCCGGATCGGGCGCGGCGCGAGCATGGGTCGCCTGCTGTCGAGCCGCGACCGGCTCGCCGGGTTTCGCGGGCGCCGCGCGGTGGTCAAGGCGAGCCTCATCCGGCTCCAGGGCAAGGCCGGTCAGGTCGCCCGCGCACACATGCGCTATATCCAGCGTGACGGGGTCACGCGCGAGGGTCTGCAGGGCGAGCTGTACGGTCCTGAAACCGACCGGGCGGACGGCGATGATTTCCTCAAGTGGACCGCCGGCGACCGGCACCAGTTCCGCTTCATCGTTTCGGCCGAGGACGGCGCCGAATATCCGGATCTCAAACCCTATGTCCGTCGCTTCATGTCGCAGGTCGAACAGGACCTCGGCACCAGGCTCGACTGGGTCGCCGTCGACCACTTCAACACCGAGCGACCGCACACCCATATCGTCCTGCGCGGCGTCGACGACCGGGGCGACAATCTCATCATCGCGCGCGAGTATATTGCGCACGGGCTTCGCGAGCGCGCGTCCGAGCTGGTGACACTGGATCTCGGGCCGCGCACCGACCACGAGATTGAGGCGCGCCTGCGCCACGATGTCGACCAGGAACGGCTGACCGCGATCGATCGTCGCCTGCTACGCCGGATGGACGGCGCGCGCGAGGTTTCGCCGGCGGACAACGATCCCTTCCAGCAATCGATCGCGGCCGGCCGGCTGCGCAAGCTCAAGGCGATGGACCTGGCCGAAGATATCGGCGGCGGCCGATATCGGCTCGCCGACGGACTGGAGGATACGCTCCGTCGAATGGGCGAGCGCGGCGACATCATCCGCCTCATGCAACGCGAGCTGACCGCTCGCCGGCTCGACCGCGCCGGGATCGAGCAGGTCGTCACCACCGCGTTGCGTGAACCCATTGTCGGCCGGCTGATCCAGCGGGGCTTCTCCGACGAACATCGCGATCGGCATTATGTCATGGTCGACGGCGTCGACGGCCGCGTCCACTATGTCGATATCGGAAGGGGCAGCGCGACCGCCTCGGTGCCCGAGAATGCGACCATCCGGATCGAGCCGACCAAAGCGGAATCAAGCCAGGCGGATCGCACGATCGATGCGATCGCCCGCGCCAACGGCGGGCGCTACTCGGTCGACCTGCATTTGCGCCATGACAGCCACGCGAGCGAGGCGTTCGCGACCAGCCATGTGCGACGGCTCGAAGCGATGCGGCGCGCGGGCGCCGGACCGGAGCGCATGGCTGACGGGAGCTGGTCCATCCCGCACGACCATCTCGCCCGGGCGGAGAATTTCGCCAAGCAGCAGCAGCGCGACCGGCCGGTGGCGCTGTCGATCCTGTCGCCACGGCCCGTCGGCGACCTGGTCGCGATCGAGGCGCCGACCTGGCTCGACCGCGAGCTGGCGTCGGGCACGTCCGGCGCGATACGCGATGTCGGTTTCGGGCGCGAAGTGCGGACTGCCCTGGCAGCCCGGCGCCAGTGGCTCATCGAGCAGCAATTGGCCGACGGCGAGCGGCAGGATTTCCGGCTGCGTGCTGGCGCGCTCGAGAACCTCCGGCAGCGCGAGCTTGAGGGTATTGGAGACCGGCTTTCCGGACAGCTCGACAAGCGGTTCGAGCCGGCCCTGGTCGGCGAACGCATCGAGGGTGTCATTGCCCGGCGCGTCGACATCGAGAGCGGCAGCTATGCCCTGGTCGAACGGTCGCGGGATTTCACGTTGGTCCCATGGCGCGACGTGCTCGATCGCAACATCGGCAAGACGGCGTCGGGTATCATGCGTTCCGACGGTATCAACTGGCAGTTCGGGCGGGGTCGTTCAGGCCCGATGGTCAGTTGAGAGCGACACCGCAAATCAGTGCCTTGTCTTCAGTCACCGCGCGGCCTGTCAACGCCTCCGAAATCATCGAACAGCAGTCTTGCTCCTCTTTGGACTTTACTCGATAGTTTGGTGCAGTGCCGCGCCTTGGTCCAGCTGATCCGCGAGGCCATGAGGGAGTGAGCGTCGGCAATGCGATCGGTCATGGAGCACACACGCCTACCGTGCGCGTGAGGGCGAGATTCGGGAAGCGCTCGGGCATTATCGGGCAAGTTTTGACAGCACCGCGCCGGTCGCGGTGCAGGGATCGATCGTTTCCGAAGTGAAGCCCTGGCTTGAAGCTAATGTCCAGGCGCTCGAAGAAAACGAGCTGATTCAGTATCGCCGTCAAGCCGACGAAGCCGCGGATCGGATCGGTGTCCTGTTCCGGACGTCGTTTATTCATGAGCTCAATGCCCGGTTCAATGACCTGAAAACAGAACTGGAGACACTGACCCGCGCGCTCAAGGCACGCCCATTGCACGGCGAAATCTATACGCTTCATGCCCGGCCCAAGGAGGAGTTTGCGGCGCTCCATCGGCTGGCTCGCGATAGCGAGAATGACGAGCAGCTGTTCGACGCGCTGTTCGGCAGAGCTGAGCCGCGCGACGATGAGCATGCCCGCGCGCTGGCACAGATCGAACGGTTGCTCGGCGATGAGGCGCTCGATTTCACCGCCTATCAGGATTACCGCAACTACTACACCTTCGACCTGCGCATGGAAGATGTCGCCAAAGGTCGCCAAATGAGCTTCGACAAACGCAAGGGAACGGCGAGCGGGGCCGAGCGGCAAGTCCCCTTCTATGTCGTAATCGGAGCGGCGCTGTCGAGCATATACCATGGTGCGCGCCGTCAATATGAGCCGAATGACCTCGGGCTCGGTCTTGCCGTATTCGATGAAGCGTTCAGCAAGATGGACGGTCCCAACCAACGCACCCTGCTTCAATTCTATGATGATATCGGGCTGCAGGTGCTGATCGCCGCGCCGACCGAGAAGCGTTCGGTCGTTTATGAGAACCTCGACACGGTCATCGATGTGTTCCGCCACGGTGATTCCGCCAGCGCCGAGGTTGTGCGGATCAAAGCCCATGCCCGCACCAGGATGCGAGAAGCCAATCCGCAACATCTGAGTGACGCATCGCTGGCCGCGCTGCTCGATGCGCCGACATCGGACGCCGCTGAATGAGCCGCCGAAAGTTCGGTGATATTGATAGGCTGATCCACGATCTGCTCAATCGGCACGAAGCCAATCCGAACGCCGAGCGCCTGCTGGCCTATATCGATGAGGATGCCTTTACGAGCGTCGAGGCACGCGACCGCTTCACCCGGTCTCTGCTCGCCGTCGAGGCAGCGGGCGGCATCTTCGTCCAGCGCAAGCGGATTGAGGGCGCCCTCGTTCTGGGGCACGTCCGGCTCGCCGAGCCGGCGGTTCTTTATGCGCATGTCGCGCGCGCGCCGGCGAGCGAGCGTGCAGGCATAGCACTCCGCGAAGCGCGGGCGCGGTCGGATCTTCCCGACACCGCACACGCGATCCTTGATGACGTCGCGCAAGCCTGGTCGCGGGGTGTTGGACGGTTCGGGCTCGCGCCCGAGGACGTCGCGGGTCTTGCGGCATCGCTCGACCTCGCGCGTGCGCTCGCGGCTCGCGCCGGGGACGGCGGCGTTACGCCTGTAGACTATCGCACCTTCTCCAGGCTGGCCGGGGCTGACAGCAAGGCGCTCGAGCGCTGGGTCTCGGCCGTGCCCAGGCTGTTCGAGCGGCTTTATCCCGACCAAGTCTCCCCGGATGCTCTGGCTCCGGAAGACTGGCTTGCGACATTTGGCGTGCTGCGGACCCCGCAGCCACTGGTCGTCAGTGGCCCGATCGCCATCGCAGGCTGTCCGCTGCCGCCGCTGCGCTTCTACGGAGTGCCGCCCGAACAGGGGGATCAACTCGGCCTGACTACTCAGGTCGACTATGTGCTGACCATCGAGAATTACACATCCTTCGTTCGGCATGTCCGTGAGATCAATTGCGATTGCTCAGGGCTCGTCATCTATACGGGCGGCTTTCCGTCTCGCGGTCACCTGCGACAGATCGTCAGACTCGCCGACGAGGCAAGGGCGCCATTATTCCATTGGGGTGATCTGGACGGCGGCGGCGTTCGTATCTTTCGGCATCTTGAACGGGCGATCGCGAAGCACGGATTGACGCTGCTCCCGCACCTCATGGATCTGGCGATACTATATGACCAGGGCGTGGCAAGGGACAGGCAGCTTCGCGCTGCCGATGCGCCGCCGCCCGAAAGTGCGGTTCGGGACCTTTGGGACGCCCTCATGACCTCGGATTTGGCGCTTGAACAGGAGAGCTTGTCTCCGCGGCGCCCCGTCTGATCGGCGATAGCCTTGACACGCTGCGTGAGCTTTCGCTCTTTGAAGCCCGCTTCGACCGTCCACGCGCACCGTTCAGGGTTGAGCCTGTTTAGGCTACGATGGCCTTCGGAGCTTGCTCCAAGTCTTTGCGTCGTTCGCTGACCACCTGAGCCTTCTTCCGATGAGTTGCAATGAAACCTCGCAATTCCATCAGATCCGACTCCATCTGTTTTTTATCCGGCGCGTCGATCTGCTTGGCAGCGGGCTGATCATGACCGGATCGCTCGGAGGCGCGTTTCATGGCGAAATAAATGATCCGATAGTCTTGATCGTCGATCTCCACCAGCTTGAGGCTTTGCGTTTTGACGTCGGTGCCGAACCGCTCAACCACGCCGCCGAGAACTACCTCTTCGACGGCCCGCTCCCAAGTCTCACGCAGGTCCGAATAGAATTGCTTGGCGAGCTTTCTAAGCTCGTCGCTGTCGGGCGCCAGACTATCGGGAATAGCCTTGAGCTGCGCATCGAGCGCGCGTTCGCGCTCCTTCACTTTCTTCGCGATCCACGGTTGGTCGTCGACCGACACCAGTCCGAACCCGTTGTTCGATTGCTGGATCAGGCACGGAAGAGCGGGCACCTGCGGTTCGCGATCGGCGCAGGCGCGAAGCACCTCTTGGTAAAAGAGCAGATTGTGGGTGAAGATGATCACCTGCCGGCCACGCGCAGCCTCGGCGACGAAGCGGTTGGCGACGCGGCGAATGCGCTGATGGTCGAGGCTGGTCACCGGATCATCGACGATGATCGCGCCTTTGCTTTCGCTGACATGGGCATCGGCGAGAAAACAGGCGATCGCGAGCGCGCGCTGCTCGCCTTCGCTGAGCACGGTCGATTTCTTGACCTTGCTCGCACTGTCGAGCGCCATTTCAAAGAAGCTTTTGCCCGATGCGCTTTGCTCCGTGAAGCGTAGTGGCACATGCTCGATCCCCAGCGACAAGATTTCCCGCTGAATGCGTCCGCTGAGCTCCGGCGTGACAAGCTCGCCGCGCAACGACGATGCGAGCAGCGAGATCGGGCGCGTATTGAGTGCCGCAACGCAGGCCAGATAGCGATGCCGGTCGGCAAGACCGTCGCGCCGAGCAACCATGAGATCAAGGCAACCAGCGAGCGCCTCGCGATCCCGCAATTCTAGCTCCAGCGCGATCGCCGCCTGATCCACGCCAGCACCCTGTTCGAGCGCGTCGGCGCGCGCCGCCAAGTTTTCGGCCGCCTGCTGCAGCGTGAAGATCGGCGCGATCACCGGCAGATCAGTCACGGCAGGACCGCCCTCAAGGTGCGCAATCAGGGCGTCACGGTGCTGGCGCAGCGCTTGGCTGGCCGCTGCCGCATTGTCGGCGATCGCTCGGAGTGCGTCGTCGTGGTCGCGATGTTCGGCAAGCGCCTGGCGCACCTGATCATCGGTGTCGATGTCCAGGCCGCGCAGCAAGGCCACACGGCCCTCGACCTCGCCCCTGGCCAAGTCGAGCGCGGCGGCCGCCTCGCCGGCGACATAGGCATCGAATGCATTCATGCGGTCGCGAGCAACTTCGTCCAGCGGACGCTGGCACAGCATACAGGGATCGCCGACTTCGAACGCACCGTCTTCGGGCACGATATCGGCCTCAACGGCGAATTGCCGGGCAAGCTGAAAGAGCGTGTGCCAGGTCTCGCTGCCCGTCGCTGCAATCGGAAAGCGGCCGACTTGCTCGGCCGCAAAGGCCTCCGCCGCGGCGCGGGCGCGACCGAGTGCCTGAAGCAATTCCGCGTCGCGGTCGAACTGGGGCCGGCCGAGCGGGACAATGGTCGCGATTTCCTTGTTGACGATCGTCGTCGCTGCGTCGCCGAGCCGTCGCAAGGTTCGCGCCTGTGCGGCAGGTCCGGATGCGATCTGGCGGCGTACCTCCGCGAGCCGGGCAGCAGCATCCTCATCCCACCGAGCAGCCTCGCGCAATTGCTCAGCCGTGGGGAGCCGAGCGAGCGGCGTCGCCGTGGTCAACATCCCGACCAGCGCGCCCGCGGTTGTCGTCTGCCCGAACTGGACGGCAATCGCGCCGCCATGCGTGGCGGTCAGTTGGTCAGAAACGCTTTGGCAGCGTTCGGCTGCAAGACCGTAGAGCTGGCCCAGGATCGTGAGACACCGCACCTCGGGCGGCAGAAAGAGGATCTCGGTCTTGTCCTCGACATAAAGCCTGGCATTGGCCGTATCGAGGAAGGTCATCTGCGTACACGCGCCGGGCAAATCCGACCCTTCGACCCAGTGATGCGATACCGGGTCGGCGTCACCCGTCTTGACGGAAAAACTGACCTCCGGCGGCCCTTCGCTGGCCGGCGCGAAGACATTGCCTTGAAGCATGATCGGAACTCGGGACGTGCAGAGCCGACGCGCAGCACGGGCATAGCCGCTTTTTCCCGATCCGTTTTCCCCGAAGATGATGGTCAGGCCGTCGAGCGCAAATTTGAGCTCCTGACCCGAAGCGAGCCGATCGACATGGTCGAGCGGACCGATCGAGCACAGCAAGGACGTCTCGACGGCGTCGCCGGCGATCACAAGACAGCCTTCATCGAAGGCGAGGCATTCGGGTTTACCTGCCGTGACGATGCCCTTGGCGGCCTGGACGCGAATCGCGACGGCCTCGGCGTCTTCCGCCGTTGCGACGCCGGAGATGGCGGCGCGATGCAGCGCGTCGCCTATCCAGCGCTCTTGCTCCGCGACCCAGTCTTGCAGCTTCCCCACGCTGATCCTCCACTAGGACAATCCGGTGCCCCCGGTGCAATGCCAAATATCATAGATGTCGGCCGACGCCGCGAGCGCGAGCCCCTTACTGGCGGATATTGTTCAGCGAATAGCTGGTGCTTCGCCCGCCGCCCTCGTCGCGCACCAACATGCCTTTTTCAATCAGGTCCTGAATATCGCGAAGTGCCGTGTCAGGCGAGGTGTCTGTGATCTTTGCCCATTTCGACGTGTTGAGCTTGCCGACAAAGCCATTGAGCAGCCGGTTGACCATTTCGCGCTGACGATCGTTGATGGGCGTCGCACGATGGCGATCCCAATATTGCGCTTTGGCGAGGACCGACGCGAGTTCGCGCTCCGCCCCCTCGAAGGCGCGGCCGAGGCAGGCGAGAAACCAGTCCAACCAGCTTGTAATGTCGAGATCGGCCTTCTGGGCACGCTCCAGCTGGTCATAATAGGCGTTTCGCTCGGCGCGTATCTGGCTCGACATACTGTAGAAGCGCTGCGCGCTCGCCTCCGAGCGCGCCAGGGCCAGATCGGCGATCGCGCGCGCGATGCGGCCGTTACCGTCCTCGAAGGGATGGATCGTCACGAACCATAAGTGAGCGATTCCGGCCATGATGACCGGGTCGATGTCGTGCGGCGTCTCGAACCAGTCGAGGAACGCTGTCATCTCTGCATCGACCTGCGGTGCCGGCGTCGCCTGGAAATGGACCTTCTCGCGTCCCACTGGTCCTGAAACAACCTGCATCGGGCCGTTCTCGTCGGTGCGCCATGCGCCGACGGTGATGGCGGACATGCCGCTTCGACCGGTCGGGAACATCGCGGCGTGCCAAGCGAACAGGCGATCGGCGGTCAGCGGTGTTGCGTAATTTTGCGTGGCGTCGAGCATCATCTCAACGACGCCTTCGACATGCCGGTCAGCCGACACCAGCCCGGCGATATCCATTCCCAGTCTCCGGGCGATCGAAGAGCGGACCTGGTTCTTGTCGAGATGTTCCCCTTCGATCTCACTGGACTTGAGGACCGTTTCGGTCAGAGTCGCGAGCACGGCTTCGCTGCGCGATTCGAAGCCGAGAGCGCTCATGCGCCCGAGTAGCAGACCTTGGCGATGACGGACCGAAGCCAGCTTGGTGGCGAGCGCGTCGGTGTTCCAACGAAATGTCGGCCATTCAGGTCGTTCGTAGATATAAACCATATTCGCCGCATCCTTTGCGGCGAATATAGACATTATTTGCCGCATCGCAACGGATAATCGCCGCACGCCATGCGGAGAATGGCGGCCCTATTCGCCGCACTGCTTCGCGGCTGCCAGACGGCGCGCGGCGTCGCGCGGCTGCGCCAGCGGGGCATATGCCCAAGGCCAAACCGAAATATTCGCAAGTCGAGCCGCTCTTACCGTATTTGCATTGCCGAAAACCGAAGCTGATGTTCAAACATTCTCATGGCCTTCAAACAAACACCCTTGTGGAAAGCGGCGTTCGAGGAAGCCCGCGACGACGCGACAGCGGACGAGCAGTTGCGCCTCGCCAAATGCTACGAAGCCATGCGGGAACGTGCTGCTGCGCTTGTGGCGAAAATCGCGACCGACCTGCCGCATATGACGGTCCACAATGTCAGCCATCTCGACGCGCTATGGGAGATGGGATCGATCGCGTGCGGCAAGAGCGTCGACCTCAATCCGGCAGAAGCTTTTGTCTTTGGCGGCGCTGTCCTGCTCCACGACGCTGCAATGACGCTGGCTGCTTTTCCAGGCGGACTTGAGGAGCTGAAGCAGCAGACCGAGTGGCGCGATCTTCACGCCCGCTACATGACATCGGTCGCGCCCGACGACGCCAGCGGCGCGGCCGAGGCCGAAAAGCGGGCAACCGCCGATGCCCTTCGACTGCTCCATGCCAAGCAGGCTGAGCATCTGCCGATGATATCCTGGCTTGGACCGCATCAACAGCCGATGTTCCTCATCGAAGACCAACAGATCCGCAACTTCTACGGACCCAAGATCGGCAAAATCGCCTTCAGCCACTGGTGGTCGATCGCAAAGGTCGATCAGGATCTATCCGGCACGCTGGGAGGCCTACCCAATGTCACCAATTGTACGGTCGATCTCTTGAAGGTCGCGTGTCTTTTGCGGGTTGCCGACGCAATGCACCTCGACCAGCGACGCGCGCCGGCCTTCGAGTTCGCACTTACGCAACCGGAAGGCATCTCGGCCGATCACTGGAAATTCCAGGAGCGCATGGCGACGCCCTATGTTCACGGCGATGCCCTGGTTTACACAGCCCAACCGCCTTTCGACGTCAGCCTTACGGAGGCCTGGTGGACCGCATTCGATGCGTTACAAATGGTCGATCGCGAACTTCGCGACGTCGATAGGGTTTTGCGGGACCGTCAGCGCCAGCCGCTAGCCGTCCGACGGGTCGATGGCGCACACACGCCGAGCGATCTAGCACGGACCATTGAGACTGTCGGCTGGATGCCGGTCGATACCACCATCCGTGTCACCGACGTCCAGAAGATCGTATCGACGCTCGGCGGCAGCAAGCTCTATGGCACGGGGCTTGCCGCGCCCGTTCGCGAATTGATCCAAAATGGACTCGACGCGATCACCGCGCGCCGACGGCTGCAAAATCGGCCTGATTGGGGCGAGCTGCGCGTCATCCTCCAAAAGCGCGGTGACGACTATTGGCTCTGCTTCGAGGACAATGGCGTCGGCATGTCGCCGCTCGTGCTGACTGGTCCCTTGATCGATTTCGGCAATTCCTTTTGGCGATCGTCGCTCGCGATCCAGGAATTTCCCGGCCTCGCGTCTGCCGGCATGAGCGCCCGCGGAAAGTACGGCATTGGCTTCTTCTCGGTGTTCATGCTCGGCGATCAGGTGCGGGTCACCACACGCCGTTTCGATCGGGAAATACAATCGGCGAAGTTGCTCGAATTTCGCAATGGCCTGGGCTCAAGGCCTAACCTTCGCGACGCCGATCCAAAGGACGTACCGCTCGACGGCGGAACACGTGTCGAAGTTCTGCTGCGCCCTGATCCGACCGAGCCTGACGGACTCCTTCACGAGAAGGGGTTTGACGAAGGCACGATTCTCAAAATCAAGGATGTGATCGCCGCGATCGCGCCGGCGTGTGATGTGACGATCTCGGTGTTCGAGGACGACCAACCGGTTGGCGCGATCAAGGCCGGGGACTGGATCGACATCGATACGGCGACCCTGCTCGGCCGCATCAACGGTGACGAGGACATTTCGTCCAACGTGCAGTCTTGGGCAGAGCTCGCCGCGCTTCGCGACGCGGACGGCAAACTCTATGGCCGGGCGCGTATCGATGCCGCGAGCGAATGGTATTCGTCCGGGCTCCTCACTGTCGATGGGCTTGCGGCGGGTAAGATCGGCTTGATCGCCGGGATATTGGTTGGCGTCGAAACGACTGCTTCGCGCAATGCGGCAACGCCTATCGTGCCGGCGCCGGTGCTAGCCGCTTGGGCATCGGATCAGGCGATTGCCCTCTGCGATGCGGAGGTGCCTGATGAGGAAAAGGCCAAGGCCGCCGCGATCGTCCTAGCCTGTGGTGGTGACGTCGCCGATCTGCCGATCATCTACTACCAAGACGAATGGATGAGTTCGTCTCGGTTCGCGGAGGCGCTCGAGTCGGCCGATCGGCTTGTCCTTCACGAAGGCGCGATCAGCCATGACGACGATGACGAAGTGACGAAACGGGAATTTGAATCTTCGTTCAAGGCCCACAGTAAGATCGCGCAGACGGTCAACGGCCGCTACACGCGGGTGCAGAGCACGGACTGGATCGTGGCGGTGACACAAGGGCGCGGCGAGACCCCTCTCCGGGTAATCGAGGCTCTTGTCGAGCAAGTCTGGGGCGAAGCCGAGAGTGATGATGACACGGTCTCGGTCGGCGAATCCAACGGGACGGATATCTACCGATCGGTGACAGTCTATTCCCGCCCTGACGATGACGAGGAAGCAGACTAGCGCTCCCGCTGCGCATGCTCGATCACGATGCAGCCCTTGTCAGCAGCGATG
This sequence comes from Sphingobium sp. MI1205, assembly GCF_001563285.1. Lineage (NCBI taxonomy): Bacteria > Pseudomonadati > Pseudomonadota > Alphaproteobacteria > Sphingomonadales > Sphingobiaceae > Sphingobium > Sphingobium sp. MI1205. The sequence continues at coordinate 3,301,566 of NZ_CP005188.1, forward strand.
TTGGTGTTATTGTTGGTGTCGGCGAACGGACCGTTGAAGTTTGCTGTTTCATTCGAAGTGCTTAGGTCGGACCTACCGGTTCTCTTCTGGGCACCATTTGTTCTTCCGGGGACGTCCGAGGACGTCCCGAAAATGGCTGAAATCCGGCGCTTTCTGTGCTATCACCGTCCGGTCAAATCCGGGCGGATACGGCACCAATCGGGAACAATGGGGGTATATCCAAGGGTATCGTTCTCCGTCCTTTTGCAAGGACGATACCTCCATGAGCACCCTCTTCGCCACGACCGTAGCCAACGCCAAACCACAGGACCGCGACTATAAGCTGTCCGATGGCGGTGGTCTCTATCTTCTTCTCCGGACCAACGGGGCAAAGCTCTGGCGCCTCAATTATCGCTATCTCGAGAAACATCGCACGCTCGCCTTCGGCGCATGGCCGGACGTCAGCCCGGCCGACGCGCGTGTCCGACGAGACGAGGCGCGCCGGCTGATCGCCGCTGGCCTCGATCCCTCGCATGAACAGAAAGTCGCCTTGGCGAAGGCGCGCGTGGAGGAGAACGACACGTTCAAGACGGTCGCACAGGAATGGATCGCCAAGAACGAGCGCGAAGACATGGCCGAGATCACGCTGAGCAAGATCCGCTGGCTCCTCGACAAGGCCTATCCGAAGATCGACAACCGGCCGATCGCAAAGATCACCACTACAAGCGTTCGCTTACGAATCGGGTAATAGGTCCGTCCATGCCATACCAAGATCGATTATGCCGAAGCCGTCCTGCCAACGACCCATGAACGGACGGTGCAAACCGAGAGAGCGTCAATTTCGCCTCAGCCCCTTTCAGGCTTCGATACTGGATCAGTGTCGCACGTCCGACCTTGATGGTTTCGAGATCGCCCGACTAGATCAGTTCGTAGATGCGCGAACGGCTGAGGTCGGTGATCCGCACTGCGGTTGCCACGCGGACCGTCAGCGGATTCGAGCTCTCGTTCGACGATGTGATCGATCATCGCGCATCTCGGCTTCTGGCGTCGCGGGCGCGAGCGAAGCCGCGATCCGCCTCAAGGAACGCCGCCAACATGGCCGGCACGAGCCCGGCGATCGGCTCTTCTACGCCATAATTCTGGGCGTAGATCGCCGCATAGGCCTGAAGCGCGGCCTGGAGATCAGGCGTGATCGTGATTGCCAGCCTGACTGGTGTCCGGTCGGGACGTTTCCCAATCTGAGATCGGCCATGTCAACTTGCCTTTCCACGCCACGGCGCAAGGATCAAATCCCTTGTCACGAGAACCCGGACCGGCGCACCGGGACGGATCGTAATCGTCGGTTGGATGTCGAGATTGCGTTGGGTGATCTTCTGCCCATCGTCCTGTGACGTCCAACTGGGGCGGGCAGCGTCCAGAGTGTTGGCGGGTGTCCTGCTCCGACGAGATCCGGACATTTTGAACCGCCTAGCGATACGCTTTTCAGCTTTAACTGCCAGCGTCGACCGAAATGACCGCAGGCGAGGAATATCATTTAATTCGGCCGACGCAGCAAATGCCGTCAGTACCGGAGGGCGCTTCGCCTATTGTCGATGAAGGTGGCTGAAGGTGCGGCTCTGGAATAGCCACCCGCCGTCGCGCTTCACGACCACATCCTCGTAGCGGCCGCGATGCCGTAGCGTGGCGCCTTCATAGTCGAACACCTCGGATGTGTAGGAACGCACCTGCGCGCGATCACCGTCGATCTCAATGCTACCCGGTGTAGCGACGAACACCGTGCCGGGAACATCCTTCATCACCTCGATCCATTTGGTGACGATCGCATCGCGTCCCTCTACCCGGCCGATGCCGGTGTAGTCGGGCAGCGTCCAGACGCCCTCCTCGGCCCACGTGGCGCCCCATGCTGCGGAATCCGCCTCGCACACGGCGGAGGCATAGCTTTCGAGCAATTCGCGGATGGCGATGCGATCCTCAATCGGACCTGTGAACGGCATGTCAGATACTCCTCTGGGCTGGGAAAGGGGCCCGCGGCTGGACGGGGTTCGGTTCAGTCTGTCCGATAGGGCGGCATGGGGCGGATCGGGTCCGTGCCGTCGAATCCGATCGAGGCTTGCCGCACCATATCGTAAATCCCGTTCAGGCTCGGCGAGGGTTCGTATAATTCGAGGAAATGACCATAGTCCCCGACGGCGTCCATCATCGCGAAACCGACGCCCCCGACCTCCGCGTACAGGCCGACGGGGAAACCGGCCTGTTCGTAGCGCGCCATTTCGTGGCGAAGATTGTCGACGATCAGCGCAACATGATGGATGCCGCCGGAACGATCCGGGTACATGTCAAGAAAGACGGAGGGATCGTCGCCAGTCTGCTCCACGAACTCGAGCATCACATCGCCCCACTGTCCGTAGGCCGATGTGTGATCGAGACGGCCCGGCTCTCCCCGGTAAAGACATAAGCTGAGCGGAATATGCTCGGCTAGGAAATAAGGTCCGGATCCGAACAGCGCCGCGTGGCGCTGCGCTGCGGCGGCCGCATCCTGACAGAAGTAGGCGATTTGGCGGACGGGCAGCAAGGCAGGAGGCACAATCATGATAGCGGCTCGTCCGCCCGGGTACGGGCCGGGGGAACGTATGCGGAGACGGATTGCGCCCTGACCCTGTCCTGCACTGTATCAAATTCCTCCAACACTGCCTCCGCCTTGCGCAGCAGGGCCTGTCCAGGTTCCGACAGCTTGATGTAGCGGTTGTTCCGGATCAGCAGGAGCAGCCCGAGTTCCGCTTCCAGTGCCGCGAGATGCCGCGTGACGCTGGCCTTGGACAGGCCGAGAACGGACGCCGCATGCGTCATCGTCGGGCTGCGCGCGATCACTACGAAGGTTCGCAACATGGCGAGGCGATCGATCATACAGCGTTTCCGCAGAGAGATCGCCCTTGCTTTTGAAGCGAGACATGAAGCGCACCGTCATCCTGCCGCTCCCGGCCGATTGTTTGCCTGATGTTGCACCCTGCTCCCACAATATCGGCGCCGAAAAAGGAAATTGGGAACGTCAACTTCGGTGTTTGAAAAGATGGACAAAGATGTCGGGCGGGTGCATCCCTGCGGACATGGGTCCGATTTCCCTCACCGACATCGAGGTAACTTGTGAGGTCATCAAGGCAGGCAGCTTCTCGATCGCCGCGCGCAAGCTCGCGAAGGCACCGTCCAGCGTAACGATGCAGTTCTCGCGCGTCGAGCGGGGACTGGGCGTGGCGCTTATCGACCGTCGCAGCCGATCGGTGAAACCGACCCGGGCAGGCGACCTGCTCGCCGAACTGGCGCCGGTGGTTATCGAGCGAATCAACGCGCTGTTCGAGTGCCGGAACGAACTTCGGTCGTGCCGAAAGTCCCGCTTGTCGATCGGCGTGCCGCCGATCTTCGCCGAGCAGGTGTTGGCGCCGGTCATCGCCGAGCTGGCGTGCGGGAATGAAGATTTCGAGATCTCGATCGTCCATGATGACGGCGCGTCGAATCTCGTCAAGGAGGGGCTGCACGCCTCCATCCGCATCGCCGAAACGCTCGCGGACACGCAGGAGATTACCTTCGTGCTGGGCAAAGTACCGCGAGTGATCGTGGCGGCGCCGGCTTATCTCGCGCGCCACGGCATTCCTCGATCGCCGCAGGACCTCAAGAGCCATAACTGCCTGATCAGCCCGCTTGACACGCGGGGCGACCGCTGGCGCTTCGACGGGCCGAACGGCCGCGAGTCGGTTTGGGTGAAGGGTATGGTACGCGCCAACTTTCCACATGCCCTGCGGGGGGCGGCGGCGGCCGGCCTCGGCATCCTGATATATCCGGAATATGTCATCCGCGAGCATATCGCATCGGGGCAACTCACCCGGCTGCTCGAAGACTATGCGCCGACGCCCTGGTATGTGCGCGCGCTGTGCCCCGTACCGCCCGGCCAGATCGATCCTGTGCTGCGTCGCCTGCTTGATCTCCTCAAGCAGCGCACCGCCGACATCATCGGCTGACGCCCGTCGGTCAGCCGACATGGATCGTCCGTATGGGATCGGTCACACCATCCCAGCTTTCGTGCAAGGCCTTGAGATCTTCCACTTCCTTGCGAACGACCGGATTCTCTTCATAGATTTCAACGAAGCAGCCGATCAGCGCGCGTGCATCCAGGTAGACGGTGCGGGCAAAGGGAAACGGATGGCCTTCGGGCATCGGCGTATCGAATTCCTCACCTATCGAGCAACCGGCATTAATAAAGCGCTGCTGCTCGCCTTCAAAATCTTCCACCATGATCATGATATGGTGCAGCCCCTGACCTCCGTTGGGATACATGTCGCGCCAGATAGAGGGAGCGTCATTGTGTTGTTGAGTGAATTGGACCTGCGCCGGCCCAGCCTGCCCGAGCGCATGGCTGACCACGTCGTGCGCCGGCTTGCCGCGATAGCGGGTGTTGAGGCCAGTATAATAGGGTATGTGGAAGAACGGTCCAGCACCGAACATTGCGATCCAGTGGCGACAGGCGGTCTCGATGTCATTCACGACGTAGCCGTATTGCAGGATGGGATGGCGGATCAGGTTCATGGTCGCTCCTCTTTCTTTTCCACGCGGCTCCCAGCCCTCTAGAGCGCATCGCGGAAGAGGCGACTGCGTTCTACCGGGTCGTGATTGAGTCGAGCCAGCGTCTCCAATGTTCCGCGGATGAGATCGCTCCCCTCGAACAGTTCAACGAAGCATCCAATCAGCGGACGCGCGTCGATATAGTAGACCCGCGCGGTGATAGGCTGACCGTCCTCTCCGACCTTAAGCGGGTCGTCGAACTCGGCGCCGATGACGCAGCCCGCCTCCTCGAAACGTTGCCTCTCGCTCTCGATGTCATCAGGCATCAACATCACGTGATGAAGCCCCTGACTACCCTTGGGATACATATCCCGCCAGACGGAGGGGGCGTCGTTATGCTGCTGAGTGAACTGAATGTTCACCGCGCCGCACTGCCCGAGCGCATGAGTGACGATATCGCCCGCCGGCTGACCGCGATATCTGCCGTTCAAACCACGGAAGTTCGGCACGATCAGGAACGGACCCGCCCCAAACATGTCAGCCCATCGGAGGCACGCCGCCTCCACATCATTCACCACGTAGGCATATTGAATAATCGGGTATCGAACCAGCGACATATCAGGGCCTCCTGGAATCTAGAACTTCACGCCCGCCTGCACGAATATCTTTCGCGGCGCGGCGGGAGTGCGCCAGCCGCCGTTCGGCACGGTCGTCACCTGGAGATCATATTTCTTGTCAGTAAGATTCTCGCCGTAGACGCTAACATAATAATGATCATCCATGGATGTCCAGGTGACCTTCGCGCTTAGCAGGAACCGGGAACGATCCACGAAAAGATTGGCCGCGTCGAAATAAGCCTTGCTGCGGTAGTTGCCGATGGCGCTGAACTGCATGTCGCCGGCTTCGCCCAGCGGCACACTATATTGCGCACGCGCATAGCCCGAAAAGTCCGGCGCGTTCGCGAGACGGTTTCCACCCAGGTTCTGATTGGCCACGGTGGCCAGGCCAATTCCCTCGGGATAGGCAGGGGATCGGGGACATGCGGCGATCGCGGCGGCGATGCCGGCTGCCTCGCCTTCATCCTCCGGATTGAGATTTCCGAGCTGATTGCAGAGATAATAAGCGTCGCCGCGGAACTGGCGGTATTTGGCGTCGATATAGCCTGCGCCGATCCCGAGTTCGAAACGTTCGGTGGCCGCCCAGGTCACGTCGGATTCGATACCGCTTACCCGCGCGGAGGCAGCGTTGCGGGTCGTGGCGCCGCCAGTGCTGATGTCAGTCGTCTGATACTGAAGATCCTTGTACCTATAGTGAAAGATCGCGCCGTTCCAGCGTACGCGGCCGCGCTCGATCTTCCACCCCACTTCGAAATCCTCGAGAACCTCGGGACGGACCGACGCGACGTAGCCGAAGGCGGGCAGATTGAAGCCGCCACTCTTGAACCCGCGGCTGTACGTTGCGTAGAGCAGGATGCGCGGAGCCGGCTTATAGCTCAGCGTGACCTTGGGCGTGAACTGGTTGAACTTGATCGAGCGGTCGCCATCCTCGCATAATGGCGGGCCGCCCTCCACGCAGGGCGCGGCGCTGGTCGGACGGGCAGCACCCGGCGCCGGAATTCCGGTTTCAAGCTCGATTGGACCAAAATAGCCGATGTTCTGAATGAGACGCTTTTTCTCGCTGGTGTAACGTGCGCCCCCGGTTATGGTGATGCGATCGCTCAATTCATAGTCAAGCTGCACGTACGGTGCGAGCGAACGGGTCCGCAACCCTTTCGATGTGCTCAGCAGCGCGAAGCCCGACGGGAGGCCGATCCCCGGACCGCTGATGGAGTAGGGATAACCTGTCCTCTCGTGCAAATAGAACAGGCCTAGCACATAGTTCAGCGGGCCAGACTGTGTAGAGGTGAGCTGGATTTCCTCGGTGAACTGCCGCGTAAAGGGCCGGCCGCATCCTGCCTGGAAGTCGGCGTCTGTACCGTCGAGATCCGCACAGCTATATTCCTTCAACGACCGGTAACCAGTGATGCTGGACAGCGTCGCCGGCCCTAGATCATAATCGAGCCGGGCTGCGATACCCCACGCTTTAACGTGCGTCAGGGTGGGGGCGTTGGCATACGCATCGTAGAAGCCGGTGCCGACGCGGCCGCCATAGGCGCCGGGAAGCGCGCCGGGCGGCGAATCTTCGACCGACACCGCGGCCGCCTGCTCCGGAGCGCCGCGAAACAGGTTTAGGAAAGCCTCTCCATCCGTATCATCCTTTCTCTCATAATCGCCGCTCAGCTTGAACGTGAGCGGTCCACGCTCGATCAGCAGCTTGGCGGTATAGAGTTCCTCGTTTTTCGACATGAGCCGTCGCGCACCCGAGAGTCCGCCGCCATCGGCGAGATTGCGGACGTATCCCTTGTCTTCCGCATGGCGCGCCGCGAACCGCGCAGCCACTCCTTCCGCGATCGGCACGTTGAGCATTCCGTCGATATTGCGGGTCTCGAAGCTGCCAACCGTAACCGAGGCGGCCGCCTCGAAACGGGGCTTGGGATCATGGGTGATGATCCTGATCGCTCCGCCCGTGGCATTGCGGCCGTAGAGCGTTCCTTGCGGACCCTTGAGCACCTCGATCCGCTCGACGTCGTTGAACGAGAATAGTCCGCCAGCGGCGCGGGGAACGTAGAGGTCATCCAGATAGACCGATACTGACGGCTCGAGGCCAGGATTGGCATATTGGGTGCCCACACCTCTGATATAGGCAGCAACGAAGGTCGACGAGACAGTGAAATTGAGATTTGGCGTAATTTTGGGAAGCGTCAGCTGCCCATCGATATTCGCGCCAGCGAGTTGGGCGGAGGATAGTGCGGTCACTGCGATCGGAACGTCCTGAAGGTTTTCCGACCGCTTCTGCGCGGTAACGATGATTTCCGCCAGGCCGCCCGATGCGGCGGTTGCGGGAGTCTGCTGATCTGGCGTGTCCCGCTGCTGGGCCAAAGCAGCGACCGGCAGGCTTACCAGCACAAGCGGCACGACGCCCGCCATGAGACTATGATATTCTTTTGCAGACATGCCTTAACCCTCCCCAAGGATTATATATCGCTCGTCATTATTATCACGCGAACCGGGTATTTGGGCCGGTTAGAACGTACCAGAGACAACCAGTTCTCGTTCAAACTTACTGCGTGATATTCTATATTCCTCTGCAACTGTAAATGCGCAGAATGGAGTCTAGGCGGAACATGTGCTTCGGCTTTACGGGACATCGAGGCGCGCGGCATGGTACTGGTCCGTAATATTTTGGAATGCCGAACCGAAAGTTTCGCAAGAACGCGTTGCCGTCTGCCATGGCCCCTTCTACCTTGCCCCATTATCACGAGGGCGGGGCGCGAGTTGGTTCGAGCGACAGCGAGCAGCCTGTCCCCATACCTGCAAGGAAACGGGTCAATGTTCAGCCTGGCCAGTGAAGTTCCGCATCATGTCCCCCCAGAGTGCGTCGTAGATTTCGATTATTACCGCCTGACCGACGACGGAACCGATTTCTTCGAGGCGTGGAAGAAGCTGCAGCGCAGCGTGAACACCGATATGGTATGGACACCACGCAACGGCGGCCACTGGATCGCTGTGCGGGGTAAGCTGATCCAAGCCCTGTTCACTGACAACGTCAATCTGTCGAGCGCAGTGACCGGCGTGCCGCGCGAGACATCGATCGCCAATTTCATCCCGCTGCAATCCGATCCTCCGATGCACGCCATCTACCGAGCGCCCGTGGTGCGCGGACTTGGCGCCAAATATATCCTCGGCCTGCAGGGAACGATCCGGAGCCTGACGCGCGAGCTGATCAATGCCTTCAAGCATCGGGGTGGCTGCGAGTTCGTAGACGATTTCGCCGAGCAAATGCCGTTCGGCGTATTCCTCACGCTGATAGGCTTGCCGCTGTCCGATCGCGAGATGCTGCGCCAAGTTGGCACCCAGCTGTCGCGGCCCGTTGACAAGACGGCCGAGGAGGTGGTGGCGCTCGTTTCTGATTATCTGCGGCCGTACGTGATCGAACGGTTGGAGCAGCCGGGCGACGACCTGATCAGCCGTATCCTGGCGACGCCGATCGATGGCCGCGCCTGGACACTCGACGAGGCCATGCGGCTGAGCCTTAACATGCTGATCGGTGGGCTGGACACCGTGGCAGCGATGATCGGCTTCGTCACCTATTTCCTCGCGTGTAGCCCCGATCACCAGACGGCGATTCGCGAGGATCGGGAAATTATTCCCCGGGCGGCGGATGAGTTCATCCGCCGCTTCGGCATGGTGACCAATGCTCGTGTCGCCGTGCGCGACATCCAAGTCGGCGAGCTGACGCTGCGCACTGACGATATCGTGCTGCTGCCCACGATGCTGCACAACCTGGACGACGAAGCCTTCCCCAACGCCATGAAGGTGGATTTCAACCGCGGGCTTTGCCGTCACTCGACGATGGGCGGCGGCGCACATCGCTGCGTCGGCGCTGGCCTGGCACGGGAAGAGCTGATTGCTTTCCTAGAGGAATGGTTCGATGCCGTTCCCGAGTTCGAGCTCGATCCCGCTCGATCCGTCAGGATGTCGAGCGGCCCGGTCGCAAGCATGACTTGCCTGCCTCTGCGCTGGGCATAAAGCTGTCCGCGCGAGTGGCTGCATCACTAACAATCGGAGAACAAGCGTGGGAGCACTGGAAGGCAAGGTCGCGATCGTCCTCGGCGCGGCGGGCAAGAATAATATGGGGCAGGTCATCGCGCGTCGCTTCGCCCGCGAGGGCGCGAAGCTCATCGTCGGCGGGCGTGGGCGCGATCGGATAGAGGATTTCGCTCGCGAAATCGGCGGCGCCGCATATGAGTGCGGCATCACGCGCAAGGAGCAGCTTGACGGTATCGTCGAGTTCGCGCTCTCGCAGCACGGCAAGATCGATATCGGCCTGAACGCGACCGGATGGGGCTTGCTGCGGCCGTTTGAGGAGACGAGCGAGACCGATCTCGACAAAATCATAGCCATTCAGTTCAAAGGCCCCTTCTTTTTCTATCAGGCGCTGGTGCGCGCGATGACGAGCGGCGGGTCGATCATCCAGATCTCGTCCGCTACCGCCACGATCATGCTGGAGAATCACGCGGCCTATATGGGCACCAAGGCGGGCACCGATCATGTGCTGCGCACCGTTGCAAACGAGTATGGCACAAAGGGAATCCGTGCCAACACCATCTCGCCCGGAGTCACCGAATCACCGATGGCAGGTGAGTCGCTGAAATATCCAGCGGTGATGGAAGCGTTCGTGAAGGAATATCCGCTCGGGCGGATCGGTACCTCGGAGGATATCGCCGAGGCCGCCGTGTTTCTGGCGCGTGACGAATGCTTCATGACCGGACAGAACCTGCAGGTGAACGGCGGCCTAACACTGCGGCGCAATCCCACCGGCCAGGAGCTGTTCAGCGTCATGCCGGCCGAGGCGATCGCCCATCTCACCGCCTGATATTTATTGGCACCTAAGTGGAACCATGCGCTGCCTTCCCGAGATGGTCCCCGGCGCAATGATCTGCCCCCGCTGAGTGGCCCATAGACTATGATAGCCTGGACCACGAAAGGGACGAATCAGCATCGCCTGACCTGACACTGGGCGGTAATTTCGCCATGCATGGCGGACAAGGACTTTACGATAATTTTAGAATGCGGGTGTTCGGTGGGATCTCGTTCATCTCTACCACTACCCGAATTTCCGTAAGCGCAAAAACCTCCCCACATTTTCGTAAGCGCTGATCTGGCTATGCTTTGCCTTTCATCCGAGGGGTATCGTAGTGGCTTGTCCATCGTCAGCACCAATGGCACAGATTTGAGGTTTTAAATTAAACCTCCTTGAAAAATTTGCCCGAAAAGGCCCCTGCCGAGCGGGTGGTGAAGGATATCCGTCGGCAAACCCGCAAGCTCGCCACTTAACATCAATCCCGAGACGAGGCCGCACTCCGCTAATCTACGCCGCGACCTGCGCCAAATGTTCTGACGACGGACACCTGCCGCATGTGCGGCGGGGTCGGTTTGGGGTGAGCCGTCGGCGGCAACGCTGCTATGGTTTCCTGAGAGGCGCCTTAAAGTGACATCCGATGCATGTCTTTCCTTTTGCCGCGCACTGACGCCCGCGTCCTGGGCATGGTTCACCTGACAGGTGGTAGTTTTGCCATGGGTGCTGATAACTTCTACCCTGAAGAGGCGCCGGTGTGTCGAGTCCGGGTCGACCCTTTCTGGATCGACGCGGCGCCAGTCACGAACCGCGAATTTGCTGCTTTCGTTGAGGCGACGGGCCAGGTGACTTTTGCGGATTCCGCCTGAAAGCTACCACCGCGTGCTACTTCGCCAGCGCATCGTGAATCCGCGCTTCCTGATGGTTTTCCGTATCACGCGTGAGCGGAATTGTTCCTGTAGCCAGACTTGTGTTGCCGACCGGAGCTTGTACATTCGAGAATGGGCCGTCAGATGCCCGGCGTTTCAGGAGGGGGCACGAGCCCGGCATGTCATCTATTGGTGTTCAGCCCGTCCGACCGAATGAAGTCAGCTCATTCTATGGGCGTTTCCGCAAGCCGCTGCTGGCCTTTTTCCGGCGACGCAAATCTGTGGAAGAGGCGGAGGATCTGACGCAGGAGGTCTTCGTCCGTCTTGCCCGCCACCCCGACCTTGATGGTATCGACCGCTCCGAAGCCTATGTGTTTCAAGTGGCGGCGAATCTGCTGCGCGATGATCGGCGTCGCGCAGCGACCCGCGCTGCTGAACTGCACACGCCCATCGAAAGTGCGATGGATGAACGGTCCGTTCCGCCATCGCTGATTGAGACTCTTGACCCCGAGCGCGTCTTACTAGGTAGATGGGAAGCCGAAGCGATCGCGATCGCGCTGGCGGCGATGCCGGTGCGCACTCGTGACATCTTCGTGCTGCACCGTTTGGAAAAAATGCGGCAACGGGACATCGCGGCAGCGATGAACATATCGTTGAGCAGTGTGGAGAAACATCTCGTGAAGGCCATCGCTCTCCTGACTAAAGCGCGGGCGGTAGGTTGATGAGCAGGGCGGCAAGCGATGATCGGATCAATGAAGATGCCGCTAGATGGCATCTACGCATGTCGGCGCCGGTCATCGACCGTGCTGACGCGGCACGCTTCGACAGCTGGTTGACGGAAAGCGAGCAACATCGGACGGCATATCGACGCACAGTAGAGGCATTGTCGGAACTTGATGCTGTGGTTGCCACAGCCCGGTTGTCCATGTTCGCCGAGGATGCGCGTGAGCGATTGAACGAACGAGGGTCGCAGGCACGCGCTATCTTCGCGGTAGCAGCCTGCATCATCCTGTGCCTTGTCGGCATGCTGACCTGGGCGATACATGGTCGGCCCGGCAGTCAGGAGCGGTTTGAAAGCGCCTTTGGCAACCGCAGCCAATTGACCATGCAGGATGGCTCGCGCCTGTCCCTGGACTCTCGTACCCGGATCAGCGCCACCTTTACTCGTGACGCCCGGACGATCCGGCTGGAGGAAGGTCAGGCGCGCTTTCGCGTAGCGCACGATACGACACGACCTTTCAGTGTGATCGTGGCTGGACAGAGGGTGATCGCGACCGGCACCGATTTCAACGTCGAGCGGTTGGAGGGGCAATCCATCATCACCCTGCTGCAAGGGGGCGTCAACGTTGAGCCAGATGAGGAAGAGGGCCTGTTCCAGCGGCTATGGCCGGGTGCTTCTCCGGTGCGCCAAGCAGTACGACTGCGTCCGGGCGACAGGCTTTCCATTTGGGACGATGGCAGCGCGCAATTGCAGACGGTCGATGCGCGCAGTTCCGTCTTGTGGGAAGATGGCAAATTGATGCTTAGTGACGAACCGCTCGGCACCGCCGTGGAGCGCTTCAACCGTTTCAACAGCCAGACTCTGGTCCTCGACGATCCTGGCCTGCGTCAGATCAGAATCAGCGGCCTGTTCTCCGTTTCTGACCCAGCTGTTTTCGCCACGGCTGTAAGCCAGCTGTTCATGCTGTCAAAAAGTCGGAAGACCGACGGCTCCATTCACCTTTCATGGGCTCGACGGGAAAAATGAGAAAATTATTCCGGGTTTGGTCATGACCTGCGTCATACCCTTCAGGCGGCCAGCAGATGCCGTCCTGAGGGGGGAAGAATGGCGATGTCTTACCGTCGTTGTGCGCTGCAGGTGTCTCTTTTTTTAGCAACGGCTCTTGTCACGCCTGCCATGGTGCAGGCGCAGTCACCGCAAAAGCAGTTCAACATAGCCGCACAGCCCTTGGGCGATGCACTGCGTCAGTTCGGCCTGCAGGCGGGTAGGCCCATCCTTTTCTCGGAACGCTTCGTTCAGGGCCGACAAGCTCCTGCGCTACGGGGACGCTTTCCGATCGACGGGGCCCTCGAACGGCTGATCGGCGGCTCGGGCCTTCATGCCACCAGCACGTCTGACGGCGTGATCATGCTGAACACTGCGGCTCCCGCGCCTCAGTTGCTGCACAAGCTTGCAGCTCTGAGCACGCCGCATCCGATAGACGCGCCAGCGGCTCTCGCGCCGGCTCCTGCCGAAGCTGCGGCACAGCCGGCTGGACTGTCCGATATTATCGTCACCGCCCAGAAGCGCGCGGAAAATGTCCAAGATACGCCGATTTCCATTGACGTCGTCAATTCGGAGCAACTCACCCAGCGCGGTATACAGGGCATACAGGACCTGATGTCCGGCGCCGTTCCATCCATCAAGATGGCGACACAAAGCGGACGCGGCAATGCCTTGATGGTCACGATGCGCGGCATCACGGGAGGCGATCCATCCCAGATCAGCCGGGATTCTGCCGTCGGCATCTATATCGACGGCGTCTATCTCGGCCGGGTTCAGGGGCTGGGCACCGAGTTGTTCGATCTGGAACGGATTGAGGTGCTGCGCGGTCCGCAGGGGACGCTTTTTGGCCGCAACGCCGTGGGTGGCGCGCTCAATATCATCTCGAAGCGGCCGACGGGACGACTGGGTTTCGAGGTGACAGGCGGCCTGTCAAACTTCGACGGTCAGCGGCTGAAGGGCACGCTGAACCTTCCGGCACTGGCGGGGGTGAGCGTCAAGCTCGATGGTCTTTTCAGTCGCCGTGATGGCTGGGTGGATAATGAATATTCCGATGCATGGGACTGGGGTCAGTACAGGAAATGGGGCTTCCGCGCGCAAGCTCTGTGGGAACCCTCTTCCGATTTCGAGGCGCTCTATTCCTTCGACATATCGAAGGACAGTTCATCGCCCGCTTACACTCATATCGCCGAGGCACTCCCCGGCGTGGCGCTGCCGCCCATCTTCTCGCTGGAACCCGACCGGGTGAATACGGGAAGGATCGGCGTGCCGCTGGACCCGTCGGTGGCCAAGGTGCACGGCCATAGCCTGACGCTCAACTGGGACATAGCCGATGGGATGACTGTCCGTTCCATCACGGCCTATCGCAAGCTGGACCAGACGCAGGACGACAATGATGGCGGTTACCTGATCGGCTATCGCCCCAACGGCAATTTCGCTCGACGCAGTCTTGCCACGGTGAAGCAGGATCAGTTCAGCCAGGAATTGCAGGTCATCGGGACGACCGACCATCTGAAATATGTGGTGGGTGCATTTCACTTCGAGGAGGATGCGCATGATAGCGCCTATGCGCCTTTCCTCTATCGCTGGAACGCCAATGGCACGGCCTACACGGTCAACAATCCGCCGGTAGGCGGCCTGCCTCCCGATCGTGCATCCTCAAACCATGTCAAGTCAGACGCACTCTTTGCGCAGGCGACCTGGACGCCCTCCATATTGGACGACCGACTGCACCTGACAGGCGGTCTGCGCTACACCCATGACCGCAAGCACGGCACACTCGATCTGTTGCGTGGCGTCCCCTCGACGCTCGCCTACCGTTTCTCCTCCAAACGCACCGACCCGATGGTGACGGTCGCCTATGACATCTCCAGGGACGTGAACGCCTATGTGAAATATGGCGTTGCCTACCGCGCAGGTGGCGGTGGTTCGCGTTCGCCCACATTCCGTCCCTTCGCCGAAGAGGAGGTGGGATCATGGGAACTCGGATTGAAATCCGAATTCTGGGACCGGCGGGCGCGCCTGAACATCGCCCTATATCACAGCGACTATAAGGATATGCAGGTAGTCTTTCCCTACCCGTCCAACCCGTCAACCAGCGAAATCGCCAATGTCCCGGGCAAGGTGAAGATTGAAGGAGCGGAAGTCGACCTGACCGTCACCCCTGCGCGAGGTTTGACGCTGACCACCAGTTATAATTTCATCACGACTGAAGTGCCCCAGATCGTCAGTCCGCTATCTGGTCTGCCGCAAGCCTTCTATATGGCGTTCACACCCAAGCATTCGGGAACCGCAGCGGTTGATTACTCCGTTCCAATTGATGAACGAACCATTACCCTGCATGCGGACGCGAACTATTCCACTTCCTTCCACTCCTTTGCTGAGTCTCCTCGTTCTCCGGGGTACTTTCTTGTCAACGGACGGGTGACCTTGTCTGATATAGATGTCGGTGCCGCCGGGAAAATGTCTGTGGCCCTTTGGGGACGCAATCTGTTCAATGAGCAGTTCGAGACATGGAAGTTCCGGGCGGCGGGAGCCGGGCTGTCGAATACCGACACCGTCAACTTCAACGAGCCGCGAACCTACGGGGTCGAGGCGACCTTCAAATTCTGAAAGGATCACGCGCATGAGACTGGCCCGCCTCATCCCGGCGCTATTCCTGGCTTTCGCCCCGCTATTGCAGGGATGCCAAACGGCGCTGCCCCGTGGGGAGAGGCAGGCCGCTCATCTCGCCCCTGAGCACATTCCGTTTATTCATGCCGAAGCGAAACGGGATGGGGAAGGCAACTATCTCGTTTCCTGGGTGGGGGCTGGAACGGGCGCCGTTACCGTCTATGCTGGAGCCGACCGGGACGTTTCCGACCGGTCCCGGCCTGTCGGATTTGGGGCTGAGCGGGGGCGCGTCCTTGTGACCAACCTCGCTGCCGGTCCGCGCTGGTTTTTCGCGATCGTGCCAAGCCAGGGCAGCCCTTTGGTGGTGGCCGATCGCGATCTGCATCTGGCATCCGCCCCGAATTTTCGCGACCTGGGCGGATATCGAACAACCGATGGGCGGTGGGTGCGAATGGGGCTACTCTATCGCTCCGATCAACTTGATCGATTGACGAGCGAAGATCTCGCCCGTGTGGCAGCGCTTGGCATCGGTCACATCGCTGACCTGCGGACCTCTGGGGAACGTAGACGCGAGCCCGACACCATCCCGCCAGGCGCAGTTCACGAAGTGATGAACGTCATGGCCGATGATGAAGGATCAGCCGATCTGGCGCAGGTAATGAAGCTGATCCGGGCGGGGCAGGCCTATGATTATGGGCTCGGCATATACGGGAAGTTCGTGTCTGCCGACAGCGCGCGGAATGCCTATTCTTTGCTGCTTCAACGTGTCTCCGAAGCCGATGGTCGACAGGCCACCCTGTTCCATTGCACAGCTGGCAAAGACCGCACCGGGTGGGCCGCGGCGGTCATCCTAACCCTATTGGGTGTGCCGAGGGAAACGGTGGTTGCCGACTATCTGGCCAGCAATGCCGCGCTAGCGGAAAAGAACAAAAAAATGCTTGTGAGCAACCCAGCGCTTGCGAGCGTAGATCGCGCCTTGCTAGAGCCTCTGCTGGGGGTGCAACCGGCATTTCTGGACGCTGCCTTTGCGGAGGTAGAGCAGCGTTATGGTTCCTTCGACGCCTATCGCCGCAAAGCATTGGGTATCGATAATGCACTGACGCTCCGTTTGCAGCAGACATATCTGGCGGGGGGCAACTAAGATACACCTCTGTTTGGAAGCGCCGTATCCTCCCACTTCAGTTTTCCCGCCGCCTTATTGCTATGGCGCTGACCGAAACCGGCGGCGCGCTCGACGGGGTGATCGCCAGGCGGTCGCCGAGCCCTATCGACCGGGCGAGCGCGCGACGCGCAAGGTTAAGCAACTGCGTACCGCCGATTGCGTGGTCGGCGGCTTTCCCAGCTCTGCCCTTTCGGATAGGCGCCGACCACCTAGAAATCCTCGCTCGCCGACATGCAGCGCTGGCAGCAACAGCGCGTCGCCAGCGGCGGCCGCTACCTGCCGCCCGTCCGGGCCGCCCAGCTTCAGCGTCGCCGAACCACTGAGCACGCCGAACTGTGGCGCCATCTTCCTATTGCCCGCCGTTCGCACCGGCAACGCTATGATCGAAAGGCACGTGGTCTCCATATTCCGGTAGCCAATACGATCGCCGCACGGCCGCAGGAAATTGCTGATCGCATCAGCTTTGGACATTGGGAAGGCGATCTCCTGATCTTCAGGAGAGAATAGCCTCTTCCTTCGCCATTAAACTTGGACGATCGGAAAATAGCAGCTTTTGCGCCCAAGCAAGACCGATGCAATCGAGGGCTTCACTCGGCCAGCGCCGCCTTCAGCCGGAACGTGCGGCTGCACTCGCGTAGAGTGCGGCGACTCGCATGCTGGACCGTTCACGTCAGGGCAAAAAAGGATCCCTGCAGCGCAGTACCGCGGCCCCTCCACAGGCCGCGGCGGCAGCGATTCAGGCCCGGCTGAGCGGCACAGCGGTCAGCTCGAGCGGCGGCAGTTGGGCGGGATGGGGAACAGCCACGTCCACTGCCAAAGGTGCTTCTACATCCGACACGCGTCCACGCATGCCGTGATTTGCGGCCCAAATGGCGGCTTGGGTGCGGTTTTTGACGCGTAGCTTGCGCAGCACCGCCTTGACGTGAACCTTGACCGTCGCTTCGCTGATTTCCATCCGCTTTGAGATGACCTTGTTTGGGCATCCCATGATGAGCCAGCGGAGGATTTCCAGCTCCCGGTCCGACAAGCTGGCCGCATCCACGGGCCGTTCGACCTCCAGAGCGTCCGTGAGCGTAGGCCGCGACTGCAATTCGTCAGCGAGCTGCGGTGGCAGCACCCGTTCGCCCATCGCAACGAGATTCAGCGTCGCCACCAGACGATCACAGCTGATTTCCTTGATGATGTAGCCCATCGCCCCCAGTCGGAACGCCTTGAGCATGATCTGGAAGTCGAAACGATCAGACAGAACAACCAGATAGGTGCAGGGAAAGCGCCGTTGAAGCACGGCAACGCTATCTGCATCCAATTCGTCCGTACCGCTATCCAACAGAAGCAAAGAAGGTCCGGTATCTTCCTCCGGCACCTCCGCTTTTTGAAGCGCAGTTGCAATGTTGGGATACTGGCTGACTCGGAAATCCCGTTCTGTCAGGATCCGACTCAAACCTTCTCGAACAATTGCATTTCCGCACAACAGACGCACATTGACTGGGTAAGCCATTGGGTATTCCCCTCATGATCTCTTCCACGTCCGTTAGCAGGCCCCAAACGACGCGTGAAAGACCAGTGACCAAATGCCTGCAGTGCGACCCTTTCTTTTCGTTTCAATAACTTATGACTAGCATATTTGTGCCGTCAGAGTCCTGAATCGCTGAATGGAAATTTTGGGTTATTAACAAAATCCAGTAACATCTTGTTAATACAGACGATTCCGGTGCTATCCTTATAGTCTATGCCTTAAGCGCAGTGCCAGAAATACTACTTTAGGCTTACTGCGAAGGACACGATCAAAAGCATATGCCTCCCATGTCGCCGTTGCGAGTCTCTATTTATTAACGTCAAATTTTAATTCTCTTCCTTAATAAGAACAATCACTTGGATGCCCGTCATTTGAGGTGGAAGCAGCTGTGTGACTGCATCCCGCTGGTAAGACTCGGAGCGTTGATGGATTCAAAGCAACAACGGCGACGCGAACAGCGCCGCCATTGACCACAGTAAAGTGATGGTGAGACTGGCCGGAATGATCGGCCCGCGATCTCAGCTGCCGTTGGGGCCGCCGGTATTGCTGCCACCGCCACCGCCGCCCATGCCACCCGCGCCAACCGCGCCGATATTGCCGAAAATCTCATCGAACAGGCTACGATGACGGCCCAGCGTCGGGGTCTTGTCGCCAGAGGGCGAGATTTTCGCGACCTGCTCCAGACCCGTGCGATCGACGGCAACCACATTGCCGGCAGCGTCAAAGCGGACATGAAGGATGGTCTGGGCTACGGGCTTGGGATTGGAAAAGGCCAGCGCCCGCATGTCGCGCGACACATAATACCAATCCTGGTCGCCAAATTGCGCAGTAAAGCTAGGACGGCCCAAAGTGGCTTCGACCGATGCCCGATTGTCAATGCCGGGCTGGATCGAATCGACCAGCAGCTTGTCGACCTGATAGCCCTGGTGGGTGCGAATGCGCGTGCAGCCCGATGCTCCCAGAACAAGCGCGCCAAGGCCGACGGCGAGCAACAGATGTCGGCTGAACAGACGCATGAACTTCTCCTGCCGGGACGAGCCCCGGAAAACGCGAAAACCAAAGCCGCCATTGCATCACGCGGCCTGCCGATCAATATGGAAATGCGCAAGCCCCGGCAAGGGGGCCTCCGTTCCGTTCAGCCAGGAAACCGCTTCGTCATGCCCAACCTCTTCCAGCGTCTGTTCGCGCGCGCCGATCCAAAGGACGCGATGCAGCCGCTCTATCAGGCCGTCGTCCACGAAGGGCGCCAGCCCCATTGGTATCTGGAAGGCCAGGCGCCCGACACGATCGATGGGCGGTTTGACATGATCGTTGCCGTTCTGGCGCAGGTGCTGATGCGGTTGGAAGCGCTGGATGCGGCGCAGGAAAGCGTTTGGCTGACCGAATTGTTCGTCGATGACATGGACGGCCAGTTGCGGCAGGAAGGCATTGGCGACGTCGTGGTCGGCAAACATATAGGCCGGATGGTCAGCGCGCTGGGCGGCCGCCTGTCGGCCTATCGGGCCGCTTTGTTGGAGGGCGCCGAGCTGCGCGAAGCACTGGTCCGCAATCTCTATCGCGGCGACGAACCAACTGAAAATGCAATTAGCCACATCGAATCCTCTCTCCAGGCGCTCTGGATCCGCCTCTCCGCACTATCTCGCGAAACACTGCTGATGGGAGATCTTGGATGATCAACCCCGCGCCTGAATTTTCCCGGCCCGTCCGCGCCGACCAGATCGCTCGTCATGCACAAGGCATTACCATCACCGCCGATGCCAGCGAACGTGACGCGCTGGCGCGCCGGTTCAACCTGCTCAGGCTCGACCGGCTGGAAGCCGACTACGCGCTGAGCGAGGAAAGTGATGCGATTCTTGCGCGCGGACGAGTGCGGGCGGAACTCGCGCAGCCTTGCGTCGCCACCGGCGTGGCCGTGCCGGAGACGATCGATACCGATTTCCACCTGCGCTTCGTGAAAGAGAGCGGTGAGGAAGCGGAGGCCGAGGAGCTCGAGATTGATTCGCTGGATTGTGACATCATCGGCTATGACGGCCAGATGATCGACATGGGCGAAGCCGTGGCGGAGACCCTAGCTCTGGCAATGACCCCCTATCCCCGGTCAACGGAGGCCGATACCTATCTCCGCGAGGCCGGCGTACTGAGCGAGGAGCAGGCAAGCCCCTTTGCAGCGTTGCTATCCCTCAAGGACAAAAAGCCCTGAGCTGAAGCGACCGCTTGTTTCCCTTTCGTTCCTTCTATGGCATGAAAACCCGCCATGGAGGCTCCACCGCGCAAGATCATCCATATCGACATGGACGCCTTTTACGCGTCGGTCGAGCAGCGCGACAATCCGGAACTGAGGGGTAAGCCGATCGCGGTCGGGGGTGGCGGTCCACGCGGGGTCGTCGCTACCGCCAGCTATGAAGCGCGCGTCTTTGGCATCAAGTCGGCCATGCCGGGTGCGCGGGCGCGGCGACTATGCCCGGACCTGATCTTCGTGAAGCCGCGATTTGACGCCTATCGCGCTGTGTCTGCGCAGGTACGTGAGATTTTTTCACGGTTCACCGACATCATCCAGCCGCTTTCGCTGGACGAAGCCTATCTGGACGTCACCTCCGACAAGCTGGGCCTCGCATCAGCCACGATCATCGCCGAGGAAATCAGGCGCATGATTCGGGAAGAGACCGGCCTGACCGCCTCGGCAGGCGTTTCCTATAACAAGCTGATCGCCAAGCTCGCTTCGGATCAAAACAAGCCCGATGGCATTTGCGTCGTGCGGCCCGGCGGAGGTGCGGATTTCATGGCGACGATGCCCGTGCGGCGAATCCATGGGGTCGGACCAGTCACGGCGCAGCGCATGCATGCCTTGGGGATCGAAACAGGCGCGGATCTGCGGTCGCGCGACCTTGCCTTCCTGCAACAGCATTTCGGCAGCGCCGCCCCCTTCTATTATCGCGCGGCACGGGGTGAGGATGACCGGCCAGTGCATGAACGGCAGGAAAGGAAGTCGGTCAGCGTCGAGGACACCTTCTTCGAAGACCTTATCACGCAGGACATGCTGGTCGCGCAGATCGACCGGATCGCGCAAAGCCTATGGGGCAGGATTGAGAAAAGCGGCGCCTATGGCCGGACGGTCGTGCTGAAAATCAAGTTCGCCGACTTCCGGATCATCACCCGGTCGAAGAGCATGGCTGCGCCGGTACGATCACCTGAACTGCTGGCGGAAACGGCGCGCGCATTGCTACTGGCCCAACTGCCGTTGCGCATGGGCGCACGATTGCTGGGTCTGGGCGTCCACAATCTTGACCAGATTGATGGCAGAGAGGCGGCGCAACAGCTGAACTTCCCGCTCTGAAGCCTGTTCAGAAGGGCAACCAGTTCCGCTTCTCGGTGAACTTCATGTACCCCGCATTGACGCCCAGCCGATAGCCGACGCCCAACCGTATCGGAATCAGCACGACGCTGCCCCAGCGCAGATAGCTGGCGGTGAATCCGCCCACCAGATAGGCCGTGCCCTCGGCAGCCGGGAAGCGATGGTAAAGATCTTGTGTGTCGTAGAGATTATAGACGAGTACGAAGGTATTGGACGCATTGCCGCCCACATCGAAACCGATCGACGGACCGGTCCAATAGACCTCGCGGCGTCCCTCCACCTTATGGTTCAGCGTGCCAGATCCATATCGCAGACCGACGACGAAGGCGCCCGAGGCTTCACGCCCTGCGATGTAGGCGTTGGGACGGCCCTGATCCTTCAGGATCTTTTCGATCATTCCCGCAAGGCCCTCGGCACCCTTTCCAAACACCCCCTCGGCCGCGCCGATCAGATCATCTTCCTGATAGGATTCGCTGGGCGTAAGGGCGGCGGGCGGTGAGTTGGCCGTTACTGGCGCGCCGGTCGCCGTGCTGTTGCCAATCGCAGGGGGCACTGAATCCGGTGCCGGCGCATCGATTGGCGGTGCGCTGCTATCGACGCCGGGATCGGTAGGGGTGCTATTCGACGGCGGGACTGGCGCAAGGTCGGCATCGATCGCCGTGTTGGGATCGACCGTGCGCACCTGCGCCTGTGCAGCGACAGGCGTCATCGCCATCCCCAGGGCCGCGAGGGTCCACGTGCCGCCAAGCGTCACGCGGATCGCCATCCGCTTCATCATCCCGATCATGCCAACAACTCCCCGGATACCCGCTCTTCAACCATCTAGCAGATTATCGGATGGCAAGCTGAAACGACAATGAACGAACGGCGACACGAGTCGATAACGGGGTGGAACGAATCTGGCGATCAGAATTGATGGAATTTCATGACCAAGACCCGTTGCCTTGCGCGAAAGCCGCCGTTATAGCGCTTCTCGCCTAGCCGCTGTCCCGCCCCAAGCGGGCGTTCAGGCCATGTTTGGAGACGTGGGTGAGTGGCTGAAACCAACGGTTTGCTAAACCGTCGTACTGTGAATACGGTACCGAGGGT
The DNA here is from genome assembly GCF_001563285.1 of Sphingobium sp. MI1205. NCBI lineage: Bacteria > Pseudomonadati > Pseudomonadota > Alphaproteobacteria > Sphingomonadales > Sphingobiaceae > Sphingobium > Sphingobium sp. MI1205. Next base: position 3,323,916 of record NZ_CP005188.1, read on the forward strand.
TCGAATCCCTCCGTCTCCGCCACCGTTTTATGATCGTCGATGCGACTTCCACCGCGACGAGCATCAAGCGGGGATCAAGCGCCGTTCATAGCGCCAGCTTGCCCAGAGCTGCTGCACCATGCGGCTGGTGGTACGCAGGCGGCATGGCCGAACGCGAGTCTGCAGTGGCCTCTGTTCAGCAAGGAGATTGGGCGGAAGATCGCGAAAGGCGCAGACGCCCAGGCCCGTCATCTCCGTCGCCTGTCGGCAAAGGGCAGTGAAGCGGCGCATCACGGCACGGTTGGGGCGCTTCCGGTCACGGGAGAGCATTTCAAAGCTATGCGTGACGACGACAAAGGCCAGGTGCCCTTCGCTCACGGCATGCCGCAGTCCCGTGCGCATCTCCCGGGCCGACATCGCGCATATCTGTGCAGGCCGAAAGCCGCCGGGGCGATCGACAATGCCGGAAACCGGCAGTTCGCATACACCTGATCTGCGCGTCGGGCCTATTTGATTTCGCGCGTCGCTGATACGGCAACCATGGCGATGATAGGCGGGATTGACACTGCTGTCCCAGCCGATGCCGACCTGCGCCAACGCCCGCAGCGTATCATCATTCGCCCCGAAATTTCCCGCCCGAAATGCAGTGATGGCAGGCGCACCCGCTTCCTCCAGCCATTGCCGTCCCAGGCTCAGAAGCGTGACCTGGTCCTCCAGCGTGAAATCGCCAATGTTGCGTCCCTGCCGTCCGCCGATGGGAGATGCGGGCACCCAGCGAAGCCATTCGCTGTGGATATGCAACTGCACCTCATGCCCCCGCCCCGCGATCGCATCGATGATGGGCTTGAGAAATTCGGCCCCGTGAACCAGCGCGGGCATGGGATCGAGAAAGAACACGCCTTTCAGGCCATGTCTTTCCAGTTCATCCATCTGCCAGCCAACGCCATATGCGCCGTCGCGTACCTCGCCCCAGATCGAGCGGCGAATATTGCCGTCCAAACCGACACCCTGCTCGTGGAACAGCGCCGACAATTCCGTGTCGATGGTGATGAGCAAGGCAGTCATGACGATCACCCTAGCGAAACCACCTTAAGGAGCCGTAACGGGGCTGACGCGGCTACGCGAGATTCGCGAACTCTCCATAAGCGCCCTGGAAAAACAGCAGCGGTTTGCCCGGCCTGTCGACCTCCAGCGCCTTTACGCGGCCAACAACTATATAATGGTCTCCGGCCTCGTGCACCGCCTCCATCGTGCAATCGATCCAGGCGACGACATCGTCGAGAATTGGAGAACCCAACGTAGATACGCGATGCGTCACGCCAGCAAACTTGTCCGCGCCCTTGGCCGAGAATTTACGACACAGCAATTGCTGGTCACTGGCGAGGATGTTGACGCAAAAGCGTCCTGCCCGCTCGATCAGGGGCCAGCTGCTGGACGACTTTGCTGGAAAAAAGGCCACCAATGGCGGGTCGAGCGAGACTGAGGTGAAGGAGCCGACCACCATGCCTGTGGGCGCACCGTCCTGTCCGACAGCGGTCACGACGCAGACGCCCGTGGGGTAATGGCCCAGCACGCGCCGGAACGTGGCGCTATCGAATTCTGCGGCATCGGTCATGACTGTTATCCTGCAAATCTGGCGTCAGAGGCGCTCTCGCAAGGACAATTCACCGCTCGCCTTTTGGCTGGCAAGGGAAAATCACCAAGCTTTCGTGCCTGGCCGGTGATTAAGCTCATCCAGCCGCTACCCTCTGGCGGGATAGCGCGCTACATCGCATTATGATTGCGATTCATCCGCTGACCGGCATGCCAGAGATATGCGCCGGCGACGATTTAGCCAAGATGCTGCGCGAGGCGCTGGAGACTGCCGGGCTTTGGCCCATGCAGGAAAGGGATGTGCTGGTCGTCACCCAGAAGATCCTGTCCAAGGCGGAAGGCCGCATGGCTGATCTGGAAGAGGTGCGGCCCAGCCCCGAAGCACAGAAGCTGGCGCGGGCAACGCGCAAGGACCCCCGGCTGGTCGAACTGGTGCTGCGTGAAAGCAGCGCCGTCGTGCGCGCTGTGCCGCATGTCCTGATCACCCGGCATCGGTTGGGGCATGTGATGGCGAACAGCGGCATCGACCGGTCGAACATTGGCCCGGGTGGAGAAGAGCGCGCCCTGTTGCTGCCGGTCGATCCCGATCGGTCGGCGGCTGAACTGAGCCATGCCCTTGCCGGTGGCGACGGAATCGCGCCAGCGGTGGTCATATCGGACAGCTTCGGGCGGCCGTGGCGGCATGGCGTCGTCGGCGTAGCGATCGGCGCTGCGGGATTGCCCGCGCTGGTAGATCGCCGGGGCGAGGCAGACCGGGACGGCCGCCGGTTGGAAGTGACCCAGATCGCACTCGCAGACCAGATCGCGACAGCCGCCGCTCTGGCGGCCGGGGAGGGCGCGGAGGGCATACCGGCGGTGTTGCTGCGTGGCCTGGCGCTGCCGCCCGGTGATGCTCCCGCCTCCGCGCTCGTTCGCCCTCTGGAAGAGGACCTGTTCCGATGAGCCGCGTCGTCGTGCTGACCGGCGGCGTAGGCGGCGCAAAGCTGGTGCTGGGCCTGATGAAGGTTTGCCCCCCGCAGGGGATCACCGCGATCGTCAACACTGGCGATGATTTCCGCCATCTTGGCCTAACCGTATCACCCGACATCGACACGCTGCTCTACACCCTTTCGGGTAAGGCCAACGCGTCGCAGGGATGGGGCCGAGAAGGCGAAAGCTGGAGCTTCATGGATGCCCTGAAGTCGCTGGGTGGCGAGGACTGGTTCCTGCTGGGCGATGGCGATCTGGCGCTACATGTCCTGCGTTCGCACCTGCTAGCGAGTGGACAGACGTTGAGCGCCGTGACCGCGCGCTTTGCCGCTGCCTGGGGGATTGAACTTTCGATCAAGCCCATGAGCGATGACCCGGTCGCTACCCATCTGGCGACTGATGAAGGCCACCTGTCATTCCAGCGCTATTTCGTTGAGCGCCGCTGCGCGCCTGCCGTGCAGACGATCCACTTCGAAGGCGCAGAGGCAGCCGCGCCTGCACCCGGCGTGATTGACGCCATCACTGATCCGAATATACGAGCCATCCTGATCGCGCCGTCCAATCCCTGGCTGAGCGTGGATCCGATCCTGGCGATTCAGGGCATCCGCGATGCCCTAATTGCCGCCAAGGCGCCGGTCGTGGCCGTCTCCCCGATCGTGGGCGGTCAGGCGGTCAAGGGGCCCACGACTAAGCTGATGGCGGAATTAGGCCTGGCCCTGACCAATCATAGCATCGCCAACCATTATGCAGGCGTGATCGACGGGCTGTTGATCGATGGGCGGGACAATGCTGCGGGGCTGTCCATCGAATATGCCGTGACCGACACGCTGATGAAAACGCTGGAGGATCGGGAGCGGGTCGCGCGCGCCGCCCTGGCGCTGGCAGACCGGATCGCCGGATAAAGCCGTGCGCTGCTGGATCGTCATTCCGATCAAGGCGCCCCCAGCGTGCAAGACTCGGCTGTCACCGGCGCTGGGGGACAGTGAGAGACAATCGCTTGTGGCGGCGATGCTGCGCCAGACTGTGTCCGCCGCTCAAGCCGTGGCAGGGCGCGAGCGCGTGCTGCTGCTGGGTCCATTCCGGCACGGGCTGGCGGAGGACACGCCACTGCTCGCCGATCCGGGGCGGGGGCTGAACGTGGCGCTGGCGAGCGCGCGGGATGCCGCGATAGGCCAAGATGTGGAGCGTTTGATACTGCTATCCGCAGACCTTCCAATGATCGAGTCCGGAGATGTGGCGGCTTTGCTGGATGTGCCGCGCGACGCCATCGCTCTGGGTCCTGATCGCGCGGGCACCGGCACCAACGCTTTGTCGCTGCCACTGCCTGCCGCGGCGCAATTCCGCTTCCGCTATGGGAACGGCAGTTGCGCCGCCCACCGGGCAGAAGCCGCGTGGCTCGGCCTGCCCTTCCTGCGTCTGGAAAGGACAGGTCTGGCATTGGACGTCGATCGGCCGGAGGATATCGCGCTTTGGCGGCAGAGCTGAAGGCTCTGCCGCAGCGGCCTCAAACCGCGATGCCAGCCGACGCCAGAACCGCCAACGTTAGCAGTTCCGAAGCGTTTGATGCCATGGTCGCGATCTGCACCGACTTTTCCATACCCACCAGCATCGGCCCGATCATCGTCGTCCCCCCCAGTTCGCGCAGCAGCTTTGCCGAGATATTGGCGGACTGCAGCCCCGGCATGACCAGGATATTTGCGGGGCCAGACAGGCGGCTGAAAGGATAGTTTTTCATCACCGTCGGGTTGAGCGCCGCGTCGGCGGTCATTTCGCCTTCATATTCGAAATCGACGTCCCGGCCATCGAGCACCTTCAGTGCGTCACGGATATTTTCCAGATGGCCGCCGGGCGGATTGCCGAAATTGGAGTAGGAAAGGAAGGCGACACGCGGATCATGACCCATGCGGCGCGCAACAGCGACCGTTCCCTCCGCAATATCCGCCAGTTCATTGGCCGAAGGGCGTTCGTTGACGGTCGTATCCGCAAGGAACACCGTCTTGTCCTTCGACACCATGATATGGATGCCGAAGGGCGTGCGCCCCGCCACGGGGTCCATCACCCGTTTCACCTCGCGCAGCGTCTGGGCGAAAGGACGCGTCACGCCCGTGATCATCGCATCTGCGTGACCCATGCTGACCAGCAGCGCGCCAAAGATATTGCGGTCGCGGTTGACCATCCGCTCGCAGTCGCGGCGCAGATGGCCGCGCCGCTGGAGCCGCTCGTAAAGACGATCGGCCATCTCAGGCACCAGCGGCGAATTGACGCTGTTATGCAGTTCAAAGCTTTCCGGGTCTTGGACGCCCAGCGTCTTCAGCTTGTCATAGACGTCGTGCCTGCCGACCAGCACGGGGATACCATAGCCAAGATCGCGGAACTGGATGGCGGCGCGCAGAACCACTTCCTCTTCCGCCTCGGCAAAGACGACACGCTTGGGATTGGCCTTCGCGACTTCATAAGCAGTGGTGAGGACCGACGTCGTCGGATTGAGCCGGGCCTTGAGTGACTGGCGATAGGCACCCATGTCGGCAATCGGCTTTTGTGCCACGCCGCTTTCCATCGCCGCCTGGGCGACGGCAGCGGGTACCACCTCCATCAAGCGCGGGTCGAAAGGGGCGGGAATGATATAGTCGGGACCAAAGCTGTGCGAACGGCCATAGGCCTTCGCGACTTCCTCTGGCACCTGCTCGCGCGCCAGTTCGGCAATAGCATGCGCCGCGGCGACCTTCATCGGCTCGTTGATCCCTGTCGCCCGCACGTCGAGCGCGCCGCGGAAGATGAAGGGGAAACCGAGAACATTGTTCACCTGGTTCGGATAGTCCGACCGACCCGTAGCGACGATCGCGTCGGGGCGTACCTCCAGCACATCGGGTGGAGTAATCTCCGGATCCGGGTTTGCCATGGCGAAGATGATCGGCTTGTCCGCCATCGCCTTCACCATCTCCTGCGACACTGCCCCGGCAACCGACAGGCCCAGGAATACGTCCGCACCCTTGATCGCCTCACCCAGCGTGCGGGCGTCCGTATTCACCGCGTGCGCCGACTTCCACTGGTTCATGCCCTCCGTGCGGCCCTGGTAGATGACGCCCTTGCTGTCGCACATGATCACATTGTCGTGCGGTACGCCGATCGCCTTGATCAATTCGGTGCAAGAGATGGACGCCGCGCCTGCGCCGTTCACGACGACCTTCATGTCCTTCATGTCGCGTCCAGTCAGCCTTGCGGCGTTGATGACACCCGCCGCCGCGATGATGGCCGTGCCATGCTGGTCATCGTGAAAGACCGGGATGTTCATCCGCTCTTTCAGGGTCTGTTCGATGATGAAGCATTCGGGCGCCTTGATATCCTCAAGATTGATGCCGCCGAAGGTCGGCTCCATCAACTCGACCGCGTCGATGAACTTGTCGACATCCTCGGTCTTGAGTTCAATATCGATGGAATCGACGTCGGCGAAGCGTTTGAACAATACTGCCTTGCCTTCCATCACCGGCTTGGACGCCAGCGCCCCCAGATTGCCAAGGCCAAGGATCGCCGTGCCGTTGGAGATGACGGCGACCAAATTGCCCTTTGCGGTGTAATCATAGGCGGTTGCAGGGTCTTCGGCGATGGCCCGCACCGGAACCGCGACACCGGGCGAATAGGCGAGGCTGAGGTCGCGCTGCGTCGCCATGGGCTTGGACGCGATGATCTCGATCTTGCCGGGGCGACCCGTCGAATGGAAGAACAGCGCCTCGCGCTCTGAAAATTCCACGTTCGACTTGTCTGTCATGACTTACCCGTCCCCAATTTTCCTTGCCCATTGGCCCTAGCGGCAAGGAAGTCCTGTGGGCAAGCGCGAGAACAGCTTTTTTCGCGCTCTTTCCTGATGTGTCGCTTGCGGCTATCGCCTGAACGTCATGCACAGCCCCAAGGACATTGCCGCCAGCCAACCGACGCCGATGATGGTGCAATATCTCGCGCTGAAGGCAGAAGCGCAGGATTGCCTGCTATTTTATCGGATGGGCGACTTTTTCGAACTGTTCTTCGACGACGCCAAGGCGGCGGCGGCAACACTCGACATTGCGCTGACCAGCAGGGGCGAACATGGCGGCGCGCCGATACCCATGTGCGGTGTGCCCGTGCACAGCGCGGACAGCTATCTGGCCCGACTAATCAAGGCGGGCCACCGCGTCGCCATAGCCGAGCAGACCGAGACTCCGGCCGAGGCGAAGGCGCGAGGCAGCAAGGCCCTCGTCGCCCGGGCAATCGTCCGTTACGTGACCGCCGGTACGCTGACCGAGGAAACGCTGCTCGATTCCCGCCGCGACAACATGCTCGTCGCGCTGGCACAGGTGGGAGGCGAGGGCACGGCGGAGATAGGACTGGCCGCCGCCGACATATCAACCGGCCGGTTCGAGACATTGACGCTGCGCGCCGCTGATCTGCCCGCTGAGCTGGCGCGGCTGCGGCCGAGCGAGATCGTGGTGCCCGATGGTCTGGCGCTCGATCTGGCCGATTCCCACCCCTTTGACCGCACAGCCTTTTCCAGCAACAGGGCCGAGGCAGCGCTTAAGCGGTTGTTTGGCGTGGCCACGCTCGACGGCTTCGGGCAGTTTGGACGAGCCGAACTGGCGGCCATGGGCGGGCTGGTCGGATATCTCGATCATGCGGGCAAGGGCACCCTGCCCTTCCTCGCTCCGCCGGTGCGCAAGGCGAGCGGTACGCATGTCGCCATCGACGCCGCGACGCGCGAGAGCCTGGAAATTATTGCGACGATGAACGGCGCACGCGCGGGCAGTTTGCTGGGCGCGGTTGATCGCACCGTCACCGGCGCCGGCGCGCGAATGCTGGCGCAGGACCTGGCGGCGCCACTTGTGGACCAGGGCCTGATCGAAGAACGGCTGGGCCTGGTCCAGCTCTTCCATGACGATCCGATGCTGCGCGATCAGTTGCGCGCGGCACTGCGATCACTGCCCGATGTTGGCCGGGCGCTTGGGCGCGTCGCAGTGGGGAGGGGCAGTCCGCGCGATCTGGGCCAATTGCGCGATGGGCTTAATGAAGCACGGTTGCTGCGCGAAAGGCTGGGGCGGCTCGCCGATCAGCCGCCTTTGCTGCGGCAATTGCTGCCCTCCCTCGATGGCCATGGCGCCCTGGTAGACAGCCTGTCCCGAGCGCTTGTCTCCAGTCCCCCGACCGAAACGGCAAGCGGTGGCTATATTGCCGATGGTTATGACCCGGCGTTGGATGAACTGCGCCGGATGGCCGGTGACGGCCGCCGGGCGATCGCCGCGCTCGAAGCGAAATATCGAGAGCAGACGGGCATCTCATCGCTCAAGATCCGCCATAATGGCGTGCTGGGCTATCATGTCGAGGTGCCTGCACGCGCAGCGGACCCATTGATGCAGCCAGAGAGCGGCTTTACCCATCGCCAGACATTGGCCGGTGTGGTGCGCTTCAATTCGATAGATCTCCACGAACAGGCAGGCCGCGTAGCACAGGCAGGCGCGCATGCGCTGGTTGCCGAGGCTGCGCATCTGGAGGATCTGATCGAATCCACGCTGACTCGGAAGTCCGAGATCGCGCTGGCCGCCGACGCCCTGGCACGGCTCGATGTAGCGGCGGCGCTGGCGGAGCGGGCGGCCGAAGGAGGCTGGCAGCGGCCGCACTTCCTGTCCCAGGATGGCGACGGGCCATGTCTGGAAATAATCGGTGGCCGTCATCCGGTTGTCGAGGACGCGCTGCGACGCGAAGGGCAAGCTTTTGTCGCCAATGACTGCCGACTTGGCGCCAGCGACCGGCTCTGGCTTGTCACCGGTCCCAATATGGGCGGCAAATCGACCTTCCTGCGGCAGAATGCTCTGATCGTCATCCTCGCGCAGGCAGGGGCGTATGTGCCCGCGCAATCGGCCACGCTGACCCTCGTCGATCGGTTGTTCAGCCGCGTCGGCGCGTCCGACAATCTGGCGCGCGGACAATCAACCTTCATGGTCGAGATGGTGGAGACTGCGGCGATCCTCGCCCAGGCGACGGAACACAGCTTCGTCATTCTGGACGAAGTGGGGCGCGGCACGTCCACCTATGATGGGCTGGCGCTGGCATGGGCCGTGGTAGAGGCTGTGCATGAGGTCAATCGCTGCCGCTGCCTGTTCGCGACCCACTATCATGAATTGACGCGACTTGCCGAAACGCTCCCCGCGCTGTCGCTCCACCATGTGCGTGCGCGCGAGTGGAAAGGCGACCTTGTCCTGCTCCATGAGCTGGCCCAAGGCCCTGCCGATCGCAGCTACGGTCTGGCGGTCGCCCGCTTGGCAGGCTTGCCTCCGGCGGTACTCAAGCGCGCCAAGGATGTGCTGACCCGGCTGGAGGCTGGCAAGGCCAAAACCGGAGGCATTGCCGCAGGCCTTGACGATCTTCCGCTCTTCGCGGCTATAGCGGCGCAGGAAGAGGAGAAGGTCGATCCCCTGCGCGCCGCCCTGGAGGCGATCGATGCTGATGCACTGTCGCCACGTGAAGCGCTGGAGCAGCTTTATCGCCTGAAACAACTGGCCGTTGCCGGCAGCGAGGACTAGATTAAGTCCATGGTCATGCACTTCCCCTCCCTGGGATCGCGTCGTACGATCATTGATCGGCGCGCGATTTCTGACAGCATCAACGCCCTCGCGCACGATCATCGGAGCGATCCGGCAAAGATGCGCGCGCTGATCGTCAACGAACTGAAAGCAGCCTTGGATGCCGGGCGCCTTGACGTAGCGCGGCGTCTGGAAGCCAAACCGACGCGCGGGCGAGAAGCGGTCACCGCTTTTGCCTTCCTGATCGACCAGATCCTGCGCTTGCTTTACGATGCGACGACGCATCATCTGTATCCGGCAAGCAACCGCAGCACCGGGGAGCGCATCATGTTGATGGCGGTGGGCGGCTATGGACGCGGCGAGATGGCGCCGCACAGCGACGTCGACATCGCCTTCGTCACACCCTGGAAGCCGACTGGCTGGACAGAGCAGGTCATCGAATCGATGCTCTATTCACTCTGGGACCTGGGCCTGAAGGTAGGGCATTCCAGTCGCTCGATCGATGAGACCATGCGCATGGCCAAGGCCGACCTGACTGTCCGCACGGCGCTGCTGGAGGCTCGCTATGTATGGGGCGACCGGGCTCTTTACGAAGAAACCGCCAAGCGCTTCGACGCCGAAATTATGCAAGGCACAGCCCGGGCCTTTGTTACCGAGAAATTGGGAGAGCGTGAGGAGCGGCACAAGCGAATGGGCGACAGCCGCTATGTCGTCGAACCCAATGTGAAGGAAGGCAAGGGCGGCCTGCGCGATCTGCACACGCTGTTCTGGATCGGCAAATATGTGAACCGGGTGAAATCGGTGGCCGAGCTGGTCGATGTTGGCCTGTTGACACAGCAGGAGCTACGCCAGTTCCAGAGAGCGGAGGATTTCCTCTGGGCCGTTCGCTGCCACCTGCACATGATCACGGGGCGCGCGGAAGACCGTCTGACATTCGACTTACAGCTGGAAACAGCGACGCGGATGCACTTCATCGGACGGCAGGGCCGGTCTGGGGTCGAGCGGTTCATGCGCTATTATTTCCTGAACGCAAAGACGGTGGGCGATCTGACCGCCGTGTTCCTGGCCCATCTGGATGACCAGATGGGTCCCAAGGGGCGGCGGTATATCCCGGCTATCTTCCGCCGGCCCAAGAAGCTGGACGGCTTCGTGCTGGAACGTGGCCGCCTTGCCCTGCCGAGCGACGATTTCTTTCAGCAGGATCCGGTGCGGCTGATCGAAATCTTCGCCGTCGCGGATCGCCATGAACTGGGCATCCACCCCAGCGCGATGCGCACGGCAAGCCGCGATGCGGGCCTCATCACCGCCAAGATCCGCCGTGATCCGCGCGCCAACACGGCCTTCATGGATGTGCTGACCTCTCCGCGTGATCCTGAAACCGTGCTGCGCTGGATGAATGAATCGACGGTGTTCGGCCGCTTCGTTCCCGATTTCCGCCGTGTGGTCGCGCAGATGCAGTTCGACATGTACCATCACTATACGGTGGACGAACACACCATCCGGGCCGTTGGTCTGCTGGCCCGCATCGAAAAGGGCGATCTGGCGCAAGATCATCCGCTTTCGACCGAGATCATGGGCAAGCTCTTGTCGCGCCGCGTGCTCTATGTAGCCGTTCTACTGCATGACATCGCCAAGGGCAGGGGCGGCGATCACAGCATATTGGGCGCCGAGGTGGCCGAGCGGCTCTGCCCGCGACTGGGCCTCAGCGCCGCCGAAACCGAAACGGTCGCATGGCTGGTGCGCCATCATCTGCTGATGTCCGCCACCGCCTTTAAACGCGACCTGGCCGATTACAAGACGATCCTGGACTTCGTCGAAGTCGTGCAGAGCCCTGAGCGCCTGCGTCTGCTGCTGTGCCTGACTGTCGTGGATATTCGCGCGGTCGGTCCGGGCGTATGGAACAGTTGGAAACGCCAGTTGCTGGGCGACCTTTATGATGCGGCAGAAGAAAAGCTGCGGCTTGGCCATAAGCAAAAGGGGCGTGGCGAGCGCGTTACCGCCAAACAGGAGTCGCTTCGCAAGGCACTCGGCATGTCGGCGGACGATTTCCAGAAGCTGACCAACCGCCTGCCTGAATCCTACTGGATTGCGGAGCCAGAGGACATACTGATCCACAATGCCCAGCACATCCTGCAATCCGGCGACTCTCCGTTATCGATAGCCGCGCAATATTACCCGCAGCGGGGCGCGACGCTCGTCACCGTCTATGCTGCTGACCATCCGGGCCTCTTCTACCGCATTGCGGGCGCCATCCATCTGGCCGGCGGCAACATCATAGACGCGCGCATCCATACCACACGCGATGGCGTCGCGATCGACAATTTCCTGGTGCAGGACCCGCTGGGCGGCGCTTTCCACAGCCCGGAACAGCTTACCCGCATACGCAACGCCATCGAGGACTCGCTCGCCAACCGGCACCGCATGATCACCAAGCTGGAAGCCCGCCCCCTGCCCCGCACCCGCGCCGAGGCGTTCCGGATCGAACCCAATGTGCTGATCGACAATAAGGCGTCGAACCGCTTCACGGTGATCGAAGTCAATGCCCGAGATCGCCCGGCACTGCTCTTCAGCCTGGCCAATGCCCTGTTTCAGTCGAAGGTCACGGTGCACAGCGCGCATGTCGCCACCTATGGCGAGCGCGCCGTTGATACCTTTTACGTGACGGACCTTCTGGGCGGAAAGATCGAGAGCAAGGGGCGCACCCAGACCCTGGAACGGCGTTTGCGGGACGCGGCTGACGGCGAGGTGGGAGAAGCGCTGCAACAGGCGTAAACGCTCGCGCCTATGCTATTTCCATAACATCGCCCGGCGCGAGCAGTGGCAACAATTCCAGCATATCGTGCCTGTCGATCGCAATGCATCCGGCGGTCGGACGCCCTTCGGACAAGTGGAAGAAAATGGCGCTCCCTCGCCCCGGCACCGGCGGCGCGTCATTATGGCCCAGCACGACGATCACGTCATAGGCATCGTCATCGCGCAGCAGTGTTTCGGCAGAGAAATTTCGGGGCAGATGCACCGGACGGTTATAGGCTGGGTCAGCCGGGTCGTCGGACCAGCCGTCACCTTCCCTTACCCAGCGCCAGGGTAGCCGAATGCCTTTGGCCTCCACTCGGCCCGGCCGCAGCAAAATGCCTCGCACCGGCCAGCTGCCAACCGGCGTGCAGCCATCGCCTTCCCGCTTACCAGCCGCCGCGCACACGCCGCTCCTGCCAAGAGTGCATGCCATCTCCATTCCGTCGAACCGCAGCCTGCCGGCAGCGCTATCAACGCGGATGACGGTCATAGCTGATGGCCGGTACGGTCGCGTTTGGTGGCCAGATATTGTTCATTATGGGGATTGGAGGGCAGGATAATGGGCAGCCGCTCAGCAACCTTGATGCCCGCCTTTTCCAATCCCCCAACCTTGTTGGGATTATTGGTGAGCAGACGGACGCCGCCTATGCCCAGCAAGTCGAGCATCCGCGCCGCGACCGAAAAATCGCGCGCATCAATGGCAAAGCCCAGCCGGACATTGGCATCGACTGTGTCGAAGCCCTGATCCTGCAGCGCATAAGCGCGCAACTTGTTGATCAGGCCAATCCCGCGCCCCTCCTGCCGCAGATAGAGCAGCACGCCCCAGGTCGAATCCGCGATCTGGTGGAGGGCTTGATGCAGTTGCGGTCCACAATCGCATTTGAGGCTGCCCAGCACATCTCCCGTGAGGCATTCACTATGCAGCCTGACCACCGGCAGCGAGGAATCGCGTGTCCCGATGACAAGCGCCACATGCTCGCGCGGCTCGTCCGGGCTACGGAACGCAACGATCTCAGCCGTTTCGCTGGCGGATACGGGCAGGCGGGCGCGGGTTGCTATGGCAAGGTGCGTGGCATCGTCATAAGCGTCCAGCTCGTCCGCGCTTACCCTTGCTTCGCTATCGCCGTCTGGCACCACGAAATAAGCCGGCAGGATACCCGCCAGCCGTGCGAGTTTCAGTGCAGCCTTGGCGGCCGCCGGGGCTGCGATTGGCTTGGCGGCAAAAGGCCCTTTCAGCGGCGACGCCAGGTCGAGTACCGGGTCGGCGATGGCCATGGCGACTGCCCCGTCGATCCAAGGAGCGCGGGCGATCAGCACAGGCATGTCCGGATCAGCCGCCGCCAGCTGGTTTGCCAGTTTAAGCGTCTCGCCCCGCGCTGCCGCCACCAGTATATCCGCCTCGTTCGAGGGGTCGAAATCAGCCAGCGTCACCGCGTCCGCCCCTTCGACGGCCATGATGCGCAAGTCTCCATCGGCGGCATGGATGGTCACAGCCCATCCCCGGCGCAGCGCATCAATGGCGCGGGCGGCGGCGCGCCCCTTCATGACCCGAAACCCATTAGAAGGCGAACTCCGTAATGATCGGGACATGGTCCGACGGCTTGGTCCAGCTTCGGGCAGGTTCGACGACGCGATGGGCGGTCGCCTTTGCCGCAACGTCCTGCGTCATCCACATATGGTCAAGCCGCCGCCCCCGATCGGATTCGGCCCAGTCCCGTGCGCGGTAGCTCCACCAGGTATAGAGCCGCTCCGGCGCGGGGAAGAATTTGCGGCCAATATCGACCCAGTCATTTGAAATCTGCAGCCGTTCAAGCAGTTCGCATTCCACCGGCGTATGGCTGACTACGTTCAGAAGCTGCTTGTGGCTCCACACATCGCATTCCATCGGGGCGATGTTGAAGTCGCCGGTCAGGATCGTCGGCTTGTCTTCAAGCTGCGCGGACCATTGGATCATCCGCTCCAGGAAATCGAGCTTCTGGCCGAATTTCGGATTTACCGAGCGATCCGGCACGTCCCCGCCGGCCGGCACATAGACATTTTCGATCCGCACGCCATTGTCGAGCCGGACACCGACATGCCGCGCCTCTCCATTGGCCTGCCAGTCAAGCCGGTCATCCTCATGGATCGGCACCCTGCTCATGATCGCGACGCCGTGGTGCATGCGTTGACCGTTCAGCACCTGATGCACATAACCCATCCTTCGAAACATGTCGGTGGGGAATGTCTCGTTCACCACCTTCGTTTCCTGAAGGCATAAGATGTCGGGCGCTTCCTCGGTCAGGAAACGTTCCACAATGTCGAGCCGGGCACGAACGCTGTTGATGTTCCAGGAGGCGATGCTGAGTGTCTGCGGCATGCTGATCCCCTAAGACCCCGCGATAGGAGGTGCAAGGTCTGCAGGAGACTCGGCGCAGGGAGAAGGCTACAAATTAAGACCCCCGCTCCGGGGGCATGGAACGGGGGTCTCGATCGCGCCCTTTAAGCGCTTTGCGACGGGAGCCAAGGTTCCGGGTAACAGGGGGGAAATCCCGGTCTTCGTCTCTCGCCGTGGAGTCCTTATTAGAGCTCTGGATATGAGCCGAAGATGAACAGGATTAACCGTCAATCCGTCCATCTCAACCCAAGCCCAGTTCATCCGCCCGCGGAACGCCCCTTTGGCCGCGGATCGTTCCAGCGGAAAGCCGAATCAGCCACGGCGACGCCATAGCGCTGGTTGGAAAGTCGCACCGTGGTCCGGTTATTCTGCGAGTCCAGCGCCACCCAGCCGTAGAGTTGCAGTCCCGCCGGGCCAGAAGGATCCCGCTCGAAGATCATGGTGATCGTACCGAAATCGGGACGCTTGGGATCGCGCGCCTGAACGCTGATCACCTTCGGATCGCCGGTCTGGATCAGCTTGCCGAAGCGGGACAGGTCTTTTCGGGGATCAAGCAGAGCGCCAAGCGGCGAGCTGCCGATCGGCCAGCGCTGCACCTGGCGGACTTCATAGTCGATCATGGTCAGGGCCTTCCCATCGCCGACGATCAGCATCGGCACGCCCTTCTGATACTGAAAGCGGATTTTGCCGGGCTGCTTCAGGGTCAGCTTGCCCGTTAGCGTCTGGCCATTACGGTCAGTCTGAGTGAAGTCGGCCGTCATGGTCGTGACGCCACGAATATAGGCATTCACTTGCTCGAGACCCCGCTGTGCCTGCTGCGCAACCGCAGGGGCGGCCAAATTCGGCAGGGGCGCGGCGCCAAGAGCCAGTATGAGGGGCGCAACCAGGCGCTTCATGCATTTTTCTCCGCGTTGTTAAGGGGTCAAAAATAGGGGCGATGCATTGAACCCATGGTGAACTGATGCGTTCCTGAACCCGCGAACTGATGACGCTCGCCCTGCCGCTCGATTGCCTGTCCGCTGTACGGTGCCGCGCGGCCAAAAAAAAGGCCGGTCCGAAGACCAGCCTGGAAGTTTTAGGAGAGGATGCCTGAAAGGCAGTTCCTTATTGAACGGCATGGATTTTTTGAGCAAATGCGTAATGCACGAAGGCGGTTGCATTTGACGCAATCGTGATCAGATCGGGTTGCCATTTTCGTCACGCAGTACTTCCCGGCGACCAACATGGTTGGGCGGGCCGACCAGTCCTTCTTCTTCCATCCGTTCAATGAGGCGCGCGGCGCTATTGTAGCCGACCCGCAGCTGGCGCTGGAGCCAGCTGGTGGATGCTTTCTGATTTTCGAAGACGAGCTGGCAGGCCTTTCGGAACAGCTGCGCGTCGGGACTATCGTCGCCCAGATCGACGCCATCAAGCGCAAAGCTGCCTTCTTCCGGTTCTTCGGTGACGGCGGAGATATAGTCGGGCTGGCCCTGAGCCCGCCAATGATCGGCGACTACCCGTACCTCATCATCCGAAACGAAGGGACCGTGAACGCGCATCAATCCCTTGCCACCGTGCATGTAGAGCATGTCGCCTTTGCCCAGCAGCTGTTCGGCGCCCTGTTCGCCCAAGATGGTGCGACTGTCGATCTTCGACGTCACGAAGAAGCTGATGCGGGTAGGCAGGTTTGCCTTGATGACGCCGGTGATGACATCAACCGATGGACGCTGGGTGGCGAGGATCAGGTGGATGCCTGCGGCGCGCGCCTTTTGCGCGAGACGCTGGATCAGAAATTCGACTTCCTTGCCCGCCGTCATCATCAGGTCGGCCAGCTCGTCCACGACCACCACGATCTGCGGCAGCGGCTGGAAATCCAGCTGCTCTTCCTCATAGATCGGCTTGCCGGTTTCCGGGTCGTAACCGGTCTGGACGCGGCGGCCCAGGGGCTTGCCCTTTGCCTTCGCGGCGCGGACCTTTTCATTGTAATTGGCGAGATTCCGGACGGAAATAGACGCCATCATGCGATAGCGGTCCTCCATCTGCTCCACCGCCCATTTCAGTGCGCGAATAGCCTTGGCCGGTTCGGTGACCACGGGTGAGAGAAGATGCGGGATGTCGTCATAGGTCGACAGTTCGAGCATCTTGGGGTCGATCA
Organism: Sphingobium sp. MI1205; assembly: GCF_001563285.1. Lineage (NCBI taxonomy): Bacteria > Pseudomonadati > Pseudomonadota > Alphaproteobacteria > Sphingomonadales > Sphingobiaceae > Sphingobium > Sphingobium sp. MI1205. Next base: position 3,340,303 of record NZ_CP005188.1, read on the forward strand.
TGATGAGACGCAGCTGATCCGGCGTCATGCGGTAGAGCAGCGACAGGATCATGGCGTTGAGGCCCACCGACTTGCCCGATCCGGTCGTGCCCGCGATCAGCAGATGTGGCATCGGCGCAAGATCGGCGATGATCGGCTCGCCAGAGATATTCTTGCCCAGGATGATCGGCAGCGTAGCATCCTGCACAAACTGTTCGGACGTGATGAGTTCGCGGAACGACACCCCTTCCCGATTCGCGTTGGGCAGTTCGATGCCGATGACGGTGCGTCCCGGAATCGTGGCGACGCGGGCCGAGAGGGCTGACATGTTGCGGGCAATGTCATCAGCCAGCGCGATGACACGACTGGCCTTGATCCCCGGCGCGGGCTCCAGCTCATACATCGTCACGACCGGACCGGGACGAACCTCGACGATATTGCCCTTCACATGGAAGTCGTCGAGCACGGATTCCAGCAACCGCGCATTCCGTTCGAGCGCCGCCTTGTCGATCTTTTGGTTCTGGCTCGCAGGGATCGGGTTCAGCAGGTCGGGGGAGGGCAGCGAGCTATTGCCGAACAGGTCATCCTGCGACACCGGCGCCATCTGCCGCTGCGCCGGGGCGGGCTTGGGCGTCTGGATGGTGATGGGCGGTTTGGGCTCGTTGCTGACCGTCCGGCGCGGCGCGACCACCCTATCCTCGGCCTCGGCTTCATCATCCAGATCCGCGGTCGCGCCAGACCCGGCCAGGGCGAAGCTGGGCCGTGGCAGGGCAAGTTTCGGCATGGTGGGGCGACGGAGCGCCAGGATCGGCTTTTCAAGCGCCAGGCTGCGATACCAGAGCGCTAGCCCACCTATCAGCGTCAGCACGATGAGGATGCCAGTAATCCAGCCCTGTGCCGCTCCCGCCTGAACCGCCAGGCTGCGCACGCCATTGGCTGTCGCTAAACCGAGCAGCCCGCCCCAGCCGGAGGGAAGGTCGATCAGCGAATCCGGCTGGAACATGGCCAGCGCAATGCCGACCAGCGCGATGCCGCCAAAACATTTGCCGAATTGCGATTTCCACCCGGTCATGTCCTGATCGCCCCACAGGCGGCGAGCGGTGATCGCCAGCAGGGGCAACAGCAGCGCGATCGGCACGCCGAACAGGGTGAACAGGAAAGCGGACACCCATGCGCCCGGCCAGCCCATGATGTTCTGGACCTGATCGTCGGCGACCGTCATCATCGATGGATCGCTTAAGCGGAAGCTGAGCAGCGCGAGCGCCAGGAACAGCGTGACCAGCATCAGCGCGATCGCGCTGATTAGCGCGCCGCTGCGGATCAGACTGCGTTTCAGCATTTCGCGCCATTCCGGCGTGCGCTTGGCTCCGCGGCTGACAGCCATGGTCTTGAATGTCCCCCAAATGTTCCGTTTCGGCACAATGCGCCGAGCGGGGAGTCCGCGTCAAGAGTCCGGGTTTTCGGCTCGGCTTGATCGAATGCGTGAATGAAGTGGCGAGAAGAAAGGAATTTGCGCGTCCGTGAAGCGCTATGCGATTCCTTCATGCATTTCGATCGGGCGCTTTACGCGCGCGGCGATCAGGCAGCCTGCGACGATAAGCACGGCCCCCGCGAGGGTGGAGAAGGTCAGCCGCTCGCCAAAGGCCAGCCAGCCGATGATCGCCGCCCAGACGAAGGCGGTATATTCCACCGGGATCAGATATTGCGCCTCCGCCCGCGCATAAGCCCAGGCGAAAGCGGCGAGCGAGGTGAAGGCGAGCGCGGCGGCCAGGGCGATCAGCAGCCAGGAATGCGCCTCGGGCACATCGAGGCGCAGCACCCCCCATGCTGGCAACAGCCCCGCAGCCAGGGCGCACGCACCGAACAGGCCAAACATCACGAGATGCTGGAAAAAGGCGACCTCGACCGGGGAGGCGAGTTGCGCCTGTTGCCGCTGGAGGATGAGGTTCCAGGCGAAAAGAACGGCCGACAGCAGCACCGCCCCCGCGCCCAGCAGCGCGTCCCAGTCATAGCTGCCCTGCATCCGGCCCGAGAGGATCACCCCGACGCCCCCAAGCCCAAGCAGCGATGCCGCGACAGCGGCGCGCTCGACCCGTTCCCCCAACAGCAGCGCCGCGAGATACAGGGCGATCAGCGGGGCGATGAAGGACAGGGCGATGGCTTCGGCCAGCGGCATGCGCATGAGCGCCCAGAAGAAAAGGCTGGCCATCACCGCGACCACGCTGCCGCGCAGCAGATGCAGCCGCAGCACCGCCGGTCGGGGCCAGCGATGGCGGCTGACGAGCATGAGGGCGAGGCCAAGCAGGCTGCCGGTCAGGGCGCGCCAGAACAGCGCATTGAAGAGGCCGATGGAAAGGCTGAGTCCCTTCATCGTCGCGTCCATCACGGCGAAAAGCGCGACCGCAGCCCAGCAGACGGCGAAAGGGACGGCGAGAGAGCGGGACTGGGTTATGTTCATGACATCGCTGTGGCGGTGGAAGGGGCGCGGCGTTTCGCGGGTGGAGCTTAAGAAGAAAAGGCTCTTTCGACTGCCTGCTTGCCACGGACGTTCGGGAAGGGCTTCGACAGGCTCAGCCCGAACGGGAGTGATAGTGAGCAAGCTAATTGTTACCGAGCAAATGGGTCGGTCCGCCACAAACGATCGCGGGCCGGGAAGCCGCCCCCTGCCCTATTCCGCCGCCTCTGCGTTGCCCGCGTCGGTGGTTTCCGCTTCCAGCTTCGCCGCCTCGATCTCCGCTGCCTTGGCTTCGACCAGGTTGACGATATGGTCGATCATGCCTTCATCCTGGATCGTGTGATCGGTGAGGCCGGAAAGATAGACCATATGCTTGCCCGCGCCGCCGCCGGTCAGGCCGATGTCGGTTTCGCGCGCTTCGCCGGGACCATTGACCACGCAGCCAAGGACCGACAGCGACAGGGGCGTGTGGATATGCTGGAGACGTTCCTCCAGCGCCTGCACGGTGCGGATCACGTCGAAACCCTGCCGCGCGCAGCTGGGGCAGGAGATGACCTTGACCCCGCGCGTGCGGATGCCGAGGGATTTCAGGATTTCATAGCCGACGCGCACTTCCTCTTCCGGTTCGGCGGAAAGAGAGACGCGGATCGTGTCGCCGACCCCGGCCCAGAGCAGGTTGCCGATGCCGATCGCGCTTTTCACCGTGCCGCCGATCAGGCCGCCCGCTTCGGTAATGCCAAGGTGCAGGGGACAATCGACCGCTTCGGCAAGCTGCATATAGGCGGCGACGGCAAGGAATACGTCGCTGGCTTTTACCGCGACCTTATATTCATGGAAATCCTGGTCCTGGAGCAGCTTGATATGGTCGAGCGCGCTTTCGACCAGTGCCTCCGGGCAGGGCTCGCCATATTTTTCGAGCAGATCCTTTTCAAGGGAACCGGCATTGACGCCGATACGGATCGCGCAGCCATTGGCCTTGGCCGCGTCGACCACTTCCTTCACCCGCGCTTCGCTGCCGATATTGCCGGGGTTGATGCGCAGGCAGGCCGCGCCCGCATCGGCCGCTTCCAGAGCGCGTTTATAATGGAAATGAATGTCGGCGACGATCGGCACGCGGGCGGCGCGGACAATCTGTTTCAGCGCCGCGGTCGATTCCTCATCCGGGCAGGAGACGCGGATGATGTCCACGCCCACTTCCTCGCACCGGCGGATCTGATCCACGGTCGCCTTGACGTCATGGGTCGGGGTATTGGTCATGGTCTGGACAGTGACCGGCGCGCCGCCGCCTACGGGCACGTTGCCGACCATGATCTGGCGGCATTGGCGGCGAGCGATGTCGCGCCAGGGGCGAAGGCCGGGATTATGGTCGGACATGAACGAGGGGCTCCATGATGATGACGCCCCTATAGTGATTCCCGGCCCCAGTTGAAACCGCGCTGTTAAAAGCGCGCCGTGACCGACGCGGCGATCTGATCAACATTTCCGCTGACCCGCGACAGGGTGCTCGCGGTCACGCTGGCCGACCCTGAATAAAATCGGTCGGGCCGGATCACCGTCGCCTGTTCTATGAAATTATGCGCATAGCTGAGATTGACCGTGAGCGCGGACGACATGGTCCAGCTGGCCCCGGTCGACAGCCAGACGCGGTCGCCATCGGGCACGCGCGTCGATTGATATTGGGGATTGGTGGGCGTGCGGTCAAACATCGTGCCCGCGCGCAACGTCAAAGCGGGGCTGACATCATATTCGCCGCCTGCGCTGACGCTGAAACTGTCGCGATATTCCAGTTCCTTGACCGACGTGCCGGTGCCCGAAGTGATGGAGATGTCGCGGAAAACCGACCAGTTATACCAGCGCGCGGTTAGCATCGCCCGGGCGCGTGGCGTCAACCGGTGCATCATGCTGACCGTGGCGATGTCGGGCAAGCGAAGCGCGGACGATGCGGGCGTCGTCCCATTGACGGCGGAAAGCGGTCCGAGCAAGCCCGACAGGGTCGAGCTGCCTTCGATATGGTGGTCCATTCCAGACCGGTAATGGACGCCGACATTGGTGACGCCATTGGTGTAGAAAAGCCCTGCGTTCCAGCCCAGCGACAGGTCGTCGCCCTTGACCCGGGACATCCCGTCGGCATCAAGCGGGGACAGGTTGGGCAGGGCGTTGGTGAGCGTCACCTTGGCATATTGCACATCCACGCCGCCGCCGATCGAGAGGCTGTCGCTGATCCGGTAGGCGAAGGAAGGCTGGACATTATAGGTTTTAAGGTCGGTATGAAGGGAATCGTAGCGGCCAAAGAAATCCGGATCATAGTCCAGCTTCAGGCCGAAGGGCGCGGTCACGCTCAAACCCAGCCAGAGCCGGTCGGTGACCTGTCCCGTCGCATGAAAGCTGGGTACGGGGATCAGGCTGTCAAAGGGTTGGCCACCTGAACCGCCCGATACCGGCACGGAACCGGGAAGGCCGGGGACGGTGCGGTTCGTACCGCGATTGTCCTGCGCCGACGACGCGAACAGCATGACGCTTCCCGCCGACATCTGGATGCCGGGCAACTGGGTCATGGCGGCAGGGTTGAAATAAACGGTGGATGGATCGTCAGCCGCCGCCGCGCCGCCGGAAAGCGCGCGGCCGGTTTCCTTGGGCGACTGTTCCTGCAGATAGAAACCGCCAGCAAGTGCCGGGACGGGAACCGTCAGGGCGAGTGCGGCCAGGAAGCGGGCAGTTGCGCCGCGACTGAAGAGCATTGAAGAACCTCTCTGAACTAATCCAGGCATCGCCTAGCAGCGATATGGTTAATTTCCAGTTCAGCACTCCAAAAAGGCGCGCGCGTCGCGAGGGACAAAAAAAAGCCGCCCCGAAGGACGGCTTTGAAAGTTTTAGGAGAGGATGCCTGAAAGGCCCATTCCTTCTGCCTTTCGACCCGGCATACCGCAACTGCGAAAGACGGAGGCTTGATTGCGTTTCATGCAATCGACGCCGAAACGCCATGGTTCCGTAAGGTAAAGCGGTTGAAGTGCCTCGCGAATTTTTCCGGCCGATCACTATAACAGGGCCGTTCAGCCGTTCGGAACGACCCCTGACTGCCGCAATTGCGAGAGTAGTTCGGTGCGAAGGCGCTCCAACCCGTCAGGGTCATGCGCCTCCAGCCTGGCCACCAGTTCTGCCTGCGTATTGGACGCTCGCAGGAGCCACCAGCCGGAATCGGAAGCGACGCGCGCGCCGTCCGTTTCATCAATGCTTGCGCCCTCCGCCCGCAGGCGGGACAGAATCTCCTCCACGATCGCGAACTTGCGGCTTTCCTCGACGCGAAAGCGCAGTTCCGGGGTGTTCAGCATGACGGGCATATGATCGTGAAGGGAGGCGATCGTCTCGCCAGACTCGCTCGCGGCACGGATCAGCCGTATCGCGGCGTAGAGGCCGTCGTCGAAGCCGTAATAATCGTCGGCGAACATGATGTGACCCGTCATCTCGCCGCCTAAGGGACTGCCAACCTCCTTCATTTTGGATTTGATGTGGCTGTGCCCGGTCTTCCACATGAGCGGTCGGCCGCCAAGCGCGGCGACACGGTCGAACAGCGCCTGGCTGGATTTCACATCGGCAACGATCGTCGCATCGGGCCGGTTTTTCAGGACCAGTTCGGCGAACAGACCGAGCAGCTGGTCGCCCTGGATAATCCGCCCCTTGCCGTCAATCACGCCGATGCGGTCGCCGTCGCCGTCGAAAGCCACTCCGAAATCGAGTTTGTTTAAAAGGACAAGGGCGCGCAGATCCTGCACATTCGCCTCGATCGTGGGATCGGGGTGATGATGGGGGAAATTACCGTCTATTTCGGTGAAGAGCGTGTGATGCTCACCCGGCAGCAGCTGGACGAGCTTGTCGATCACGGGGCCAGCCGCGCCATTGCCCGCATCCCAGCCGATCCGGCAGGGCGCACCGTCGAACCCTTGCAACAACCGGGCGACATAGCGGTCCACGATGTCGATGCTCTCGACCCTGCCGCTGCCCTCTTCCCAGTCGCCAGCCGCCGCCATGCTGCCAAGCCGGGCGATGTCCGCGCCAAAAAAGGGTTCATGCGCCAATACCAGCTTGAAGCCATTGTGATCGGCGGGATTATGGCTGCCGGTTACCTGAATGCCGCCGTCAACATCCAGGACCGCTTCGGCATAATAGAGCATTGGCGTGGGGCCGATGCCGATGCGCAGCACATCCACGCCGCTTTGGGCAAGGCCGTCGGCGAGCGCGGATTCGAGGCAGGGCGAACTCAGCCGACCATCGCGGCCGATCACCACCCTTGATCCGCCGCGCCGCCTGACCAGCGTGCCGAAGCTGCGGCCGACCGCATGGGCATCATGCTCGTCCAGCGTGTCGCCAAACACGCCACGCATGTCATATTCGCGCAATAGCGAGGGGTGGAAAGGGTGGGCCATCGACATGCACCCTTCTATCGCATCAGCCCCGGCGTGACGCGTCCTTTTCCGCTGCCTGGGCCAGCAGCAGGTCGCGGGCGGCGTTGATTTCCGCCGCCAGCGCTTCGGTCCCCCCGCGGTCGGGATGGACCGAGGCGATCAGCCGCCGGTGCGCCGCGCGAATCGCATTCGCGTCGGCATCCGGGCCAACACCCAGCAGCGCGCGCGCCTTGTCGAGGCTGAGGGTTTCAGGCGATGGCTGTTTCGAGCGCACGGCCTTTGGCTTTTTCTTCGCCTGATTGAAGAAGAAGTAGACCGCTCCCATCAGCAAGGGCGCGCCGGCGAGCGGCTTGCCCTTGGCGGCCATCACCGCGCCCACCAGCGCGGCGCCCAGCACCATTCCGTCCTTCACGCTCATGCGTTGCAACCGTCCCGTCCAGATCAGCCAGGCCGCAAGCCCGAGAAAAAGAAGCGCGAAAAGACCCATCAAGCAGCGCCGAGCAGATCGAACGACGCCGTTTCCTCCCGGGCTGGCAGCGAAAGCCCCGACACCATTTCGCGCAGTTCCTGGCGGGCGGCGATATGGCTGACGCCCAGGTCGCCCAGATGCCCCTTGTCGAGCAGGGTGAGCCCCGAGGGGAAAAGCTCTCGGAAAATGACGCGTTCCGAGAGACCCGGAATCACCCGGAATCCGACGCGGCGGGACAGTTCCATCAGGGCATCGCCAACGCGTTTCTTGTTGCGGGCGTCATGATGCTGGACGCGGTTGCGCAGGACGACCCAGTCGATCGAGACGCCATCCGCCTTTGCCCGCGTCTTGCGCGCTTCGAAGATGAGTTCGGAATAGAAGGACAGGCGGCGGACCTTGAAGGTTTCGGCGTCGACCTGGCCGATGAGGTCGAAATCGACGAAACTGTCGTTCATCGGCGTCACCAGCGTGTGCGCGCGAGCCGCCATGTGCCGGGCGAAGACATCGTCGCGGCCGGGCGTATCGACGACCAGAAAATCCTTGCCCTCCGCAAGGGCGGTGGCCTGTTCCTCCAGCGCCTCTACCGTGTCCCCTTCGAACACGGCGAATTCGGGCGCGGGCAGCTCTATGCCGCGACGCCGGGCGGTTTCGGCGCGATTTTCCATGTAGCGAGTGACGGTGCGCTGGCGCGGGTCGAGATCGATCATGCCGACCCTGTGCCCGAGCGCCGTCAGCGCGATGGCGGTGTGGACAGCCGTCGTTGACTTGCCGGTCCCGCCCTTTTCATTGGCGAAGACGATATGATGCGCGTGGGCATTCGGACCCATTGATACCCCCGTTATTATCGCAACGATTCTTGACCCTGTTGCCGGGTCGTGGCTTTAGCGGGATATTATTCCCCTTGGCCGTTGCCTTATCGGAGCCATTCGTCCCGTGCAAACCCTGCGTGACCTTCCTGCCCTGCGATCCGCGATTGAAGCCCTGAAAAGCGACGGACGGCCCGTCGCGCTCGTCCCGACCATGGGCGCGCTGCATGAAGGCCATATGGCGCTGGTAGAGGAGGCGCGGCGGCATGCCGGGCATGTGGTGGTGTCGATATTCGTCAATCCCAAGCAGTTCGGGGCCAATGAGGATCTCGATAGCTATCCGCGCCGCGAGGCCAAGGATGCACAGATGCTCCAGGCGGCGGGCGTCGACATCCTGTGGGCGCCGACGCCCGAGGTCATGTATCCGGCAGGATATGCCACCAATATTTCGGTTTCCGGCGTCACCGAAGGACTGGATGGCGCAGCGCGGCCGGGCCATTTCGACGGTGTCGCCACAGTCGTTTCCAAGCTGCTGAACCAGGTGCAGCCCCAGGTCGCGCTGTTCGGCGAGAAGGATTATCAGCAGCTCGCCATGATCCGGCAGATGGTGCGCGACCTCGACATGCCCATCGAGATCATCGGCGTGCCGACGCAGCGGGCGGAGGATGGCCTGGCCCTGTCATCGCGCAACGCCTATCTGACCGAGGAAGAGCGCAAGGCCGCGCTCGCCCTGCCCCGCGCGCTGGGCGAAGCGGCGCGGCAGATGGAAAAGGGCGCGACCGTTGAATCCGCCATTGCCAAGGCGATTACGATGTTGGCTGCACATGGATTTGACCCGGTCGATTATGTGTCGCTGTGCGATGCGGTGACGCTGGAGCCGATGAGCGTGCTCGACCGCCCTGCCCGCCTGCTGGGCGCGGCGAAGCTGGGGCGGACCCGGTTGATCGACAATATCGCGGTCGAGCCGGTTGCGTGACTGCCGTCATTCCAGCGGAAGCTGGAATCTCTGGCGTTCAGTGTGACCTCACGAGATCCCAGCTTCCGCTGGGACGCCGGGGGAAGTTGCCGGGATGATGAGAGTCAGAAGGGCTTTACGATCACCGCGACGACGATCACGGCGGCGGCTATGCCGGGGATTTCGTTGATGAGGCGCAGATTCTTCTCGGTCATGGGGCGCTGGCCCACAGCAAGTTTCTTCACATAGCCCGCGATCCAGCCATGATAGGCGGACAGGCCCAGGACGAAGAGCAGTTTCAGGTGAAACCAGCCGAAATGCCACGCGCCGATTTCGACCATCAGCATGAGGCCGAATAGCCATACCAGTATCAGCGAAGGGTTGAGGATGATTTTCAGCAACCGCCTTTCGCGATCGATCCATTTGCGATCCTCGTCCGATCCCACGGCGCATTGGTGGTGATAGACGAAGAAACGCGGCATCATGAACAGGCCCGCCATCAGAAAGATGACGAAGATGAGATGGGCGGCCTTCACCCACAGATAGGCGGCGCCGAGATAGGGCATCAGCGATCCTTTCCTTGCCGGACATAGGCGATCAACGCTTCGACATGCGCAATCGGCGTGTCGGGCAGGATGCCATGGCCAAGATTGAGGATATGCGGACGGCCCGCAAAGGCCGCGCGGATATTGTCGACCGATTCCTCGACCGCCCTGCCCCCGGCGATCAGCGCCAGCGGATCAAGATTGCCCTGCACCGGCAGCCCCTGGGGCAGCACGCGGTTGGCCCAATGCGGATCGACCGTTTCATCAACGCCGATCGCATCGACACCCGTACCGGCGGCATAGTCGGCCAGCTTTGCGCCCGCGCCCTTGGGAAAGCCGATGATGGGAATGGTGGGGTGCAGGGCCTTGAGCTTTTCGACGATGCGGCGATTGGGTTCGATCACCCAGCGTTCGAACTGGAGCGGGGCTAGGCTGCCTGCCCAGCTGTCGAACAGCTGCACCGCTTCGACACCCGCCTGAATCTGGCCGGAAAGATAGAGAACCGTCGCATCGACGATCGCGTCAATGATCGCGCCGAAGCGTTCGGGATCCTGATAGGCGAGGCGTCGCGCCGCCCCCTGATCCTTGCTGCCCTGCCCCGCGACCATATAGGTGGAAATGGTCCAGGGACTGCCTGCAAAACCAAGGAAGGTGACAGACGGGTCAAGCGCCGCCTTCACCAGCCGCACCGTTTCATAGACCGCCTCATAGCGGCCAAGGTCGGGTTTAAGCGCGGAGAGATCTGTTTCACTGAGGATCGGTGCAAGGCGAGGCCCCTCCCCCGTTTCGAACCAGAGATCCTGGCCCATGGCATAGGGCACGATCAAAATGTCGGAAAAAAGGATAGCGCCGTCAAAGCCGAAGCGGCGCAGCGGCTGGAGCGTGACTTCGGCGGCGGCAGGGCTGTCATAGACCAGTTCCAGGAATCCGCCCTTTTCCGATCGCAAGGCGCGATATTCCGGCAGATATCGGCCCGCCTGACGCATCAGCCACATGGGCGGCACGGCGGGACATTCACCCTTCAGCACCGAAAGCAGCGGCTTGGTGGTTCCGGTGGAAAGGCCGGCATCTGGTCCCGTCATATACTCTCTTATAATTAGATTCTTAGAAGGATGATGATGATAGTAGGGCGCTTGGCAGCGGGGTTTATGCGCTGTGCCCCGTTTTGCCAACAGCTTGACTCTTCCCGGTCAGGGATTCGGGACCGATTCAATCCACTTGTCCACGTTACCCACAGGCTGTGGATGAAAATGACGGCCTGTTGGGGGCATGTGGATAAGATTCCGGCTAGTGGGTGCTATCCAAAAGGGGTATTTTTACCCGCAACCTATCCCTTGCT